>CAYZFJ010000033.1:6238-23789 GCA_964477705.1 uncultured Myxococcia bacterium | reverse complement strand
TCCCTCCCAACGTCTGTAGGGGCACGGCATGCCGTGCCCTTCGCCAGCGGTGCACCCAACCTGCCCAAACACATTGCCCTCAGGGTGCAAGGTTCAAGGGGAAAGTTGAAAGAGGGAAAGGGGAGTGTGAGGGCTAATTGGCTGTAGGGGCACGGCATGCCGTGCCCTTTGTTAGCGGTGCACCCAACCCGCCCAAACAGATTGCCCTCAGGGTGCAAGGAGTGGAGGAGTGCAGGCGTTCTCTTACTGTTCTTTTCTGCGGAGCCCCATAGGGATTATCCATGTCAGGGCGAGCAGCAGGAGGATTGCCATGGCTGGGATGGTGGGCTGGCCGTTTCCGGCGATGGTGCTTCCACCCATGGAGCAGCCTTTGGAGCGCGGGTTGTCCTGTCTGTCGGACGTGCCACTGTCATTATTCTGCTCGTCAACGGTACCGCTATCTCCGGTCATTCCTGCGTCGTTATTGTCAGTTGTGCCGGTATCGTCACCGTCATTCCCATTGCCATCCGGCTCTGTTCCAGAATCAGGGTCATCTACGTCCGTATCTGGCTGGTCATCAGGAATAGCTCCTGTGTCAGGATCTTCGTTACCAATGCCCACGTCATCTTCTGGCTCTTCGCCCGGCTCATCATCTCCAGGCTCCTGGTCGGGGGCGCAAGAGGCGCTCTGGCAGAGCTCATAGGCGCCTATATCAACTCCATCACCCTGGGGGCGGAGGATGTTGTCCACATCCACGTGGGGCGCACCATTCGCCGGTGCACCGTTGATAGCGGGGCTGTCCTCGGCGAGCCTCAGGTCGAACTCAAGCAGATTCTTGAACTTGGGGTCAGCCACTATGGAACCTGCTCCCCGGGTGCCATTCTGCCAGGAAGAACTGTAATTGGCAGCGGTGATGGCTGCATCAGATGATTGGATGATATTCTTGCCAGTGGTCCAGAAGAGATTCCCCTTCTCTTCGACCAGGTCAGAAGATGATCCCATCAGCCATATGGCCTGCTTGGCAGGCTGATTGTTGGCCACGATAGAGCCGATGAGTCGTATCTTGGCGCCGGAGTTGGCTACAATTCCCATACCAACGTCACGCTCAGAGCCAGGGAACAGATCAAAGCCGTTATAGGCGATGGTGCAATTCCTGATCTCTGAAGGACCGTCAGAAGGGGTGCCCAGAATGGTGATTCCCACTTCGTTGTTCCAGGAGACACAGTTGATCATGGTGCCTCCTCTCCAGAATTTGAAACCCTTCTGGGCGTTGAATTCGGATATGCAGCCTTCAAGAAGGGTCGGGCTGTCCAGATCAAAGCCTTCTTCGCGGTTGTGGTGGGCGTAGCACCTGCGGAAGACTAATCCTTCCGATTGCCATGTTGAGAATCCGTCCGCTCTGCTCATCTCTGTGGGGGTCAGGTCTTCGTTATAGGAAGATTCGCAATCCTCTATCAGGCTGTCATGGAAGCTGTAGAACCAGAAGCCGCCACCTGCTGCCTGCCGTACGCTTTCACCCGGAGCGATACCGCAATGGTGCACATGGACCCGCCTGATGGTGTTGTTCCGAGCATCGCCGGAGCCCATTACGCCCACCTCGCCGCCGGAAATATCCAGGTCCTCAAGAAGGACGCCCTGGACTCCTACCATGTTCACGCTGCCAGGGGTGCTCTGCCCATTGTAGGGCCAGCGCAGATCCCGCATCACGAAACCGGCCATGGTGGTGTGGTTGCCCATCCAGATGCCAGCCTGCTCCTGGGTGCCTCTGCCGATAAGAGCAGCACCACCCACGTTCTGTGCCCTGATGACGATTCGATTGTCCACCATCCCGTTGGGCACGTTGATTGCTCCTGACACAGGGTAATCACCATCAGCAACGGTGAGAGTGTCGCCAGCCCGCAGCTTCTGCGCAGCCTGGCTGAAGGTCTTCCATGGTGCCGACTGGCTGCCGGTCCCGGAGTCGTTTCCATCCGGTGCAAGGAAATACTCTGCTGCCTGGCCGGTACCGGATATCAAGATCAATCCCAAAGTCAGACAGCCCCCCATTGTCCATTTTCTGATTCGTCCTGAAAGCATTATCAGAATCTCCTTTCGTGTGGAGGGGTATACTGGCCAAAAGGGGGAAAAAAAGCAAAAACTCCTTTAAAAACAATAGGTTAGCTTAATCAGGTTCTTTGGGTGTGGTGGGGAAATCCGCTGATTTTGGGGGAGTGTAATTTTTTGTTACACTTTGGCCTGCATAGGTGTGGAGCAGAATCGGTTCATGGACCGTTCCTACTCAGTCATTGTTATGGGGATTGGCCGGGCCACCCATATTCCGTCGGGTGAGATGTTGCAGGAATAACAGATGGTCTCCACCCCTGCTGAACGAGCTTGAGCTAAAGTAGCTGCATAGACAGGATCAATGTGCGCTGCTGGCATGAAATGCCGGCAATCCTCCCGTTGAACCAGATAGAACATGACCGCTCGGTGACCTTCAGCCACCATCTGCATCAGCTCATGGAGGTGTTTAGTGCCCCGTGCGGTGACAGCATCAGGGAACATGGCTGTTTCTCCCTTGGCCATGGTCACATTCTTCACCTCCACATAGCACTTACCCAGGTTGGGGTCCTCAAGGAGAATATCTATGCGGCTATTGACCCCATATTTTTTCTCCGTGACGATGGAGCTGTAACCGGCAAGCTGGGGGATTGCACTTTGTGTTTCCAGTGCCGGTGCCGCAGGTGCGGGTACCGACTCGGATTCCGGTAACCCATTGCCCTGCATTGCTACCAGGGCTTCGTGGACAATGTGGTTAGAGCGGGAGGTGTTGATTCCAACCCACTTGCCGGCAACCTGGACTAACTCCAGGGTGTATGCCAGCTTGCGACCGGGTTTGTCGCTACGGGAGACCACTACAGGGTTTCCAGGGGTATCCAGCCCTTTCATGGAGCCTGAATTGGGGCAGTGGGCAGTGATGATATGGGCGCTGGTTCCTGCTTCGAGTCCAGGGATAGGGTGGTTTAATTCCACGTCTGCCAAAAAGCGTTTGTATCTGCGTATCAATCTGCCGTGCAAAAGGGGTGCGGTAAAAATCATGAAACTTATTTAACACACATTTATCAAGTTGAAATATGAAAGATGAAAATGGGAAGGGGAAAGGTTCAAGGCGCAAGGTGCAAGAGGCAAGGCTACCCAGCGCCTGTAGGGGCACGGCATGCCGTGCCCTCAAGTTGCAGCAGGAACATAAGAAACACCAATTCCGTGGATAATCGGGGTTTATGAGGGTGCGAACCCCACTCTTTTTGAACTCTAATCACTATGTTCTTATATAGGGCGGGAGGGGTGGTGATTGCGGAGGGTAATTGGGGGCTGCTCCCCAGAGGGGATGCAACTTTCATCTATGACTTGTAAACCTCCCCATTGGCAGGACTGTCAGCCAAGCAGATCTTCATAAAGCTTTTGGTAAACCCTTGCCGAATGATTCCATGAGAAGTCAGTGTTCATGCCGTTCAGCATCAGGGCGTTCCAGGTCGCCTTGTTTCGGGAGCGGTAGATCTGCAAAGCCTTATTGACCGCGCCCAGCAATGCGTCAGGAGTGTATTCCTTGAATTTGAAACCGGTCCCGAGCCCAGTTTTCGCATCGAACTCTTCCACCGTATCTTCCAACCCGCCAGTGGCCCTGACAATGGGGACAGTACCATACTTGAGGCTGTAAAGCTGATTAAGGCCGCAGGGCTCGTATCGGCTCGGCATGAGCAGCATGTCTGCACCAGCCTCGATCTTGTGGGCCATTTTATTGTTAAATGCCAGGGTAACGGCCATTTTGTCCCTGTATCGGTCCTCACCCGACTTGTTGTACAGGAGCTCTTCAAAGCTCTTGTCTCCATTGCCGAGAATCACAAGCTGGAGATTACTCTCCAGCAGTTGATCAAGAGCTCGAACAAGAATGTCAAACCCCTTCTGGCTTGCCAGCCTGCTGACCATGCCGATGACGGGCGTGCGTGGCCTCTGGGGGAGCGCCAGTTCACGCTGCAGGTCCCTCTTGCATGCCGCCTTCCCTGTCAGATTTTTAGCGCTGTAACGGGCAATAATGTGCTCATCGGTCTCTGGGTTCCATACCCTGTAATCTACCCCATTGACCACGCCAGTCAGCTTGTCTGCCCGTGAGCGCAGCACTCCGTCCAGTCCGAATCCGAACTCCTCGGTCTGAATCTCTTTTGAATAGGTCTGGCTGACGGTAGTGAGCAGGTCAGCGTGAATCAGCCCGGCTTTGATGAAGGAGACCTGTCCCCAGAATTCCAGGTTGAACATGTTGAAATGCTCCCAGCCCAGACCGAGTTCTGGAAGAATCTCAGGGTTGAAAAGGCCATGATAGCCCAGGTTATGAATGGTGAAGACCACTTTGGGTCTCGGATGACCAGGATACGGATGCGGATCAGAATTAGTGCCAGAACCGTTATCGGCTCTCCCATCTCCCCGGAGAAAGAGGGGGGCCATGGCTGTTTGCCAGTCATTGAGATGGAGAATGTTAAAGGGAGTGGCAGCTCGGTCAGCCCATTCGGCGATGGCTTTGGCAAAGAGGCCGAACCGGATCCCATTGTCCGGATAGTCCCCGGCAGAGGTCCCGTAAGGCTTGTCTCTGCCGAACAATGGGGGGCAGTCAGTGAAGATTACCTTAACTTTATGATCCAGGCTGCCTTCGAAAAAGCTCACATGATAGGACTCTAGTCCGATGTGAAGGCTCATGGTGTCTGGGAGGGCGCGCAGTTTGAATTTAACAGGGTCGATAAAGCCGTAGCGGGGGGTGATTACAGTAACCTGGTTTCCTGCAGCGGCCAGAGCAGGCGGGAGAGCTCCAGCCACATCGGCCAGCCCGCCTGTCTTGGAAAATGGTACGACCTCGGAAGAAGCGAATAGGATATTCATGGTGAACAAACCCCAAAACAACTGTAGTAATCGCCCAGTTGGTTAGCCTGGGCAGGGACGTCTGATATTCTACCGTGCGTGGTTTTTCTACATGCAGCCATCACCCACCCCCGTCTCCCCCCTGTCGCAGTCGGCGGTCGCCACATCGCCCCTAGTGCGTTGCTCAGATCTTCACATTACGCAAGAATTCAGCAGCTTCCTCGGGCGGGGTGGGGTTGATGTAAAAACCCGATCCCCACTCAAAGCCAGCAACCCGGGTGAGGCTGGGCATAATCTCGAAATGCCAGTGGTAGTGCCGTGAGTCCTCATCCCTGAAGGGAGAGTTGTGCAGAATAAAGTTGTATGCAGGCTTATCCAGAGCCACATTCAGCTTGCGCAAGGTCACCTTCATGGCGTCAGCCAGGACTTGACAATCCTGACGCTGGCAGTTCTCGTAGCTGGCGTCATGCTTTTTGGGAAGCACCCAAGTTTCAAAGGGGAACCGGGGGGCGTAGGGAGCAATAACCAGAAAATGGCTGTTCTCATAGATCACCCGTCGTCCATCCACCTGTTCGTGGCGCACGATGTCGCAGAATACGCACCGCTCCTTGAACCCATAGTACTCCTTGGCACCTTCAAGTTCTTCACGCACTTGTCTTGGGACAATAGGCAGGGCAATCAGTTGGCTGTGAGGGTGTTCCAGGGTGGCACCAGCAGGCTCGCCATGGTTCTTAAAAATGAGAACATATTTGAATCGGGTGTCTTTTTTAAGATCAAGAATCCGCTCCCGGTAAGCCCATAAGATGTCCTCAACCTGTTTTTCACGCATCTCTGCCATGGACTTGTGGTGCTCACCGGTTTCAATTATCACTTCGTGGGCGCCGACCCCGTTCATTCGGTCGAACATGCCCTCGCCCTCTCGTTCCAGGTTACCCTCTATCATGAGGGCTGGATACTTGTTGGGCACCACACGCAGGGTCCAGTTCTGGGGGTTGGCTACAAAATCATCAGGCCGAAAGGCAAGAATCTCCCTTGGCGTAGAGCTCTCATTGCCAAAGCAGAATGGGCAGAACTCATTATGGACTGGAGGAACCGCTTTGGGGATATTGAAGTCTTTTGGTCTTCTCGCCCTGTCCGTGGCAATAATCACCCACCTGCCAATGATTGGATCCTTTCGAAGCTCAGGCATTTATTTATAATCTCCATCGGTTTGATAGCGATAAAGGGGGTTACAAGTACCCTGCCTGCCCGTCTGTTGTGTGCATTCGGTGGCAGGCTTTCTCTATCTTAAATGCTTTTCATGTATCTGTAACATCATTCGGATTGTTTTCCATTCTCTAAATTGGAGAGAAAGAGGAAAAAGAACAATAAATGATGTTCCCTGCCAGGTTTTTTCGAAACCAGATTCGGATCTATTTACGGTCAGGATCGGATACTGAAATATCCAGGCATCCTGCTCCCATGTGACTCTCAGGTTCAGATTCATGTCTTGATTCATCAAGGAGGGAGTGGTGTTTTTCCCCAATTCCATGGAAAAGCCGCTACATTCCAAGAACTGTTCTTTTGAGGCTGCAATTGCTTTTTGGCAATCCTCTTCAGATAGATTCCCCATTTGACTACTTGGCTGAATGAAAAACACCGGTTTGTCATCATTGTTGCGATTCTGTTTTGGGTTTGGGTGCTGATTCTGGTTCCCGGAATCTGAAAAGCTCAATTCAGGTGCAAGAGCCATGTTAACAACTGGTTGCTGATCCTGCATCAGCCGGTACTCCACCTCCAGTTTATTGCTATCCAGGGTAATGCGCTTTTCTATGTGGATGTGGGGTGCTGGTGATGCCGGTGATGCCGGTGATGCCGGTGATGCCGGTGATGCCGGCTGAGGCCATGTGGTCAGCACGGCAGTGCCTGCCATGGTTATGGAGCGCTGGTCCTTTTCTGTTACATGGAGCTGTGGGGGGGCTCCGGCACAGCTTGGAAGGCGCAGATTCGCGGTCAGTTGAGCTTCTCCACCGTGTACTCGCATGTGGCCTAGTAGCTCGTTATCATTGGGCTGAGACCTGTCATGTCGCCGGGGGTGACCGAATTCCGCCAGCATCCCCTTCAGAGCTCCCATGTACTTCACTGCAATCTCCCTGTCGGCTGGGGTGTTGGGGTTGACAGAATTGTCGGGTGAAAGGGTCAGAAACCTGTCCCTGAATGATTCCCGTGGGATGGGATCATAAACCAGCGCCTCAGGCAGGTTGGCTTCTTTTACCGCTGTAATATGGTGAATGGATTGGATCTGCTCATCCTCTTCCTCGATGCCGCCCTCCCTCTGGCGGATACCCGTATCCACGGTGTTCTGCTTCTCCGCCTCGGCCAGTTGGTTGTGAGACACCTGGATGACCTGATCGTGAAAGCCCTCATAGTATCTGGTGAGCACATTGGTAAGATTGAGACAGGCTGGTCGGAACTCCAGCAGGGGGATAGAGCCGCCCTGTATGGGGCGCACCCACAGGTTGAACAGGCTATTCTCCATGAGCACTTCTACCTGTCCGTCATGATCCACATCAAGCTCTTCGATTCTGCACCCCCCGTGTGGGGCTGGGTCTGGGTCCACCAGAACTTCAGCCTTGAGAAGCTCTCGGTAAACTGCGTGTCGCAGGTGCATTAAGTATAGCCCTCCGAAGAGCCCGTGCCAGTAAGCGCAGTTGCATTGTCCGCGAAATAGAGCGAGCTGGGCTTCCTGGACTTCCTGGACTTCCTGGACAGACGCATTCGCCTGTGCGGTTCGGCTCATGTGGGGCCTTGCCGCTGTTGCGCCCGGAGCCTGGAGGGAGACATGGTCACTCATATGGGAGGCTGCGGTGGCCATGAGGACCTTGTTCACCTTGGCACTTACCCTGAGCATCTTCTTGTGCATCCGGTTCGACTCTTCATATTTGGTCAGAAATGATTGCCAGATTCCTCCTCTGATGAAGGCTCGGTTCGGTTCGAGCAGATCGGCTGCCTGCAAGTACTCTTTGAACTGGCTGAACCTGGATTGAGCCTGGGGTGGCAGTGCCCATTCCATCATCTCTTCGTAAGCTGCGGATGGGATGTAAATTCGACCCTGTGACGGGGACTGAGCATAGGCATCACCGGGGCTGGCAGACTGGATCCAGTCACTATTCTCCTCAAGGGCCTGGAAGAACCTCTCCAGCCATCTATTACCATAAACTACCCTGGCTGTATCTGGCCATAGTCCAAACTTTTCGCCGTCGTCTCCATAGGTAATGGTGAGGGGAGGGGTGGTGTCACATGCGGTTTGGTCGAGCCCTTCCCTTTGGTAGAATCCCTCTGATTGACCTGTGAGGGAGTTGGAAATATGGCCTTTTGCCAAGTTCATCAGGTAATCGAGCAACTCTTTGATTGGACGGAAAGGGATCAGATAACGCAAATTCTGGTCGATGGGAAAGACACCCAGAGAATGTCCTTGCTTCTCTGTGATGTAATGGCCGGTCATTACCGGGTGAAGGAGTCCAGCATATCGGAAGTGGGTGTCGTCCAACAGGGTCCACTTAAGCCCGGAAGGAGCAACCATCCTGGGGATGTCTGGTTCCCAAACTCGCTCCGGGAGCCAGAAGCCATGGGGGGTTGTCTGGAACAAGGCCATAAGTTTGCGGTCCATCATCTCCAATTGGCCGGTGATATCCCTGTCTGGCAGCATGCTCAGGATTGGCTCCTGGTATGGCCCACCTAGAAGCTCTACCTGGCCTGTCTGGACCAGATCCCGGATTCGATGGAGTGGCTCCTGGCCGGCGTGGTGCTGTTCCATCCAATCCAGCAGAGAGCCTGAATAGTGGAGGCCGCAACGAACGCCATGGTGCTCGCCGAGCACTTGTAGAAAGGGCAGATAGCACTGCTCGATGGCCTGTTCGAATACGTGGTCATAATTACCCACGGGTTGATGGAAATGGATGGTCAGGATCAGGGTGATTTTTCTCATTCTCTTCAATTCGTACCTTACTTTTCGTGCCTTAGATCTCTGGCGAGTGACCAGCGGTAAGGGTCAATTGAAGATTATGGGGCCTCTGGGGCTTAGATGTGAGTGTTGGTAGCAATAAATATGGAATGTCGCAACATGGCGCTGTTGGGGGAGGGGCGTGAGTGAGGGATGGAGGGGATGGGAGGGCTGGGTTTGTTTCGCTAGAGAATATATTTGGCCAGATCTTCTGCTTCCATCACGTTCTTCAACTTGGACTCCACAAATGGACGATCAACCGTAATCTTTACCCCTTCTATCTCTGGGGCGGTGTATGAGACTTCCTCAAGCACCCTCTCCATGATGGTGTGGAGCCGCCGTGCACCAATGTTCTCCATGCTGGAGTTCACATGGTCTGCCACCTCGGCGATGGTGTCGATTCCATCTTCAGTAAACTCAAGCTCAACGCCCTCGGTCTCCATGAGTGCAGTGTATTGACGGATGAGAGAGTTCTTAGGCTCAGTAAGAATTCTGATAAAATCTGCTCTGGTCAAACTGTCCAGCTCAACCCTGATTGGGAATCTGCCCTGAAGCTCGGGGATCAAGTCAGAGACGCTGCTCACGTGAAAAGCGCCCGCAGCGATGAACAGAATATGGTCTGTGCGCACCGGGCCGTGCTTGGTGTTGACCGTTGTGCCTTCAATGATGGGGAGCAGATCCCGCTGCACACCTTCCCGACTGATATCAGGCCCCTTACCGCCAGATTCCCTTCCCGAGATCTTGTCTACCTCATCCAGGAAGACTATCCCGGAATGCTCCACCCGCCGAATGCCCTCACGCACCACCTTCTCTTGATCGATGAGCTTCTGGCTCTCTTCTTGCCGGAGAATCTCTCTGGCCTCTTTTATGGTGACCTTGTGTTGACGCTTCTTCTTGCCTCCAAGGGCAGAGCCCAGCATGTCCCTGAAATTGATGTCCAGCTCCTCAAGTCCCTGGGATGAGAAGATCTCAAGGACAGGACCTTTTCTCTCCGCCACTTCAATGTCCACTGTGCGCTGGTCCAGTTTACCTTCCCTGAGCTGTTCCCGCAGCTTCTCCTTGGTGTGAGAAGGACCATCGGATTTATCATGTGCTTCCTCAAATCCGGGGGTGAAGCTGGGGGCAGGGAGCAGGAGATCGAGGAGCCTGTCTTCCACGACTTCTTCGGCCCTGGCAAGCACCCTCTCCTTCTCCTCCTCCTTGACCAGCTTGAGCCCTACCTCGGTCAGATCCCTGATGATTGACTCCACATCCCTGCCCACGTATCCCACCTCGGTGAACTTGGATGCTTCCACCTTGATGAATGGTGCCTGGGCTAGTTTAGCAAGTCTTCTGGCGATCTCGGTTTTCCCCACCCCGGTAGGTCCAATCATGATGATGTTTTTCGGGACAATCTCCTCCCGCAGCTCCTCGGTCACCTGCTGGCGCCGCCACCGATTCCGCAGGGCAATGGCCACCATCTTCTTGGCACTGTCCTGGCCTACAATATAACGATCCAGCTCTTCAACAACTTGCTTGGGGGTGAAGGCATCCATATTCTTCTTTTTCATCCCTTCAACTCCTCCATGGTGATATTAGTGTTGGTATAAATACAGATCTCTGCCGCAATTTCCATGGATGTCTGAACCACATGGGCCAGGTCCATGTCCGGGTCGTGACGGAGCAGAGCCCGGGCAGCGGCCAGGGCATATGGGCCCCCTGAGCCGATACCGCAGATGCCGCCTTCTGGTTCTACCACGTCTCCGTTACCGCTCAAGAGCAGAAGCTGCTCCTGGTCAGCCACTACCAGAAACGCCTCTAACCGGCGCAGCATCTTGTCGGTTCGCCAGTCCTTTCCCAGCTCGACTGCGGCACGGCCGAGCTTGCCTCCATGCTCCTTCAGCTTCTTCTCAAAGCGATCGTAGAGGGCGAATGCGTCTGCCGTACTGCCTGCAAAGCCTGATAATATTCTGCCGTCCATCATCTTACGGATCTTGATTGCGTTGCTTTTCAGGACTGTGTTGCCGAAGGTGACCTGCCCGTCACCAGCAATCACCACGCGCCTGTCCCGTTTGATGGCCAGAATGGTAGTCCCTCTCATTGAGCAGTATCCTCCTCCTCCTCCCCCGCCGCCGCTGCTGCCACCTCCACCTTCCATGGTGGGTGGGTAGTGGTATGATGAGTGCCCATAGTTCATGGCTTGTTTTCCTTTCGTGCCCGGGGATGGGCCTTGTCATAGGCGTCCATCAGCTTCTCCAGCCCCACATGGGTGTACCGCTGGGTAGTGGAGAGGCTGGCGTGGCCCATCAGCTCCTGAATACCTCGTAAATCCGCCCCTGCGTCGAGCAGGTGGGTGGCGAACGAGTGGCGCAAAACGTGGGGGGACGGGATGGAGCTCAATCCGGCCTGCAGGGATCGTTTGCGCAATAGTCGGTCTGCACTCCTTGTGCTCAGCCTGCCACCCAGCCAGTTAAGGAACAGGGCGTCCGGGTCCTTGATTCCCCCATTTGTGCCTCCGTGCAGCTCGCCCCGCTGGGGGAGGTACCTGAGGAGGGCGTTTATGGCCTCCCGGCCGATGGGAACCTCCCGCTCCTTGTTTCCTTTTCCCAGTACCCTCACCATACAGCCGTCCATATCCACATTGTCCAGGTTCAGGCTGACCAGCTCCGCCACACGCAGGCCACACCCGTAGGCCAGCTCCAGAAGGGCCTTGTCCCGAGCGGCCAGGGGGTTGTCGTTCGGGTTGCATACCTCCATCAGGCTTTTAGTCTCTTCTGCAGGGAGGAATCTGGGTAGCCGGGAAGGCATCTTGGGATTGGACACCAGGGCAGCCGGGTTGGCGTCGTACAAGCCCTTGCGATTGAGATACGTATAGTATGACCGCAGGGAGCTCAGCTTTCTAGCCACGGTGGTGGCTTTCCGTTTGTCCTTGTGCAGGAGCCGCAGATACCCTCTTATGTGCTGAATGGTCACATTCCGGGGGTTAAGGGGGCGCTCAAAGGACAGGTTCTGGACCAGGTAGTCCTCAAAGTCGTATAGGTCAGCGCCATAAGCTCGGAGAGTTTCTCCGGACACTCGGCGTTCTGTGCGCAGGTACTCAAGGAAGTCTTTGATCTTATCGCTCATTGGACAGTTAATACCCTTGGCAGTCAAGTATTGCAAGTAACTGGATGGCGAGGTGATCCGGGGTGATTTTCAAGGATTATTGTAACAAACAATACGGAAAATCATTTTCAGGCAGGTCTTCTGATGGTGCCAACAAAGCGGTCTCGCCATTCTCTAATTGCCCGTTGTGATTGCTCTGCATGCCAGGTACCACGTTCTTCTCGGGAGAAGCTGTGACGGCGGCGGAGTGGTGGTGCGTCGGGGGGTGGGGGCGGTGGGGAAGGGATGGGCATCAAGCCAAAATGGATAGCAGATGGCTGGTACCCCTGCCGTACTGACCCGTTTCTGGTGTGCCTGTATAGAGCACCCAGGGCGGTAGATGGTGGCGGTGGGACGAATTCTCCTGGTCTGTTGCTGCCACTGCCGCTGATGTTGACGCTGCCAGGTACCTCATGCCTCAGCCGTGATGCCACTGCCAGTGCGCACAGCAGGCCGCTGGCGATCGATTCCACATATCCTTCCACCCCGGTGAGCTGCCCGGCAATCCAGACCTGACCAGGGTTGCTAACCAGCGATAAATCATCCTGCACAAGCACTGGCGAGTTGATGAAGGTGTTGCGGTGAATGGAGCCGAAGCGGAGAAACGAGGCGTTTTCCAGACCTGGGATGGTTTGGAAGAGACGCTTCTGTTCCGGATAGGTGAGCCTGGTCTGAAAGCCGACCATATTCCAGGCGTTGCCGGCAACATCTTCACGCCTAAGCTGTATTGCTGCCCATGGCCGTCGCCCTGTCTCGGGATCTTCCAGCCCGACCGGTTTCATGGGGCCGAAACGGAGTGAATCCTGCCCTGTGGCGGCAATAGATTCAATGGGTTGGCACCCCTGAAAGGCCTTTGTGCTCTCAAACCAATGGGGGGTAACCTTCTCCGCCCCCATAAGGGCCTGGTGAAACTCCTGATACTGGGTGCGGTCCAGAGGGCAGTTCAGATAGTCTGCTCCCCCTTTATCGTAGCGGGAGGCTGTGAACACCCTCTCCATGTTGATGGTGCTGCCGTCAATAATAGGGGCGATGGCATCGTAGAACCATAGCCCATGTGGGTTGTTGGTTGCCTGGGCAATGTTCGCTGCCAGCGGGGCAGAGGTGAGTGGACCAGTGGCTATGACCACAACTCCTTCCCATGGGACAGAATTATCACCGGCAGCATCAGATCCGCTCCCCCCTGTGAGGGGGCGGGGTGATGGTAATGAGGTCACTTCACCACGGATAATGGTGATGTTGGCATCGGTTTCCACGGCAGCGGTCACTGCCCGTGCAAAGTCCATCCGGTTGACGGCCAGGGCCTGCCCGGCAGGAACCTGGTGCTGGCGGGCGATCTCCAGGAGCTTGCATCCCAGCATGGTCAGGTCTTCTTTAAGGATCCCGTGGGCCGAATTGGCTGAGATGGACTTGAGTGAGTTGGAGCAGACCAGCTCACCAAGCAGATCCGTGTGGTGAGCCGGGCTGGAGCGGAGAGGACGCATCTCCACCAGGGCTACCCTGTACCCCATTGACGCAATCTGAAGGGCGCACTCGCTGCCTGCCAGACCGCCTCCCACTACTGTCACATGAAATCCCGGGACTGGAACCTGAATGATGGGGATCGTGGCCATATGTCCAAGTCCGAGCTCAGGTCCAGGTTCAGGTTGGGTTGGCGTGCTGGCTTGCGTGCCGGCTAGTGCATCGGCTTGCGTCTGGGACGATGCTGCTGTCAATGCGGACGGAAAAAAATTATCAGCGCTCAACAATAAACCATCAATCCTTGTTGTGGATATGGCCGCATTCGGGGACAGGACAGACCAGCTTGGTCGACTGCTCGTTATTGGTCGCTGCAGCGGTTTTGCTGGTCCTCCCTGATCGTTTGGGCTGACGTAGCACCATGAAGGGGTTGCCACAATCTGGGCATTTTTTAGGAACGGGTTTGTCCCACAGGGCATATGTGCATTGGGGGTACTGGTCACAAGAGTAGAAGACCTTGCCCCTGTGGGAGGTCTTTTCCACCAGTTGGCCGTTGCATCCATCGGCTGGACAGGCAACCCCGGTCATAATCGGCCTCTTCCCCTTGCAGTCCGGATAATTGGTGCATGCGAGGAAGCGGCCGAATTTACTGTTTTTGTACACCATCTTGCCACCACATGACGGACATGGCTCCTTAGCGACCTCCTCCTCCTTAACCTCTACCTCACCGGTGGCACTCTTCTCGATTTCCTTGGTGTTCTTACACTTTGGATATCCGGAACAGGCAAGAAAATATCCGTTTTTCCCCCATTTGATTACCATGGGGTTGCCGCATTTTTCGCACTTTATGTCGGTAGCTTCCTCGGCCCGCTTCATATTGCGCATGTCTTCCCTGGCCTTTTCCAGGGTTTCGGCAAAGGGACCATAGAACTCTCGAAGCATGGCCAACCAGTCCACCTGCCCTTCCTCGACCCGATCAAGGTCATCTTCCATGTGGGCAGTAAATTCAATGCCCACTATGTCTGGGAAGGACTGCACCAGCAGATCCGTTACGAGCAGACCTAATTCACTGGGTAGGAATTTTCCGTCTTGCTTCTCCACATACTTCTTGTCCTGTATGGTCGAGATGATTGACGCATATGTGGATGGGCGTCCGATGCCCTTATCCTCCAATTCCTTTACCAGACTGGCTTCATTGAAACGGGGTGGTGGCTCTGTAAACTTCTGCTCTGTGTCGATTCCCCCCAGGGTGAGGGTCTGCCCCTCCTCAAGGGGCGGCAGGGTGCAGGGAGTATCTTCATTGTTGTTGTCCTGCCCTGTTTCGTCGTCCGGCTGTTCCTCCCTGTTGCCCTTACCGCTGTTGCTCCCATCGGTAATGCCCCAGACAGCCAGATAGCCGGGGAACTTCATGACAGACCCTACTGCTCGGTAGCCCAGTTTGCCACACTCAATATCAACGGTTGTCATATTGTAAACAGTAGGTTTCATCTGGCAGGCGATGAACTTGTTGAAAATCAGTCTGTAGAGCTTGTAAGCATCGGGCTCTAGCCAGCGGCGCACCTTCTCTGGCGTCCATTCAACTGATGTAGGACGGATGGCTTCGTGGGCGTCCTGGGCATTCTTCTTGTTCTTGTACACATTGGGCTTGGCAGGCAAGTACTCGCTTCCGAACTGATCTTTGATGAACGTCCGAGCCATGCTGACTGCGTCATCGCTGAGCCTGGTGGAGTCGGTACGCATGTAAGTAATCAGACCAGTTGCTCCCTCGGTGCCAAGATCGATGCCTTCATAGAGGCGCTGGGCAAGCTGCATGGTCTTGCGGGTAGTGAATCTCAACTGCCTGGCTGCTTCTTGTTGCAGCTTGGCGGTGGTGAATGCCGGTGCCGCAGACCGTTTGCGCTCTTTGCGGACAACAGAGGCTACCTTGAAGGTGCCGCTGGAGGATTCGGCTGCAATGGCGGCTGCCTGCTCACCATTTGTCACCTTCTCTTTACGGCCATTGATGGTAGCAAGGCGAGCGGTAAACGGGGGCGGCAGCTCGCCACTCAGGCGAGCTGATATATTCCAGTATTCTTCCGGCTTAAAGGACTCGATCTCCCGTTCCCGGTCAACAATCATGCGCACAGCTACCGATTGTACCCGGCCGGCTGAGAGTCCTCTGCGTACCTTAGTCCAGAGAAGGGGAGAGATTTTGTACCCGACCAGCCTGTCCAGAATCCTTCTGGCCTGCTGGGATTCGAACTTGGAATGGTCCAGGTCCAAGGGGGTCGCCAGCGCCTGTGCTACACCTTTTCTGGTGATCTCGTGGATCAGGATTCGGTATACGTTCTTGTTCAGCTTGCCAATTTCCTGGGCGATGTGCCAGGCGATGGCTTCTCCTTCACGGTCGGGGTCGGGCGCCAGGTATACGGTTTCTACCTTCTTGGCTGCGTCCTTGATTTTTTTGACAACGGTCCCTTTGCCACGAATTAATTCATAGGTGGGTTTGAAGTCGTTATCCACATCCACGCCGATCTCCTTGGGAGGGAGGTCGCGAATGTGTCCAACCGAGGCTTCTACCAGAAAGTCTGACACAAGATATTTTCTAAGCGTCTGTGCCTTTGCCGGAGATTCTACTATTACAAGGCTTTTTCCCATAATTCCCTTATATCACCTGCAGCTAAAGCGGTAATCGACCGGTTTGACCTGATAAACTTCCTTGTCACTGCCCCCATGCTTTAAACCTGAAACCTTCTACCTATTCCCTGCCCCTGCTCCCGGCTCAATGCTCCCAATGATCTCTTACCACCTGCCCCCTGTTTACCTTTTCAATCCCCTAATTCCATTATTGGGACAAGTCAAGATTGATCCGCTTTTAGACCTGCGAGATTAAAATTTTGTGAGAACATAACGCCCATCTAGCATCTTTGCAACGATCCCATTCAATTCAAGAAAGGTTAATTGAACTCCTGTCTCCGCTGGAGTGCTGTTCAATTTGCCGCAGATTTCTTCTTTTGTCAGAGGCCCTTTTTCCAGCATTTGGTGAATGAGAGCAGCCATATTCTCAAGGGATTCTGTCCTGGTTTCCCCATCCCAGCTCTCCTGTTTTCCACTCTGCCTCTTTCGGTGTGTGTGTGGTGGTGGCCGTTTCGAGCGTCGTTCAGTTGCTTGGGGCTGGAGGCCCGTCTGATTTCCTATGTTATTGTGGGCGGCTGTGTCAAGTGGTGTATCAGTGGAACAGCAGGCAGAAACCGGGCTGGTATAAGGTTGGTGCTGGGCAGAGTGGGCGTTTTGATCAATTCCTTTAATAGTAAATCCTTTTCCTGATTTTTCACCCTGAAAATCCTCTGTTTGTTGTTTTGATTGCGACTGAGGCTGCGACTGCACAGCCGTATTATCCGCACTCGTTTGAGTCATTATTCGAGCCATAAGGGGCAGCGCATCGCCAATGCCTAGCTGTTGCAAGGTATCTTGAAGCTGGTGGATTGAACTGATCAGATAGGCCCCCTCCCGGATCAGTTTGGCGCAACCGAGACGGGACTGGTCCTCAAAACTGCCGGGCACAGCCAGAATCGGAACATTCATCAGCCGGGCATGCATGGCGGTGATCATTGTGCCACTGCCCGGGGCAGCCTGAATCACTATAATAGCCTGGGCTGCAGCGGCGATGAGCTGGTTCCTGTGGGAAAAGTAGCTCCGTTTGGGTAGTGTGCCGGGCGGCTGGCATGACAAGTGAGCTCCTCCCTCAACCAGAATGCGCTCATAGATTTGGTTGTTGAATCGGGGGCCAGTCCTGTCCACCCCTCCTGCGAAGAAGGCGGCAGTCAATCCGCCTGCGTCCATGGTGGCCGAGTGGGCGACCGCATCTACTCCCATGGCTCCGCCGCTGATTATCACGCAACCTCTGGCAGCAAGCACTGAGCAAATCTGCCTGGTTGCTTCGGTGCCTGCTTGATCGATGGACCTGGAACCTACTACTGCTATCCATGGAATGTGGGTAGGGATGGCTCTGCCACGCCACCACAGCATGGACGGAGCGTGTGCTCCCAATTTTTTGAGAATCCCGGGTGGGTAGAGGGGGTGGTCTTTGTGTAGCTCAATGATTGGGTGAATATGTTGTGACTGGGACTGGGACTGGGACTGGGA
>CAYZFJ010000033.1:0-6138 GCA_964477705.1 uncultured Myxococcia bacterium | reverse complement strand
GTAGCTCAATGATTGGGTGAATATGTTGTGACTGGGACTGGGACTGGGACTGGGATGACGGGGGATAAGGGAAGGTTGGGTAAGATGAACCTGACATGTGTGTCCTCCATGATGGATAGCCCTCATGTAAATGCAGGCCACGGTTTTTTCGACTTCTTATGAAAAAGCGCTCTTACTTCTATCGGCTGGTTTGTTGGAATTGTCTCCAATGGAGGGGGGATTTTTCTTCATGGTGGTGATGTGGCAGGCAATAGGCTGCTGGAGCAGGTGATGAAAATTCAGTCTGGTGTCTTGCAACACCTGAACCCTAAGTCAGCGGCATAATATTCAATATGCTGAATTGGCGTGATCCGGGCACCGCAGAAAGTAGGCTTCATGTGGCGGGTCATATCGGTGACTTTATAGGAACCACCCATATACTCCTTGATCATCTCTCCAGAATCAGGATCGTATGAGATAACCCACTCCCACAGGTTGCCCACCATGTCATAGAGACCATCCGGGGAGACACATGCGGACATCTGCATGGTGGGGAGCAGCTCCTCGTACCCGCTCAGGAAGTCATTGCATATGCCGTTTTGCTCTGTGTGCCCATATGGGTGCCGGTAGTTCACATCTCCAGAACATCCCAGGAACCAGTCGTCAAGGGAGCAGAGGTCAAATCCCGATTTCTCGCATAGTTCCCGGGCTTGCGGGAAAGTCACGCCTGTGATGGGGAGAACTCCCTGGACGGAACAGGCCCCGCCATCTGAGGTGCCCTGTGACTGGGCGGTGGCGTCAGGTCTGGATGCTTCATGGAGAAAGATTGTGGTACCCGATGAGAGAACGGCCACTGCCGGGGCAGATGGGCAATCTCCAGAGGGCTGTTGGTTCCCGTCAGAGTTTTGGCCTTGCTCGGCACATGCGGAAATGCACGTAAAAATAGCTGCAGCAGACCAGATGGCAATTACTCCTCTGCCCGATCTGGTCAAAGATAGCCGTTGCTTTCCAGTCATGCTCTGTGCTATGCATGCACCCTGCCATTCACTGTTTACTTCATGGCTGTTGTTCCATAATAAATGGTCTGATCGTCTGGTAATCCTGTGTGCGGTGGAAGGCTCCATTGTCTTTATCCAGTGAATGTTTCATCATCTCCCCTGCGGGGGAGATGAAAAATTGTTTGTCGTGTAAAGTAATTCATCCCAGCATGGTGAAGAGACATCAGACACATCATGCTGGACGATGTCAACCCTTGAAAGTGGGGGAGTGAACAAGAACTCACCCAAATTCATTTTGTTTAGGCCTGAATTTCCATTTCTCTCTTGACATGTGCTTTCACTTGGCCTAAAAAATCGCGTCCTCAATGGGCGTTTTTGCCCATTGTAAAATCTTACGAGTTGAGACATGAAGACTTACAGCGCAAAGCCGAACCAAGTTCAACAGGATTGGTGGGTTGTTGATGCCACGGATAAGCCCCTTGGCCGACTGGCCTCTGAGGTGGCCCAGATACTCCGCGGAAAGAACAAGCCCCAGTTCACACCCCACGTGGATACCGGAGATTTCGTCATTGTCATCAATGCGGAAAAGGTGGCTCTCACCGGTCGGAAGTGGGAACAGAAAATGTATTACCACTTTACTGGCTATCCCGGTGGAATCAGGGAGGCAAATGCTGCTCAACTGCGAGACAGCAAGCCCGAGCAGATTGTTTACCATGCGGTAAAGGGGATGCTTCCCAAGAACCGGTTGGGGCGCAAACTTCAACACAAACTGAAGGTATACGCAACTGCTGAGCACCCACATGAGGCCCAGCAGCCCAAGAATCTGGAGATCAAAATATGAGTACACCAACTGGGCCGGCAATCGGCGGCAGCGGTGAAGGTGCCCAGACTTCTTCCCGATCGAAGACTTACTGGTATGCTACCGGGCGCCGCAAGACGGCAGTAGCCCGTGTTTTCCTCTATCCGGGTGATGGCAAGACTGTCGTCAACGGCCGTCAGGTTGAGGATTATTTCCCCCGCGAGACCATGCGTATGATCGCAGGCGAGCCTTTGTCACTGGTTGGTCTGGCTGACAAGTTCAATGTGCGGGTCACCGTGCGTGGTGGTGGTCTTACTGGTCAGGCTGAGGCTGTGCGGCATGGAATTGCCCGTGCTCTGCTTGAGTTCAACCCTGAGCTCCGCTCCGCCGTGAAGGTGGAGGGCATGCTGACCCGGGACTCCAGAACCGTAGAGCGTAAGAAGTATGGCCAGAAGGGTGCCAGGGCCCGCTTCCAGTTCTCCAAGCGTTAATAGACACTTACGTCTGTTTCTGCTCTCAGTCGTCCGGTCTATCATAGTCCGAACTATGCTCCATTACTGCTGTTTATGGCGTTGCCTCATAAGCTGTGGGATCGGTGCGTCCTCCTTTCCCGCTTTTTCCGCCTAATTTACCTACATGTCGTCCTGTTGAGTTCTAGGATAGTAATTCATTGGGTCTCCGTCTTTTTTAGGCAATTTGTTCTCTTCTTACCTGTGCACGGGTCTGTGTCTTGCCTTGGCAAGTTCCCGGATTCAATATGGGTCAATGGAAGCAAAACGATTTTTTACCCCAGAAGAGGCAAACCGGCTTCTTCCCGCCCTGGAAGAGCTATTTAACCGCGTCTTTACTCTGCGCAGCGCCATGGATGAGTATGCTCTGGAGCTAGGTGATGAGTCTTTTGAGGAGATGCGGGATGAGCACCATGCGGTGGTGGCTGATTATGTAGACCGGATCAATCATGAGCTGGCCAAAATCAGTGGCATGGGTGTGATTGTAGAGTCGCCGGAATTAGGGCTGGTTGATTTTCCTGCCCGCATGGAGGGGAAGGACGTGTTCCTGTGCTGGCGACTGGGCGAAGGAGAGGTTGGCTGGTGGCACCATCCTGGCGAGGGCCTGCTTGGCCGACAGGCCATCGAAGACACTGCCCATTTCTACGCAAAGCCTATGTAGAGGCACTGTAGTACACGCCCTGCCCTTCGCCAGCGGTGCACTGTGTACGGAAAAATTGGGGTTTGCCGGCTAGAAGCCGGCGCTCCCAGCATGTGGCAAGGGGCAGCAGGGCTGTGACAGATCCTGCAGGGCCTTCTAACGGCTCGTGGCGCTTTTTGCGGGGCGGCTCCTGTTACTCTTGCGCCAGGTACTGTCGGGTTGTTTACCGTCGCTGCGCCCCCCCCCGGCAACCGCACCGACGTCGGTTTTTGCCTTGTTAGGTCGATGTGATTTCCCTCTGCTCTCGTATCCTTTTATCCTTTGTAATTAGGCATTGGAATTATAAAATCTGACCAGCACCGGCCAAAATATAGTATCCTCAAAGGACTGATTAGATTGTGTTTTGGAAAGGTGATCAACTGGAGTGCTCTAATGAGCAGGTGTACTCAAACCAACCAACCTGCTAATTGACTTAATCAACTAACCTCAAGGATTGTGTTGAATTTTAATCCCAGAATTGAGGTAATCAGCACCGGTGATGAATTGGTGGCAGGCCTGGTGGTAGACACTAATGGTCAGTTTTTCGCCGGCTTGCTTGAACAAGCCGGGTTTTTGTCTGCTCTATACCGGGTTACTACTGCCAGAGATGATTTGGCTGAGATAGCATCAGCCATCTCTGGGTGCGTTGAGCGCCAATGTTCGCTGATTGTGTTATCTGGCGGGATGGGCTTTACGCCGGATGATTTTACGCTCAGAGCAGCGGCTGTGGCCTTGAATGTGCCCCTTGTTCCTGCCGATTATGAGCCTGCTGTGGAGTGGAAGTTGGCTGGGGAAGGGAATGGTGGGAGGGAGGGGAGCAGTAAAACGGCCCAACTCCAACCGGTAGAGACCACCGGGGATGAAAGCCGTGGACGGCATGTTTTGAACTTTCCCATCCCAAGGGGAGGTGAGCTGCTCTTTAACCCGGTGGGGACCTGTCCGGGCGTCAGGGTGCAGGTGGGTGAATGTCTACTCTTCATGCTGTCCGGTGTGCCAGATGAGTTCCAGGCCATGGTGCGTCGGTATCTGGAGCCGGTTATCGCAGACTTGGCCCACCGAAGCGGGCCGGCCCCTGCTGCTATGCATCACGGGTCAATCAGGGTTCTTGGGCTGACCGAAGTACAGATTGCCGCTCTGGTAGACACCCTTCATCTGCCAGGCAGCGTAAGTATCTCCTACCGGGTGGATTACCCTGAAATCGTGGTTGGAGTACGTTTTTCGGATTTTTTTGGAAACATTTCTGAAATTATTGTCGATAAAGTTATCTGTGCGATTAAAGGGGTGCTGGGTAGGCATGCCTATGGATCCCAGACCGATACTCTCCCAGTAGTGCTTGGGAGAAAACTGGCTGAGACCGGCTCCTCAGTCGGTGTGGCGGAGTCATGTACTGGGGGCATGTTGGGGCAACTGCTCACAGAGGTTCCTGGTGCCAGCAGGTATTTTCCCGGCGGGATGATAACCTACTCAAGCGAGATGAAGGTGCGACTGCTTGGAGTTACTGAGGAGCTGCTGGCGGAGCATGGTGTGGTAAGCAGTGAGTGTGCTCAGGCAATGGCCCGGGGGGTGCTGGACAGGGTGGGGGTGGATTGGGCGATGGCCGTGACTGGGATAGCTGGTCCCGGTGGGGGAACTGCTGAGTATCCGGTAGGGACTGTGTATATGGCTGTTGCCGGCCCTTCTCGCAAGGGGGGCGGTGGTAGTGATGGTGGCGAGGGCAAGGGCAAGGGTGCAGGCGAGGGTGAGAGCGAGGTTGATAGCCCTTCTGTGTGGTGGGTGGTTGAGCGGTTTGAGGGAAACAGAGAACAGATCCGACGAGCAGCGGCTTTCATGGTAATGTGGAATCTGTTTAACCGGCTCATGGATTTAGGTGAATGAATCATGATCAGCAGATTGGACGGAGAGCGCAGGTGAAGAAGCAAAATGGCAGCGAAGGGCGACATAATCGGGGGAATCAGGTGACTATGCAATCGTCACCTCCTTCACCTAAGGCATCATCGATGGCTGGGGCCAATGAGGCAGGCTCTGTTCAGGGGCAGGGAGGCAGCAGTCAGACTGAAAGCAGGCCAGTTGCCACTTTAGATCCCCCCATGGCGAGACTTTTCATAGCCTGCGATCTCCCTCCCGAGATTGCTCAGCAGATTGGGTCGTTCAGCCACAAGCTCCATCAGGAACTATCCCAAACGGGTATGAAAGTCCGCTGGGTGCTTCCTCAGAGTATCCATCTTACTCTCCGGTTTATTGGAGAGACAGATCCTGTCATTGTGCCTGCCCTGTTAGATGCGCTGCGAAAGCGGGTCGGCGAGATTAAGCCGTTCAAGGCGAGCGTGGCTGGGGCCGGGGCTTTCCCGGGTATTCGCAACCCCAGGGTAATCTGGGTGGGGACTGACAATGGTAGTCAGGAAAAGATGGAGGCGTTGCACAGGGCGGTGGAGGATGCGGTCACTTCTTTAGGTTTTCCAGGGGAGGAGAGGCAATTTACCTCCCACATCACCTTGGGCAGGGTAGTTAACTCTGCTGGTTTCAGCGGACTGGGGGACGTTCTTCGCAATATGAAATCTGCCGTTTCGGGTGGGTTTGATGTTGATCGGATTGTACTGTATAAATCGGAACTGCAAGCTTCGGGCCCGCAATATGCTGCCCTGGGTTATGCATTACTGGGACAAGGAGGAGGAGATGAGTACTGATAAAGGGAACGCACGACAGGGCGACAACCGTGAGCGTGCTATTGACAGTGCATTGGCTACCATTGAGAAGCAGTTCGGTAAGGGCTCCATCATGCGCCTCAAGGGTGACCAGATGCTGGTGGAAGGGATTCCGGTGGTTCCCACTGGAGCGCTTAATCTGGATGTGGCTCTTGGGATTGGTGGGCTGCCCAGGGGAAGGATTGTGGAGGTGTATGGCCCTGAGTCATCGGGAAAAACTACCCTGGCACTCCACCTGGTGGCTGAGTCGCAGAAGATGAACGGTATCTGCGCCTTCATCGACGCGGAGCATGCCCTGGATATCACCTACGCCCGTAAACTGGGAGTGAGGACTGATGATTTGCTGATCTCTCAGCCCAGCAATGGGGAAGAGGCTCTGGAGATTGCCGACATGCTGGTGCGGAGCGGGGCCATTGACGTGATTGTGGTCGACTCGGTTGCTGCGCTGGTACCCAAGGCGGAGATCGAGGGC
>CAYZFJ010000032.1:0-23993 GCA_964477705.1 uncultured Myxococcia bacterium | reverse complement strand
ATTCATTGCTTTGTTTGATCCCAACGGGAATCATCAATGGAGTAAAGGATTTGGGGGAACTGGCGACGATGGAGCGAACTCTGTTGTTACCGACTCCTCCAACAATGTCTACCTTACTGGATCTTTCCGAAATGTTATCGCCTTCGGAGACACCGACCTTACTAGCTCTGGAGAAGCGGACATCTTTCTGGCCAAGTTCTGGTGATCCCTCAGCATGAGACATGGCATGGTTCGCTGCGAACCAAAGCCACATAGCGTTCCACAGTATCGCGCTTAACTTCTTGTTATTGCTGAATTTATCGTACCATAGCAAAAAAATAATTGGGGGGGGGGGTAATTTTTTGTCTTGATTCGGCTTGCTTTTCTTATATGATGATCCAATGGCAGGGGATTTGGAGGGGAGCGCAGGAGGAGGGGCCATCAAACGAAATCCAGAACAAGCGGCAACAAGCAGATTAGGAGGAGAATCGAGATGGCCAACCAGATCTACATTGAGAAGTCATTTTTCGCTGGCGATAGTCAGCGTGATACCTTTCGACTTGGGGCGCTGCCACCGGGATACAAGGTCGATAGCGTATGCCTTGATTTTACTCTGAAGTTAACGAAAACTTATGACTCCACCGACATACAATTCAAGATCGACGCTGAGGGATCAGCGGACACAGGAATGGATTCATTTATTACTGCCTTCGCTGCCAATGTGAAGCTGGCCGGGAAGCCGGGCGCTGGCTTACTCCTTGATTTACCGGCTAAAGACTTGCGAAAACTCCACATCTTGAAGACAGGACGAGATGTACCCGGCAGCTTTACCCCCTTGCCTTGTTTAAGTTCGATAGTATCAACAACAGGTACAATCACCATCACGGCCCCCATAACAATTCCAATACTCTTCGCCAATCCCAGGCTGGCAGACCCCTGGCTGCTCTGCCCTACCACGGAACAGTTGTCTGGTGGCACCCTGCAACTTGACTGGGGAACGGGCAACGATAGTGGCAAATATGATGGGTTTACCCTTGGGACCACAAACACCTTCGTCAACATAAGGGCTACCCTGGTGCCGAACCCCGGGGGACAGCCCGGCCCGATATACTTGGCTCGCAAGTACTCCTGTACCACTAGGTCCCTGAGCATCGACCCGGGGCTGGTGACACACATCTTCGATGATAAGCTGGTCACAGCCGCTCCCAATAAAGAACTAGCCTATGAGCTTGATGGAAACAGGATCTTCGATGGGGCTACGCTGGAGAGTCTGGCTGCTCAACATGAAACAGAATGCCGCATTGATTATCGAGGCCCTGCCCTTACTGCATCGGCCACATTGGCTGCAGCAAATAAGGGAACCATCCGCAATCTGCTCACCCCCATTCGCTGGATTTCAGAGGGATGCCCAGTAGAACACCTGATAGCCTCGAATAAAGGTGAGCGGCTTCTCTACAGTTCTGCATTCGATAACATCAGGGAAGTGGTGGTGGAGCGGTATGTGCCGGGGTGTGAGTTCTCGAAGTAGTCGCAACGCGAACTGAGGGGAGCGCACAACCATGGCGAATCATGAATCATCTCCGGCATGGCTCCAGGTGTTTAAGAGCGCAGCTAGCTCGGATTCCCATTTTGAGGTAGCGAGCAAGGCGAATATAAGAACACAGGCAACCCTGAAGGTTGATGAAGACGACCATCTCTCGGTATCTGTACAACCGAAGCAGCCAACAAGGGAATGCGCTCCATGGACGCAATACACCGTTCCCCCTGAGCAGTGCCAACCGACAGCGCCCACCCCCTGGTACCAGACAGGTCCCGAGGGCGGTGCCGCTCCGCCCTGTTGCAGGGCACTTCCAGATCGAGAACTCAAGACATGCATCTGTAGCGGCAGCCGTTCACACAGCACAGCCACACGGCAAGCACAACCTTGCTCAGGAAGTTGGCCACCGCCGGACTTCGAACATGCAGTTGTCTCTCATTCCCGATGCGAACGGCCCCAGGTACCTGCAAGGCACAGTTTCGATTCCCTTCACCAAGTATTCGTACAACAGCGAGACATCCAGGAAGCAGCAAGTGCACCGGCCTCATGCGACCATGCCCGTGCTCTTGCCGCTGTGCCGGTTACTGCTGCATCCCAACAGTCCAACAATACAACCCAGACTCACGTGCCGACAACCGAAGGCCGATTTTCCCTGCCAAGATTATCCTGCTACTCTAATTTCAAGGAGGATCTTGCCAATATCCGGCACGGCGAGCACGGCACCGTCACGGTTACCGTGGTGAACCAGGGGGCAGCAGCCAGTTACAATACCTGCGTTGCCCTCTACAGCAAATGGGTTTACCGGCCAGAAAGATACGGCGGCAATCCATCAACAATCAGGGAACTCCACCGTGTTGCCTCAACCATTATTGCTATCGGTCCCGGCCAGGCAATAGACGTGGTCTTCACCTATAGGGATATCAGTATTACATCCTTAGTAGGGGTTTGCTACGATCCCCTTCTCGATCCTGTCAATCCAGAAGTGGATATTTATGCAGGAGACAGACATATCACATTGACATAGCCGAGATGACAGCGAACGCAGTTGTCATGGAGGAATGAATAATGCCCAAGTTTGCTGTTCATCATATTGCCCTAGATGAGGCCACGACGAAGCTCAAAGCATCGAGCGCGGCGAGCGCCCGGCAGGCAGCATCGGCTCTGGAGGCAGAGCCTGCAGCAGCAACAATCGGCACCACCGGTCCCGACATGTTCTATGCCGGCCCTGATTCATCCCCCATGATCTACATGGTCCTGTCAAACATTGAGCAGGTACGACAGGAAGTCGATGAATTCCTAAAACCCGTGTCAGATGTCATGGACGCCATAAAAGCTGCCATCAGGGGACAGGCAGAAGAATACTTCCCACTGACCACAGAGCTTTTTGATCTCGTCATGAGCAGAGTAGGCTGGCTCAAGGAAGCATTGCCACAGTTCAGGCTCATGCTCGGTGCGAACATCTTCATTGGCCTGTCTGATGCATTGGACAGCACCGTCAGTGCCAGCAATGAGGCAGCGGTCAATCTGGGGCGCCTATTGGGGGCCAACCCCAATCCCAACATCATTGAGCAACCAGAAGTAGCCACATCAATTACCAATTGGATTTTTAATCTCTACCTCCCTGCCAGGGAAGGTGGTCGTTCTTTCGAATCGTGGCCTTGGGGTGATGTTCTTCATTACCGGCGAACAGGAGAGTTCGCCCGACAACTGCTGTCACTGGCCCGCACACCGCGGCAGAAGGCATATGCCTTTGGGTACCTGTCACACATCGGAACCGACGTCACCGGGCATGCCTTTGTAAACCAGGTCTGCGGGGCTCCCTATCGCCTGGGTGTTCAGCGCCATGCCACTGTGGAGATGTTCCAGGACGCGGTTGCCTACCGCCAGCACACTGGTCAGGAGATCAACCGAACGCTGACATCCCATCTGGGGCTCCCCGAGACTCTGCCTGACGATATAGCCAGCCTGCTTAGAAGCGCTCTTCAAGCTACCTACCCCACAGGCGAAGGGATCCCCTGGAGGGTGAACGGGAGGCTGGAAAGCTATCTGGCCCCAGAGAAGTACACCCCGGCGCAGCTTGATATGACCTATGTCCTGTTCAGGAACAGCATTGACAGTCTGGTTTCAACTTCCCTACCAAGGCCCGAGGAACCATTCAGCGGAGTGCTCGACCTTCTGCTCGAAGCCCTGAATCTGATTGGCGGAATCGAAGCACCACCAGCACCACCAGCCATATCGGGAGCGTGTTCATGGGAAGACACCTTCTCGTTCGGCCTAACGGGAAGGTCACGTGAATGTTACACCAATTTCTACAGGAATTCTGTTCAAGTGGTGCAGTACTTCGCTGACCTGGCCAAGTGGACCTTTGAAACGCTGACAAGCGTCCTGGACCGCATCTTGGCATTGCAAGGCACGCTATATGCCTTGCCTATTTTGACGCTGCTCTATTTCATTGAATTGCTCATCTGGGAACTTTACTGCCGGTTGCGTTCAACTTTAGTAGAACTCGGTTTCCTATATCCGGACCCGATTGATCTCGGTACCAGTCTGGAACGCAGCCTTACCAGCGGCCTTACCTGCGTGCCTAGCATGCCCTACAGTGGTAGCACTCATCATGAAAGCCTGGAAACAGGCTTCCCCCGTATCAACGCACGCGGAGTTGGGCATTTAGTCTGTCCGGAAGGCCCGGTGGAAAAGCCAGCCAATCTACCATGGCCTCTGCCGCCAGCCGCCCAGATGTCATGGTTCATCAGGGAAGCACCTTTCGACCCCGAGGCGGTTGCCCTGTACGCTGCAGCACGGACACCCGAGGCCACGAGAAACCTGACGAGGAATGGGCGATGTTTAGGGAACGCAGTCGATTTGACTGCCTGGATGGTGGAGAACGCAACCAATGCCGCTGCGCACTGTGCAGTGTTCGCAAACTGGGATCTGGATTCCGATAGGGGCTACGCTTACCTGCAATGGTTGTGGGATCAACAGCCGCCTATCGAGGCATATGGGCAGGATGGTGATGTGCAAACCGCCGGGCTCGGGCATTGGGGGGAAGTGGCGAGGCATATCGTAAATCGTGTTCCTCGGAGGACGAGGGTTGGACAGCCGCCCGTTTTTAAGGTGTAGACTCCAGACAAGGCACCTCAATAAGCGGATGGAGCTTCGTAGCGGTAACGGCATCAAGGACTGAAAAATGACAAATCGAGATTCAAGTCAGTATCGGATTCTTACTCTCACCCATGGGGCATCATTTTCTCATTTCTCTCATATGAGCGTTGACCGTTACAACGTGGCTGGTAGCATAGCTCTTCCAAGTGGTGCAGAGATTATTGCCCTGACAGCCCATGTAGCTCCCACGAGCACGTCGGAGGCGGTCCGTGTCCGGTGGTATCCTGACGCCTACGACAAAGAATTCATTGTTCTAAGAGACGGAGTCAGGACTCTGCTTAGGCGCACGCCACGGGCGTTACCATTAGAGTTCGACTTCGTGAACTTGGACGAGATCACCCTGGTAATCGAGTGGCAAGATTAAGAAGGTAGAAAACCATGGCAGGCTACGGAGTCAAGGCCAATGGAACATGGGCCGGGCTATCGGAGGAGGAGGTAAACAAAATTTTTTCACCAACAGGGGATTCTATTGCCAGTTTACATCTCTAATTGACTAACATCCACCGCCATCCCAACCGTTCAAAACATGATCCCTCAAGCCAATAGCTCACAGGCACAAAACTTGCTCTCATCTTCACGGATATAAGTTGCCTAAGGCATTGCAAGGAGGTTAAGTATGCGGACAGCTTTAATTGGAACATTGATTACACTCTTCTCCCTTCCTCTGATCCTTGCTGGGTGCGGCACCCAGCAGCAAGAGCAGCAGGAAGAACAGAGAAGCCCCGAACAGGAATTTGAAGAACAGCGTCGCCAGACAGAAGATGAGCTGGAGAACGGCTCCCAGTCGCCAACCCAGCAACAATCTGTGACCAGGCGGCAACGGACCCTCCGTCAGCAGCAGAACCAGCCAAGAACAGGAACCGGCACCAGCACAGGCACTAACACCGGAATGAGCCCTGAGGTAATGGTATCCCAGGAAGACCAACAGAACCTGAGCCAGTTACTGACCCAGGCCTCTGAACAGCCCGTTGAACAAGGTGCGTTTGGCGATTCCTATGCGGTCCAGCGAACCGGCCAGGATGAATTCACCGTATATATGCTCCGGGAAGATTCCAGTGATCAATCAATCCAAGAGAAGGTACGCACCATGCTCCAGACCCAACCCCAACTGGCTGAGGTCACGGTCCAGTCCCAGAATGGAGAGGTTACTCTGAGTGGAAGCGTTGAGAACATGGAGACACTTGCAAAGGCTGTAGGCATCGCTCTTAATACACAGGGTGTGGAGGCGGTCCGTTCCAAGGTCCAGGTGAGCAACGAGGGTCAGCAGCAACCCGTCAACCAGGATCAATAATAAAACCTGATTAAATAGGTTTTTTCATTCTCTTCAATAATTATCCCTCCCCTGTTGCCCGGCCCATTGAGTGTGAGCTTCTTTTACAAAATCCTCATCGCTATGGTCATTTTATGCAATCGATCATTTTTGATAATTGGCCCCACCTTAAGGAGGTCACAAGTTGTAAGTTAAAAGTTGGCAAACTAACAACTCAGGGTGCACATGTTACCGGCGGGTTGGTTGCTCCGCTAGCGAAGGGCACGGCATGCCGTGCCCGTACAGGTGTTTTGTCTACGACACGAAGCTCTGGAGGGCGAGCGCCGCTGTATTGACCAGCGTTTTATTAAATGCCCGAAGTGATGGTGATGGCAGGGAGCCCTATAGGGCGAGCGCCGCTCGCCCCTGCACAGGCAGGAGAGATCCTCCCCACCCCTTGCACCTTACCACTTGCACCCCACCCCTTGCTCCTTATAAGCCGCCCCATAATGAAAAGATGGAATGAGACAAGAGGTGACTAGGTTATTGAAATCAGCAAAAAATTAGTATATTTTCCCTCTTCATAAAAAGTGGAGTAGTTATGAATAAATATACCCTGATCAAAAACGCCTTGGCTGTTGTCACCATGGACGCCTCCAACACGATCATCAAGGGAGGTCAGGTCCTTATCAAGGGGAACCGCATCGTCTCAGCCGGTTCCCCGGTAGAAATACCAGAGGATGCCGAGGGCGACATCCATGTAGTCGACGCCACGGACAAGGTGGTGATGCCTGGTCTGGTCAACACCCACCATCACCTCTATCAGACGCTGACCCGCAATCTGCCCAGAGTACAGGACGCAAAGCTCTTCGACTGGCTCGTTGAGCTCTACGAAGTATGGCGATGCCTCGACCCAGATGCGGTGAGAACCAGCGCCCATGTGGGTATCGCCGAGCTGCTGCTCACCGGGTGCACTACCACCACTGATCACTTCTACGTGTTCCCCAAAGAACAACCACCAGACCTGCTGGATGAGACTATCGTGGCTGCCGCAGAGCTGGGTATCAGATTCCACCCCACCAGAGGCAGCATGAGCCGGGGGCGTTCAAAGGAAGGTCTTCCCCCAGACGATGTGGTACAGGATGAAGACACCATCATTCAGGACTGTGAGCGGGTAATCAATACCTATCACGATCCATCCCCCCTCTCCATGTGCAGGGTAGCACTCGCCCCCTGTTCCCCCTTCTCTGTTACTCCCGAACTGCTCAAAGAAGCAGCACGGCTGGCCCGTGAACGCCAGGTTCTTCTCCACACTCACCTGGCCGAGACCTTCGATGAGAACGACTTTACAGTAAAAGTTTTGGGCATGAGGCCCCTCGACTTCATGGAGAGTGTAGGCTGGCTGGGTCCGGACGTATGGTACGCCCACGGCATCCACTTCAACGATGAGGAGCTCCGTCGTCTGGCCCGTACCGAAACCGGGGTAGCCCACTGTCCTTCATCCAACATGCGGCTCGGTAGCGGCACCGCCCGAGTACCCGAAATGCTTGAGCTGAACGTGCCCGTCGGTCTGGGAGTTGACGGCAGCGCCAGCAACGACTCTTCAAGCATGACCCGAGAGCTGATCCACTGCATGCTGGTGAACCGGGTAACCTGGGGCGTTGACAAAATGCCTGCCCACTCCGTGCTCAGACTGGCAACCATGGGGAGTGCAAGGGTTCTCAACCGGCAGGACGAGATCGGCTCCATTGAGCCCGGCAAGGCAGCAGACATAGCAATCTTCGACCTTACCGAGGTAGGTTATGCTGGCGCCCTGGGCGACCCTGCTGCAGCAATCCTCTTCTGCGGAACTACCGGAAGGGCCCATACGGTACTCGTCAACGGCCAGGTGGTGGTCAGCGAGAGTCAGCTTGTCAGAATGGATGAGCGGAAGATCTGGGAGAACGGGAACCGGGCTGCTGCCAGGATGCTGGACAAGGCCCGGAAGGTTACCGGCAATGACTACCTGCTTAAGGTCTGATTGAGTCTGAATGGTTACCTTACTGGCAGTGTTGCCATCTGAACAGGCCTGAATTGCTTGACAATCAGGCGTGATGCGGTCAGATTCATGCTCATGAGAAAAGACAACAAAACCGTAACCGTGCAATATTTCGGGTTTCTGGGAGGCAAACGGGGCACCCACACAGAGACCTACCAGACCCAGGCCAACACCGCCCGTGAACTGCTCCATGAGATTCAGGCCGGTACCACCATCAAGCTGGCTACCAACATCACCAAAGCAGCCATCAATGATCAGTTTGTGGACTGGGACGCAGAGATTAAGGACGGCGACCAGGTCACCTTTGTTCCCCCATTCTCCGGTGGCTGACCTGAGAAGTGGTCAGTGGTCAGTTATCAGTGGTCAGTTGTCAGTGGTCGGTGGTCAGTGGTCGGTGGTCAGTAAGCAGTTCAATTCTCAGAAGGTGCCGGCGGGATTGGGCTCACCCCCAGCCCCTAACACCTAACAACTTTCCCCATTGCCGCACACCCCTTCCTGTGATATATAACGGCTCAACTGCAGAAGATCTGTCCCTGACGACAGACCACATAAAGGAGATGTCTGTGAAACTGTGTGGATTTATACGTCCGACAAATCTGGCGGAGGCACACCAGAAGCTTCGTGAACTCGGAGCTGAAGGTATGGCTCTGGCTGGCGGTACCGCACTCCATTTTCTGTCGGAAAACAAGCAGCATATAGCGGTGGATATCACCAACCTGGGTCTATCTTACATACGACCTGAAGCTGACAATTATGTCATTGGCGCCACCACTCCGCTGGCTGAAATCCAGCGGTATCGTGCACCTGGCTTTGCCATGCACGAGATCTGCCGGCGTATCTCTACCCACCAGATCCGCAACGTATCTACCATTGGCGGTAATATCTGTCGGGTATTCCCATGGGCGGATATGCCAGTGGTCCTCCTTGCCATGAATGGCCGCATGGTCATCTACTCCGGCAACGAGACCGAAGTGGGCGCAGACCAGTTCTTTGCCAGTCAGCCATCCCACCGTTTCGCCAACGGCGAGCTTCTGACTGCGGTCAAAATTCCGGTCCTCCATGCACACCAGGGCTTCGGTTCAGTGAAAATGTCCCGCAATGCGGCCGCTTTCTCCCTGGTCACCATTGCCGCTGTCCTTGAATTCGACGGCGACACCATCAAGACCGCACGAGTTGCTGCAGGTAGCGCTGTCCCATTCCCCCAGCGTCTCCCCAGTGTGGAGGCAGCCCTTGTTGGGCAGAAGGCCACCACCACCGTATTCCAGAATGCGGCTGCCATGGCCGAAAAGGACGCCCCATGGCGCGGCCTCGAAGGCATGAGTCAGGGCTACATAAAGAACCTCTCACGGGTCTCCATCGTGGATGCCCTCGAACGTGCTAACGATTTTGCACGCAGGAGGATTGATAAGTGAGCGACCAGACCCGAACCATCACCTTCACCCTGAACGGCGAAGTAAAAACCTTTACCACAGAACCTGATGAAAAACTTCTCGACCTGCTGCGCCGCAATGGCTACCGGGGCACTAAGTACGGATGCGGTCAGGGTACCTGCGGAGCCTGCACAGTGATCCTTGATGGCCATGCAGTCTATGCCTGCCTCATGTACAGCGGCCAGGTGGAAGGCCGCAATGTGCGCACCATCGAGAGCATCGGCAGCTTCGAGGAGCCCTCTCCATTTCAGCAGGCACTCATTGATAACCATGCGGTTCAGTGCGGGTATTGCATCCCCGGTATCGTCATGAGTGCAACGGCACTTATGGAGAACGAACCCAGCTTTGAGGATGAAATTGTGCGCGAGTACATGGACGGCAACCTGTGCCGCTGTACTGGGTATGAGAAAATCTGGGGCGCCCTGCGCAAGGTTCTTGATCAGCGTGAATCCTCTGACAAGGAGCCTGAATCAGGCCTCAAGTCTGATCCCGAACCAAAGTAACTGGAGCTTCCTTCACAAAGGTTTTCCCATGAATAATGATCTTACTAAGAACTTCAAGCAGGTAAACCATTCCGTCACCAAGGTGGATGCACGCCAGCTTGCCCTGGGCAAGGACTCCTATGTGGCGGACTTTGTACCGGCCAACGCCCTCGTGGTGAAGATGCTCTGGAGCCCCCACGCCCACGCCCGTATTGTCTCAATCGATGTTTCACAAGCCGAGAAGATGCCAGGCGTCAAAGCTGTACTCTGGCACGGCAATGTACCCCGCATCCCCCACTGCACCGCTGGTCAGGGATACCCTGAGCCTTCGCCCTACGACACCTACATGTTCGACACCAAGGTTAGATTTGTGGGCGACCGGGTTGCTGCAGTCGCCGCTGAGACTGAAGCCCAGGCCCTCGCCGCCATTGCAGCAATCAAGGTGGAGTACGAGGTGCTCAAACCCGTGTTCTCCATTGATGAGGCGATGGCCCCGGGTGCTCCCATCATCCACGATGAGCCGGATGCATACGTGCCCATCCCCATTCCCTATGAACCCGAGAAGAACCTAGTAGCCCGGGTGGGCTGCGACGCCGGTGACCTGGAAGGCAATCTGAAGTCAGCCGACTTCTCATTCGATAAGACCTATGAGACCCCTTACGCCCACCACTGCCCAATCGAGCCCTATGTGTCCATGGCCCAGATAGCACCATCAGGGCGGATTGTGATCACCACCTCCACCCAGGTTCCATTCCATTGCCGTCGGATCGTGGCTCTGACTCTTGGGGTTCCAGTGCAGAAAATCCGGGTCATCAAGCCCCGCATTGGTGGCGGCTTCGGCGGCAAACAGGAGATTCTCCTCGAAGATGTGGTGGCCATGTTCGCCATGCGCACCGGACGGCCAGTATTCTGGCAGTTCAATCGAGAGGAAACCTTCAGGACTGGACGGACCCGACACCCCATGCGAGTCCGCATCAGGGCTGGCGTGATGAAGGACGGTACCATTACCGCCCTGTCCATGGATTGTCTGGAAAATACTGGCGCCTATGGCGGCCATGGGCTGACCGTAGTCTCCTGTGCAGGCTCCAAGGCTCTGCCCATCTATCGCTGCGATAATATCCACTTTGACGGAAAGGTTTACTACACCAACCTGCCCGTTTGCGGAGCCTATCGTGGATTCGGAGCCACCCAGGCCTTCTTCGCCCTTGAGTCTGCAGCAGACGAAATATGTGAAGCCATCGGTATGGATCCCATGGTGTTCCGCCAGAAGAACCACATCCGAACTGGAGACTCCTCCCCAGTCTTTGCCGCACTTGGTGAAGGCAAAGAAGGTGTGGCCATGTCCATCGGCTCATGTGCCCTTGCTGAATGCATCACCACGGGCGCAGATGCGATTGGCTGGAAGACTCGCACCGACTGGCGCACCAAAACTGGCCGCTATCGTCGTGGTATTGGCATGGCTATCCTGATGCAGGGTTCCTCCATTCCCCACATCGACATGGGCGGAGCTTCCATTAAGATCAACGAAGATGGTTCATTCAACCTGCTCATTGGAGCTACTGACCTGGGCACCGGTTCCGACACCATCTTCTCACAGATTGCTGCCGAGGAGCTGACCACCACTACCGACAAGATCATCGCCTATTCTTCAGACACGGACATGACCCCCTTTGATGTTGGTGCCTATGCCTCCTCCACCACCTATCTCTCTGGTGAGGCAGTGCGCAAGGCAGCAGCCGACGCCAAGAGGCAGATCCTCAAAACCGGCGCTGAGATGCTTAACCTGCCCGTAGATCAAGTTCACTGTGAGGATGCCTGTGTGCAGAATGCTGATGGAACCCAAAAGGTCACCTTCAGCGACATCGCCAACTATGCCCTCTATCAGGTCAACCAGTACCAGATCATCGGGACAGCTTCCCACGTCACCGACCTGTCACCCCCTCCGTTCTCCGCCCATTACGCAGAGGTTGAGGTGGATACCTGGACTGGTTTTGTGAAAGTACTCAACTACGTATCAACCATCGACTGCGGAACGCCCATCAACCCGGCCCTGTGTGAAGGCCAGACCGAAGGCGGCACCCTTAATGGCATCAGCTACGCTCTCACTGAGCAGTACCTGTTCCACAATGGTCGTATGACTAATGCGTCCTTTGCAGATTACCACATCTTCTCCATGCGTGACCGGCCTGCCATCAAGGCAATTCTGGTTCCTTCATATGAGGAGTCTGGACCATTCGGCGCCAAGAGTGTATCTGAAATCTGCATTAACGGTCCTGCGCCTGCCATCGGAAATGCCATATTCAATGCCACTGGCGCCAGGTTGTACGAGTTCCCCTTCACGCCAGAGAAGGTCCTTCAGGCAATTCAAGCAGTCAAGAGAGAAGACTAAGCAATACGTTGGATTAATGCTTAATGTAGGGGGCTTCTTTCTTCATCAGGATCGCCATGAAACTGAAATCAGCCAGGGAATTCCTGAAAGCTCTATACAAAGAGGTGGGGGATGACGACATTGCCCTCGTGGCTGGTGCCGTTACCTATAACATTATTCTGGCTGTGATTCCTTTCCTGGTTTTCGTACTCACTCTGCTACCCTACTTCATCCCCGAAGAGACAGTAAACCTCCTCATTGAGCAGCTACAACTGCTGATGCCATCAAACACAGCCCAGTCCCTGACCACAGAGATTGAGCGGATCCTGCTTGTGGAGAGGAACAATATCCTGGTCTTCTCACTGGCCTTTTCGCTTTGGAGTGCGAGCAGTGCGGTCAATGTGATCCTGCGGGCTCTAAACAAGGCCTACAATGTACAGAATGACGAGAGAAGTTGGATCCACCGCAGACTCCTGGCTGCAATTGGAGCCATTACTACAGCTGGAGCAATCTTCATTGCGGGTGCGGCAATTATCGGTGGCAATGTGACCATAAACTTTCTCCAGTCAAAAGGATTTCTACAGAGCCCGTGGCTTACTACAGCAGTCCAGACGGGCCGCTTTCTAACATCTATCCTTTTGGTCACCCTGGTCTGGTCATTCCTGTACTGGCTGCTTCCAAACAAATCGGGCAAATACCGTTTACTATCCGTTGGCGCAGTGGTGGGTGTAACCATCTGGGTTGCTGCCAGCATGGGCTTTTCTGTCTATGTGAGCCGTTTCGGAAACTACGCCACCACATACGGAAGCCTGGCCGGTGTGATCATCTCCCTCCTGTGGGTGTATATCTCAGCTTTAGCTCTACTGCTTGGGGCCGAGATCAACGTAACCCTGGCCAAATGGAAGTCTACGGGACAGCAAGAACCTGACGCCCCCATCCGTGATATATGGGAACGCAATGGGAACCGGGCCAATCAGATCCGAGGTGACCATGCTGCCACCGGTGATATTGAGAAGGCCAGTATCTTATCACTATTAAACAGGTTCATGCCTGACAACGATACTCGATGGAGAACCAAGGAAGAATTTGTAGCTGAAGTTAAGGAGGCACTGAAGCAAGAGGTCATAAAATACAAGCAGATAACTGTTAATACTGTTCTTGCCTATTTGTTCTTCTTATTGGCTCTCTTGTTTTTTTCCGTTGCAGTTACGGTTTCTATGGCCACTGTGCTTGGCAACTGGGCCTATTTCATCACTGCTCTTGTGTTTGTATCTGCCGGATACCTGCTCGACAAAAGATCCCAATCGAACTCAACCGATAATAGAACTAAGGGCCCATCGCCTTGTGAAGATGCACCAAAATCTACCAGCCCAGAGGTTGACAGCGAAGGGAGAGCCCGACCCAAATAACCAAGGAGCCATGAGCCAAGCCAGCCATTACTGTGTTCTCCCTCTCACACCCCTTCCCAGACATCGGGCTCAGCACAAAACTCCACGATCAACTCCAGCAAGGGCGGCTCACGCTTGGCCAGTCTGACCAGATCGGCCATGTGCAGCATCCCCAGAAGTACTCCTCCCTCCACCACTGGCAAGTTAAACAAACCATTCTCCCTGATGAGAGCAAACATGCCACCCACACTCTCGCCAGGCGCCAGCTTAGGAACATCGGCCCCATAAAGCATGACCTGATCCACAGACATTTCACCAACATTGTCAGGATCAACCAACCCCAGAGCAACCAAACAGCGCTCAGTCACCAGCCCCACAAACCGGCCATCGAAGACTACCGGCACGGCAGTACTGTTATCCCGCACCATGGCCAGAGCAGCTTCAGCGAGGGTGTCATCAGGAGCTAAGACAGAGTGATCCCGGCGCATCACCTTAGAGCAAATAACCTTTACTGGCTCCCTGGCTGCATCATCGAACCATGCTGGCTCAAACTCCAACTCCCCAACCACCCGCGGATTTTCGTACAATTCTTCAAATCCTGAGGGAATTGAAGACATATTACTCCTCCCAATCTTATCATCCTTATTTTGCATCTCTGGTGCCTCCGCTGACTCTGTACCTGTTTCCAAATTAATGCCATCTAACCAGCCTAGCTCAATGCTACCATTCCATTCGACCTCGCTTAATGGGCTGATCAGTTCTCATTTTGTTCCTTTACCTGCCATCACCAGGAAATGTCTGCCAACAGGCAAGTTCGATTGATCTGACCTCTGGATGTGCCACAGGCCACGGATATCTTCATCAAAAAACATATATTGCAAGGCACATACCGATTTGTTTGGAATATGCGATGTTTGGGGCAATGAATGACGATTTTTATTCAAGGGAAGGCTAATATTTTGGCCACTAAAATCCCAACAAAATCAAATAGTTAGCCCACATCCAAAAATATTGGTCTAACAAGTTGGCCTCAAATTTACACTAACTGTATAATATTAACATAAACTATTTATTGACATTAAATCTCGATCATCTTTATATGACTTATCTCGCGGGCTTACAAAACAACGGTGGGGATTAGAATGGTGATAGCTATTGGGCTGCTATCACCATTCTTTTTTTGGTCCAGACAATACGTTTTATTTAATAATGATAAACAAATCATTAAAAATATAAAATTATCATCACAAAACACAACAAGTGTTTGTAGGAATTAATATCTTTATTTGAGTGGGTATAACCAAGACTTTTCTGACCACATATGGGTAACACAATACGTACATCCTGGAGGCAGGACACAACGAGGCATAGTACAGCATGATACGGGTTAAATAGACTCAGGGGGGAGAATCAGCACCATCCACATACTTAATTGGCTTGGTCAAGCAGTAAGATCGCCCTCCGCAAGTCTAAATCATCAACATCCACCTCAACCTGGATGGAACAATCTCCCAAACCATCTACACAATTCAGGCCAGCCTGCTCCACATCAATCTCAGCCATACCGCCCACCTCAACACCACCCGATTCCAATTTACTGCCACCATAAAGAGCTGCCACCTGCGGGTGCTCCATATTGAGCAGAACCACCGAATAGGTCCCCCCAATATGCGAACCGGAACGTGTCTCAACTTTGATCATCTCCCGTTCCCTGAGAGTCTGGATAATGCTCTTGCGCTGGGCATTGTTAAACGCGGCGAACTCTTCGTTCATAAAATTCTTCAGGAACGGACCGAGCCAGACTTCCTTGCCTAGTTTAGATGAAGCCACCATAATCAGTTTAAGACACCTGAGCAGATCTTCCTCGGCGGGCTCAGAAACAAAACCATCGTTTGCCAGCAAATCAATATTATTAACCATGCCCCCGCCTCCACTAGAGGGAGCCTGCCCTGCCCCCACCTTGTTGCCATTCTGCTGTTGCCCATTCAACGCCCCTGTGGATGAGTTTGTAGAACTGGTGGCAACAGAATTGGCACTGGCACCATAAAGGGACCCATGAGGAAGCATCTTGGCCGCATCTGTAAAGTTGTCAGTCCCGACAATACCGATAAGATCACCTGAGGTTGATCTGGAAAATCCCACCACTCTGACCCGCTTGCCACTCTCCCTGATGCGGGAAACCACTGGGATATAATCCCGATCACCGCCGAGTATCACAAACCCCTCAATATCATCCCTGGTAAGCAACACCTCAAGAGCGCTCAGGCTCAACTCCAGGTCCGCACTGCTCTTTCCACGCTTGGCCAGCACATATTCGGGCTTAACACTCAACAAGGCCAAGGACCCCTGAATTCCATACCGACCCAGATTCTCCCAGTCTGCGTAGGCCCTGGCCAACAGCACCCTGGAATCATCTCCCTGCAACATCCGCAGCGTACGTTCTACCACCTCAAGAGCCATATCATGGGCATCATTCTCTTCTTCCGAAGAGTTATTATGTATCTCATGGAAAATGTTTTCATAATCGATAAATAACGAATAGTTCATCTATTCCCGCTCCTTAAAACCGGACAGGGTCTGCACAATCCTCACAAACTCACTCCCACGGTGCGCATAAGACTTAAACATATCAAAAGAACTACATGCTGGACCAAGCAGGACCACATCACCAGGTACTGCGATCTCGGCAGCACGTCTTACCGCACTCTCAAGATCATTCACCTCCAGCACCATCGGCGCATAACCACTAAAAGCTCTGGCCATTCTCTCCCTGATCGCACCCAGCAGGATCACTGCCTTACAGCGCTTTGCAATCTCCTCTGCCATCTGCTCAAGTTCCAGCCCCTTATCAACCCCACCAGCAATCAGGACCACAGGAATATTATCGAATGAACGTAGACCGGCAATGGCAGCATGGGGATTGGTAGCCTTAGTGTCATTGATGTATTGCACCCCATTCGCCCACCCTACTGTCTCAATGCGCCCTGGGAGCCCCTTGAGATTTTTCAGGGTGTCACTAATCATGGCGGGCTTGATCCCCAAAGCCAACCCAGCCGCACTCACTGCAAGCATATTCTCCACATTGTGTTCGCCTGGCAGGGTCAGTTCGCCTTTTTTGCATATTTTATGTGGCCCCCCATAGATACCTTCCGCCACAAGATAGTCATCTTCCAGGTAAACACCACCATGAACTTTCTCGCTTCCAGCAGCCCAAAATACTGGGCGAGCCTTGGTTATATCGGCCAGACTCCGGCAATAAGCGCAGCCCCGGTTGAGCACCACTGTGTCTCCGGGACCGCAATTTTCCAGAATCTTGAACTTGGCCGCCACATACGCATCCATTGAGCCGTGGTAGTCAATGTGGTCTTCAGCAATATTAAGCAGGAGCCCCACTCTAGGCCTGAAGGTATGTAGATGCACTGCCTGGAAGCAGGATATCTCAGCAACCACTACCCCATCTGCTGGTACATCTGCTATACCATCGCACAGGGGGTTGCCAATGTTACCTCCCACAAAAGTATTGATGCCTGCTCTCTTGCATACCTGTCCCAGTACTTCTGTTACAGTAGACTTGCCATCTGTACCAGTTATGGCGACCAGAGGCGCCTTACAGAACCGATATGCCAGCTCCACTTCGCCCCATAGGGGCAGGTTCAAACGTTTGATCTGTGCAAACACTGGTGCTGCTGGTGAAATCCCGGGACTCACCACCACCAGACTGGCCCCATCCAGAACGTTTCTTCCCGTAAATACTGGAATGCCCTTGTTAAGCTTAGCCAAATATGGAGCTAATTTCTCTTCCGATGCAGTATCCGACAAGAATGGGAGAGCCCCTGCCGACTGCAACAGATTGGAAGCAGCTACACCACTCACCCCAGCACCGATAACAGCGATCTTTTTACCCACAAAATTCATGTTCTTGATTCCATGGAAAAGGTTGAGAGCTGAGCCTGCATCAGCAAGCTCAATTAAAAAAGTCATGAGGAGCAATATACTGGAAGATTCAGGGAAGGCGTCCTATCAATCAACAATTACGATCACCAATTACCGATTGCCAACAACTGTCACCGTTCAATCAGCGAGCCACCGCCACAAAGCTCCTCAGCAAACCGATCCGCCATCCTGAAAAAGTCGTCTCCTCCAAATAGGACAACAACATCATCAGCCTTCAGGTTGTTTCGCAAAAATGCAGGGATCTGCTCAGTGAGGGATACATGATCAACCGGCACTCCTCTGGCAGCCACCTCACGGTCCAGATACCAGTCATCAATGCCTGGAATCGGCTCCTCACCGGCAGTGAACATGTCGGTAAGCACAACCCGGTCAGCCACCTGGAACGCGTCGGCATACTCCCCGCCCAGGTACTTGAGCAGGGTAAACCGGTAGGGCTTGTAGACAGCCCACAACCTCCCGCTCCCAAGCTTACGGGCCGCAGCCAGCACCGCTCTCATCCCTGTAGGGTGCGACAGGTAATCCTTGACCAGGGTAACTCCACCAGCCCTGACTACAGTGAACCGGTTCTCCAGCCCATGGAATGACCCAAGGGCCTCTCTGATCACAGAAAAATCAACACCGAGCTCATGGCACACAGCAGCTGCAGCCAGTCCATTCTCAATGTTGTACTCGCCGGGCAGGGAGAGGGTGAACTCCCCCTCATCATGTCCCTTCCAGTAAATGCGGAACCGGGCGGAATCGGCATTCAGGACGGCGTGAGCTGCTGCATAATCAATCCCATCAGCTTTTATCCACGCTTGAACCCCATCTTCCCCACACCTCTCCGCCCCGTCCTGGGCACATCCCATCACCCCATAGCTCACAAAGGGGCGCTTGAGATCCGCTGCCAGACTGCGCACTCCGGCATCGCCCATGTTAAGGGCCAAAAGCTTGAGTCGGTCGTTAGTCTCGACAAACCGGCGCTGGGTGGCAATGATATCTTCCAGCCCGGAATAGTAATTTAGATGATCCAGCTCCAGGTTGTTACAGATCACACAATCGGGCTGCACGTTCAGATGGGAGCCGTCACTCTCATCCACTTCGGCTACCAGGTATCGGCCTGAGCCGCACACCGCATTTCTGCCAAAGTTGTAGGGGATGGCACCGATAATAAAGCCCGGCTCCATGCCTGCCCTGTGGAGAACCCACGCAATCAATGACGAAGTAGTTCCCTTTCCGTTGGTTCCAGTGACGCCGATACTGTATCCACAGCAGTCGTTCATAATAAGGCCGAGCAGCTCGGACCTGTGCAGCAGGGGAATCCCAAGACGCTGTGCCTCCAGCTTCTCCAGATTGTCGGCTGGAACAGCGCTCGAAAAAACAGCCACATCTCTGCCGGCCACATTCCGGGCCGAATGGCCGATGGTCACTTCTGCACCCTCCTCCCTTAGAACTCTGGTCACTGACGATTCCTTCACATCCGAACCGGTCACACGATAACCTTTGCCCAGGAGGAAACGCGCCACTGCAGACATGCCCACTCCACCTATACCTATAAAATGAATAATATTACGTTCGTTCAACATGACTCGCAGGGTATATTGGCCTTGAGGGAACGTCAAGATGTTGATACTAAACAACTAGCGGTTGCTACCCGACCTTGGCAAGCATGTGCCAGTGGGCGACATCACCTATATCTTTTCTATAAGTGATATTATCCAGTTTGACATTCCCGATAAAACCATAAGCAGCACCCGCTGCCTCTGACATAGTTTTTCCAATTCCAACCACAGTGACCAGGCGCCCACCCCATGGCACCAACTTGCCCACCCCACTCCATTTGACTCCACCCCAAAACAGGAGAACCTGCCCCGGCTTATTATTACAGGAGAGCTCTCCCCGGTTATCCGCAAGCAGTTTTTGCAGCCCTTCAGATGACCAGTCGCCATCTGGAGGAGCTGTTCCCGGATACCAGGAAGAAGCGAGAACCACCCCTACTGCAGCCCCAACCTCCCCCGCATCCTTCCACCCAGCACCATCCCCATCCCCAAGGCCAGCAAACCGCCCAAGCCGACCAGTGGCAGCCGCCATGAAAAGACGAAAAATGGAAGAGTGAGCGCCCACCTCCGCACTCGGCAGCAGTCCCCGGCCCATGCCCGACAGCCGCCCCTGTATCAGAAGAGGCAGGATTACCTGAGCTTCCGGGTCTCCCAGGCGTACATTAACCTCCAGAAGACGAGGCACCCCATCGGATGGTGGCACCATCAGCCCCAGATACATAAACCCCTTATACGGCGCCCCCTCCTCCCGTAATTGTCTCAGGATAGGGTAAACCATATGCTCCAAAGCCCAATCCACCATCTCATCATCCAGCACCGGGCTGGGCGCTATGGCACCCATACCCCCCGTATTTGGGCCGCCATCACTATCCAGGAGGCGCTTATAATCGGATGCAATCGGGAGAGGAAGTGCCACTTCACCATCGGTGAGTACAATCAGAGAAGCCTCACGCCCACCAAGCCACTCCTCAATGAGAATATGGTTGCCTGCCTCCCCAAACACCTGCTCCACCATGAGCTCATGAACGGCTGCAGCCACCTCTTCTCGCGTGGAACATAAAAGTGCACCCTTACCACCGGCGAGCCCGTCAGCCTTAGCCACCACTCGGCAATCCCGGGGCAGTTGATTAACGGCAGCCATCGCTGACTGAAAATTGTCGAAACTGCTCCATCGGGGCTGGGGAATACCTAAGCCCTGGCACAAGCGGCGGGTGTGGATCTTGCTTCCCTCCAGCTGGGCTGCCCTGCCGCACGGCCCAAGAACCGGAACACCCGCCCTCTGCACAGCATCTGCCATACCATGTACCAGTGGTGCCTCAGGCCCCACCACCACCAGATGCACCCCCAGATCCTTAAGATAAGCAGCCAGAGCAAAATCATCCTCTGGCGCCGGCGGAACCAAACTGATTTTGCCCGTATGGCTGGCAGAAACCATAGCCGGATTCCCAGGCGAAACAAGCACCCCGCTCACGGCAGGATCACCTTCCAGAGCCCAGGCCAATGCATGCTCCCGAGCCCCACTGCCAACCACAAGGACTGTGTAATTTCCACCCAATCAAAAATCCTTCAACCAGATACCTCTTCAAACAAACCAAACCAAACCCACCCCGCCCCCATTTATATAAGGAATACAACCAGAAGGGTGATATTTTTTTCAAGAAGTGAAAAGTGAGGTGGGCATGGTTCAGGACTCGGAGGGCTCCGTCAAAGAGAAGGCGCAATGGGCATCCCAACACCTGTAGGATCACGGCATGCCGTGACCTTCGTTAGCGGCGCACCCAACTCGCCTGAACAATTTTTGGAAATCTAACTGCCTTAAACGAACACGTATGTGGCGGGAGGGGTGGTGATTGCGGAGGACAATTGAGGGCTGCTCCCCAGAGGGGATGCCAAGCCCGATCAGGTCTCGCTTGAAACCCACCCCGATCCACCACCAGTCCAGGTGTAAGGTGCAAAGGACAAGAGACAAGGTTCAAGCGACAAGATTTAAGAGCGAGGGGCGCTCGTCCCTACAGATCTCACTTAAGCAGTTCGAGGAGCATCTCCAGACCACCCATCTCCCGAATTTTATCCAGGCCGGCTGCCTCCACTTGGCGCACTCGTTCCCGGGTAAGGTTCATGGTGATTCCCACGTCTTCCAGGGTGATCCCTCCCCGATTGGCCACATCCAGGGAACAGGTTTCCTCCAACTCCCACACATTCTTATCCGGAAAATTGAGCTTAATGGAACCTGTCTCTTGATTGACATCCAAAAACAAATGGTGTCTGCATCCCACATAGGGGCATGGCCTGAGACCATGTCGACACTCCCCCCTTGTTTGTGGCTTCTCCTCAAAAAGAGTCTCGTCCTGATTGAGCCTCCTGGCAAATGCAGCTTCCTTGGGACTGAGGCGTTTGGCTGACAGAGTTTTTGGCCTGGCCTTCCGCTTACGGACCGGTTTCTCCTGGCTTGTTGCAGCATCAGCAGTACTCGTCCTGCCCATAGAATCCCTCCTCCCGTCAGGCTTAAATTACCTGCCGGATATTCAAGCAGCCAATCCCAGTAGTATGCTATCAGGAGCACCATGTCCGATGCAGAGCACAAGCCGGAATAGCTGCAGTTTGAACACGGGTGTGACAATTTTGCCGTTTCACCTTACTAGTCAACAAGAGCCGATATATAAAAATTTCTTCAATAAAATCGAATAGTTAGCGGCCATCATAACTCCAAAAACCCCAAACCGCATACTGAAAAATTTAATCAATAACGGAATCTACCACGCCGGATTTGTTTTTTCCCCCTTGAGCTTGCCGCCAGACTGTCAATCTCTATAGGTAACAAGATCAAAGGTACCTGCTCCCTGAACACAACCCAGGCAGTTCCCAACCATGGAGCCATACTCCCGTGCCTGGGTGTTTGAAAAGAGTACGGTAACGACGAACAAGGAGTGTGTAATGGAAGCCCGTGAATTGATGACCAGCAACCCGACCTACTGTCTTCCCAATGACAGCCCCATGAAGGCAGCCCACATAATGCGTGAAAAAAATGTGGGCCTGGTTCCTGTGGTAGCCGACGAGCAGTCGAAGCGCTTGGTTGGCGTAGTAACCGACAGGGATCTGGTGATGCGCATCATGGCCACTGACAGAAAGCCAGAAAACCTGAAAGTCAACGATGTGATGACCAAAAACCCGATCACAGTCAAACCTGACACCAGTGACCGTGAAGTGGAACAAACAATGGCCGAGCACCGTGTTCGGCGGGTCCTGGTTACTGAAGGGAACGAGCAACTGTTAGGCGTCATTGCCCAAGCAGACATTGCCAGACGTGGCACCACCGAAGAGATCGTGGAACTGCTCAAGATCGTAAGCGAGCCAACCAAAGGCACCCACAACAGGTAATACCAGAAATCCCGGCATAACCCTCCCCCCCCCCCTCCCCCTCCCACCAACCCTTCCCCCAACCAGCCCAGATCACAATCTGTTTCAAAGAAGCCTCCCCCTCAATTTTCACCCCATCACCCAGTATCAACTCAACTCTAATCACCAGAAAAATTAACTATTTTGAGGCTTATTGAATTTGAGGCTTGATTTTCTTCTGCTTTTCCCATATTGGGTCCATGATAAAAATTTTATGAACTTGTATCAGTCATGGGAGGCTGTCAGGAATGGTGTCGATTCAAGAACCCCAAATGGTTCTCAGACAACAAACACCACACCGTGACCGGGAGGATGTTGGGCAGGTTTGGCACTTAACAGTGCACGAACACGCACAGTGAGCTTTCACCGCCCACTACCAGAATAATAAATTTCCCTTGACGATTGAGTTTGAGCAGCGTAAATTACGGGCTCTTCGATCGGGAGATACGATTATGGCATTATTAGAAGGTATTCTTGGAAAAAAGCTGGGCATGTATCAAATATTTGACCCAGAAGGAAACGTGATTCCTGTCACCGCTGTTCAGGCTGGTCCTTGCACAGTGGTCAAGAAAAAGACAATCGAGAGCGACAAATACAACGCAGTCCAGTTAGGCTTTGAGCCTATCCGGGAGAAGCTGGTTACTAAGCCAGTTATGGGTGTTTATAACAAGCGGGGAGTTGATCCCTGTCGTTATCTTAAAGAGTTCCGTCTCTCCGCTGAGCTCCTGAATAAGTATGACGAGAACACCCCTGTCACCGTAGAGATGTTCAATCCTGGAGACATGATTGACGTTACTGGTACCAGTAAGGGTAAAGGCTTCCAGGGTGTCATGAAGCGACATGGCTTTGGCGGCTCCAAAGGATCCCACGGTGTCCACGAGTACTTCCGTCACGGTGGTTCCATTGGCTCTTCAGCATATCCATCCCACGTCTTCAAGGGCGTCAGGATGTCTGGTCATATGGGCGCCGAGCGAGTCACAGTTCAGAACTTGCAGATCATTCACGTGCTTGCAGACAAGAACATCGTACTGATCAAGGGTGCGGTTCCCGGGCCCAACAATGGGATTCTGGAAATCCGCAGGGCTGCCAAGCACCACTGATTACCTGTCAATCTTCCATTCATTCCTTCCTTTTAATATCCCATCAAGACCTCAACCTATTAGTTCCTCTATATAGCTAGACCCCTACACCCTGACCGGTTTATTCCACACGCTCAAACAGAACAGCATGGGGAACCCATTTGTAGCATCGCTAAAATTTTACAACCCCATCACACTCATGATAGTTTGTCGAATAACAATAATTGCCTTTATCATCCCCACCTACAATAGCTAACATCCCAGTGAACCAGCTTGACAATAATAACATGGACTCACTATACTTAGTACTATGATATGTTTAGTAGGAAATCCCTTAGTCCCATACAAGAATATTCCCGGTAACGGTGCACCTGAATGCAGGAGGTATATCAG
>CAYZFJ010000031.1:4713-24661 GCA_964477705.1 uncultured Myxococcia bacterium | reverse complement strand
CGTCTGTAGGGGCACGGCATGCCGTGCCCTTCGCCAGCGGTGCACCCAACCCGCCGCACAGCAGTGCGGTGTCTGCTGCCCTCAGCTGACTTTTTACTTCTGTCGTAGGGGCGAGCGACGCTCGCCCTCCAGGGCTCAGTGCCGGCAATTCAATCTGGATTTGCAGGCTGGAAGCCGGCGCTACCAGGACAATGAAGATGCCCTTTAACAAACGGTGTAGTGCTTTACATTGGGTGGAGGGGGTGGAGGGAAGGGGACTGACCAAGGGGAATCTGAAATAGCAAAACAGGAACCGCACACAGAGGCGGATAGTGCTGGATAATGCGCTGAACCGGATACGACAGACAAAATCGGATAAAACTGATTATCCAGAGCTCTGTGTTGCCGTCATATTTAGAGGGGAAAGAAGTGGAAAGTTGCAGGTGAAAGGCGACAACAGGTAATTTATGACGTCTAATTGGGTTGCTGTGCTGTAAATGGTTGATGAGTTAGATATATGTTGAAAAAAGAGATCTCAATTGGTGACTGCAGGCTTTCAAGTCCCACTATGCTCGCTCCCTTGTCAGGAATCACTCTCCGTCCTTTTCGCCGCCTGCTCCGCGGAATTTCTGGGCAATCTCTCGGGCTGGTTGTAGCGCCGTTAATTAGTGTTGAAGGGCTGGTGCGGGGCAATCGGGGAACTGGTGAGCTGGTGGAACTCCATGTGGATGAGAAGCCGGTTGCGGTGCAGCTCTTTGGAGGTGATCCCGTTCGCATGGGAGAAGCCGTACGAATGGCTCAAGATAAGGGAGCAGATGTCATAGATATCAATTGTGGTTGTCCTGCGCCCAAGGTTTCAAGGGCTGGAGGAGGGGTTGCTCTGATGGGGGATCCAGTCCTGTTCACTCGGGTTGTCCAGGCGGCAGTGAAGGCTGCCCGTATTCCGGTTACAGTGAAGATGCGCCTCGGTTTGAACAGTGGTTCTCTCAATGCCATGCAGTTGGCAATTGCAGCCCAGGAAGAAGGGGCTGTGGGGCTGGTGGTGCATGGGCGAACTGCTGCTCAGGGTTATAGGGGTGGGGCGAATTGGGAGGCTGTGGCCGAAATCGCCGCAAGGCTTGATATCCCTGTCTTCGGCTCCGGTGATTTAGTGAACCCTCAGATGGTCAGCAGTGCATTAAATGATGAGCGGTGGGCTGGTGTGATGGTGGGCAGAGGAGCCATGGGGAATCCATGGATTTTTCGTCAGGCTGCTGCCTTATCACATTGTGGCTCTGACTTCTTGTCTGAGCAATTGCCTGTGCAAGAGGGTGACTGGGGTGGACTTCTGGAGCTTTATTTGAGGCTGATTATGGAGGAGGGGATTGAAGATCCCCAGATTGCTGCTTACCACCTGCGGCTATTAGCCGTCTCTATGGTTAAAGGTTCTCCAGGTGCGGCAGGTCTCCGTCACAGGATCAATTGCCCGGGGTTGCGGCCTGAGCAGATTGTAGAAGAAGTAGCCCGGTTCGGTACCCTATGCACCCTGAACTGCTAATAGATCGCTCTTAACTCTCCACCTGCAACTTGTAACTCCCCTGGCTGATGGATAGGCTCTACCATTGCGGTATTATGCCACTTGTGAGATTATCCGTTTTTCTTGTGAAATTTGTTGTGAGCGGGTGATTCCCGGGGAGAAATATCATGGACGCAACAGCGTCACAGTTCAGCCAGGCCACAGCCATAGCCCATCCTAATCTAGCCCTTGTGAAATATTGGGGTAAACGGGACAGGGTTCTCAATCTGCCTTCTACGGGCAGCATCTCGGTGACCCTTGGTAACTTTGAAACCCGGACAACCGTGCGTTTTGAAGAACGTACTGGTCTGGACAAGGTCATTCTTGATGGGAAGGATGCCGATGGGGGAACATTGGCCAGGGTGAGTCGATTATTGGATATGGTCAGGTTCGAAGCAGGAATCAGTTATGCTGCCCAAGTGCGCACCAGGAATAATTTTCCTACAGCATCAGGGCTCGCCTCCTCGTCCTCCGGATTTGCCGCCTTGGCTCTCGCATCCTGCAAGGCAGCAGGACTTGGACCAACCCAGTCTCAGATCTCTACTCTTGCTCGCCGAGGTTCTGGTTCTGCGGCACGTTCTATTTTTGGTGGATTTGTGGAGATGATAGCAGGAAAGCGAAGGGACGGCCTTGATGCGGTTGCTTCCCAACTGTACGACGAGAATTATTGGAAATTGCACGTGGTTGCAGTTTTGACAACCACAGAGCGGAAACCGGTCGGTTCCACCGAGGCCATGGAGGTTACAGCCGCTTCGTCACCCTATTATGAGACCTGGGTCAAGAGCAGTGAGGCAGATCTTGACACAGCAAGGGCCGCCATCGCATCCCGGGACCTGGAAGCACTGGGTAAGGTGGTCGAGAGTTCAGCCCTGAAGATGCACTGCGCGGCTATGGTCGCCCAGCCCAGCCTGTTGTACTGGAGGGGCGGAACGGTGGAGGTTATTCATCAGGTCAAGCAGCTGCGTAAGGAGGGGATCCAGGCCTACTTCACCATTGATGCAGGGCCTCATGTGAAGGTGATCTGTCTGCCTGAGAATGCTGTGCAGGTCAGGGAGGCTCTGGCCCAGGTTCAGGGCGTGAAAGGGATTCTTGAGTCTGGGGTTGGTGGCTCGGCTCACCTGGTGCAGCCTGGTGAGGAGGATCGGTAGGTAGTCAGGGAAATGAATCGGAATGGGAACTGGGGCTCATCATTGATGGTGAAGGTGCCTGGCAAGGTCTTCATTCTTGGCGAGTATGCTGTTACATCAGGCTCGGCTGCTCTGGTGGCCGCTGTGGATTGCTATGCCATGGGTTGGTGGGATGGGGGTAATGAGGGAGAGAGCGGTGGTGCGGAGGTGAGCGGACTGGGAGAGGATTGGGATTTTAGCCCGGGAGGGGCCGCACAGGAGATGCTGTTGCGGTTAGCCGGGAAGACGGAAGGCGGCCGGTCATCCGTGGTGAAGCTGTTGGGAGCCCCCTGTGCTCCTATGGCGGGCAGCCGGATGTGCATCGACACTGTTGCTCTGGGCGGTGGGTTGGTCTGTGGTGGGGGTGGGGTGGAAAACGAGGGGAACAGGATGCGGCAGGTTGGGGGTGGTCTAAGGTGTGGATTGGGTGGAACAAGAAAGCCCGGCCTGGGAAGCTCAGCGGCAGCGTGTGTGGTTGCTGCAGGGCTGGTGGGATTGGCTTGCGGCAGGAATATTCAGGACAGCACTTTCCGCACCCTGGCTGGTGATGTTGCCCGTGAAGCCCACCGCAGATTTCAGGGTGGATTGGGGAGTGGTGCCGATGTTGATGCTTCTCTCTTTGGGGGGATGAGGGTCTTTAAGGGGCCAGGTCAGGGGTTCTCTCTGGATTCGGTTGGCTCCCGGATTGGGGAAGCTATTCCCCATGGAATTGATCAGGCTCCCGATTCTAGAGAAGGTGAAATTGGACCTTCAGCCGGTTCTGCAGCTCACAAGCCAGCCCACCGGCGAAATATTTACCGACATTTCCGTTTTTATGGTCATGGTCTTAATTCAGACCAAACCATGGAGCTGAACTCTGCTGAGGCTGTGTCCAGGTGGAAGCAGCTGCCATCTTGGGAGCGGAGTGCCTTGCTGAGAGAGATGTCAGATTTAGTGGATGAGGGTTCTTTGAGTTTAGCCGGTGGGGATATGGGGAGTTTCATAAGCGTGGTGGATTCCTACGGAATGATTTTGCAGCGGTTGGGAACTCTGCTCCATATGGGAGTTGTTACCAGTGAGCATTTGATTATCTCCGGACTGGCGCGGGAATATGGTGGAGCGGCCAAATCATGCGGTGCTGGAGGAGGGATGGCTGTTCTGGTTTTGCCTGATCCTGATGATGAGATGTGGTTGAATAGCCTGGATCGAGAGATTGGTGATAAGACCGGGATGGTTCCTCTGGAATTTAGCATTACGCCCAGGGGGATGATTACAGCGACAAGAGCTTAGAAGCATCAGATAACGGTAGGAGAGGCAGCCCTTTATCTCTGCCGCAGTAAACTGCCGACAAGAGGCATGGCATGCTGTGCCCCACGTTGATGATGAGCAGGAGGAGTAACAGAGATGAATCTGGTACTGGACAATGGGGTGGGGACTGTGGGGACTGTGGGGACTGTGGAGAGTGTGGAGAGTGTGGGACCAGAAACACCATTGTCGGATTTATTGCAGCAAGATGAGATCTCAGCGGTTGGGCATGATTGTCCTAGGAAATCTGACCCGGCAACTTGCGATGCAAAAGAGGTGCATTCATGTACCCATGATTCATCCGTGGCCGGACCTACCAGCCGCAGGATTGGCAGGTTGAGACATCTCTCTGCGATGGAGCGAGTTGATCTGCTCATTTCGGATTATGAATTAGATCCAAAGGTGGGGAGCCAGATTTATAAACCCATGGCTGTTCTTGGCGAGGACAGGATTGACTCTATGGTGGAGAACGCCCTTGGCGTGATGGGGATTCCCCTCGGTCTGGGGCTCAATATGGTTGTAAATGGAGTGGATTATCCTGTACCTATGGCCATAGAAGAACCTTCGGTAATAGCTGCCTTGTCCAGGGCGGCTCTCCTTGTCAGGAAGAATGGCGGGTTTTCGGCCCAAGCCCAACCGATGAATGCTATCGCCCAGATCCAATTGGTGGATCTGGAGCAATCTGTGGAAGATACTGTGGCCGCACTGGAGGTAGCTAAAGAGCAGCTCTTGGAACTGGCAGACCGGTTCATGCCTAGGATGGTTGCCCGGGGAGGCGGGGCCAGGGATATGCAGGTGAGGGTTCTCAGGGAGCCAGATGGTGCGGGTGATCTGACGCTGGAAGGTAGCCTTGGTGAGGCTCCTCCAATGGTGGTGGTCCATCTGCACATCTGTACCGGTGATGCTATGGGGGCCAATGTGGTGAACCAGGTGGCCGAGGGAATGGCTCCCGAGTTGGCAGCAATCGCCAAGGCCACTCCTCTGCTGAAGATACTCAGTAATCTGGTGGATTGTGCGCTGGTAAGGGCAGAGTGTACCGTGAAGGCGGAGGATCTGGCTGTGGACGGGTTTGATGGTATAGAAGTGGCCAGACGGGTTGAAATGGCTTCCAGATTTGCACAATGGGACCCATATCGGGCGGTGACCCATAATAAGGGCATTTTTAACGGGATAGATGCGGTGATGTTGGCCACCGGCAATGATTGGCGGGCAGTGGAGGCTGCAGGTCACGGGTATGCTGCTGCTGGTGGGCGTTACAAGGGGCTCGCTGTCTGGCGGGTGAAGTCGGTGCCAGGGCTGGGTGCAGAGTCGGAGCAGGGGCGGGAGCAGGGACAGGGGCAGCAGGAGCAGGGGCGGCAGGAGATGGTCAGCCAAGCTGGCTGCACAGGGACATTCCTGACTGGCTGTTTGACCATGCCCATTCCTGCATCAACCGTGGGAGGAGCCTTGCGAGTTCACCCCGTACCTGGAAAGCTGCTTCACTGGATGGGGATTTCACATGCCGGTCAGTTGCGGGAGATGGCTGCCAGCGTGGGGCTGGCTCAGAATCTGGCAGCCTTGTGGGCGCTCAGTACTGATGGTATTTGCAGAGGACATCTCAGACAACATGCTCGGACCCTGGTTGCTGCTGCAGGAGGCAACATTAACTCTGTTCGGTCAGATGATTGAGCCGCTGGTACCCATGAGCCTCTACAACCTGTTGGCAGCAGCGAAGGCAATTCTTGCCAGAAGGAATGGAGTGGATCACCAGGGGATTGATGATAGATGATTGCAACACTTCAACATTGGTGAAAATTTGATGAGACTGTTTTGTTTACACTACTTGCATTATATATAAGAGGTGATGGTTACAAGCGGTCTTTTATGGAAGCTGATAATTATGATTGCTGTTGGAACTGGTCAGGGAAAGGTCATTTTGCTTGGGGAACATGCGGTTGTATATGGACGACCTGCCCTGGTCATGGCACTACCCCTTGGTATCCGGGTTGAAGTGAGAGATGCGGTCACTGGTTGCCGGGCTGCAGGTGATGGCGAAGCTGGGATAGGCCAGCTCATGCACCTGGAAGGAGGGTCGCTGACCCACACCGCTATCTATTCTATCTGTCGGGCTGCTTTTGGATATGATCCATGCAATGGAGATTGGGAGCAGAGCGAGAGTGGCAATGGGGGCGGCAGCACCCAAGGGAGCGCAGTGGAGCTGGAGGAGGATTTTGCGCGGTTGGCCTTCCGACTCTCAGGCAATTTGCCGGCAGGCCAGGGTCTTGGATCGTCGGCAGCCTTATCAGCGGCAACCGCCAAAGCGATTTATGCCTTCCTCGGTGGGCAGGGTAACCAAGATTACGACAGACGCTCTATCTCTGGCGTCTTTACTAGCACTTCTTCCACCACCCATCACTCCCACCCCCATCACCAGGCTCCCTCTCGCTACTCTTCCAGAACACCTGAGGCCGACCTTGCGTACCTGAAAAAGCTCGCTCTAATCGGAGAGAACCTGTTTCATAATAGGGCATCCGGTATCGATGTGGAGGCTGCATTTTCCCTCCCAGGCCAGTCGTTTATGTTCCGCCGGAAAGCAGTGGATATGCATGGCTATGGTGAGCTGGCAACCCCATGCTGGTCCGCTGGTTGTGTAGAAACGCTTGCACATGGGGTTCCGTTTGAGTTGATGCTCATCTTTTCTGGGCTACCGCCCCGAAAAACTGCAGATATGGTCTCTATGGTAGCGCAACGCCGTCAGAGGAGCAGGATCTCTGTGGAGAGGATTCTGGATCGGATTGGTGACGTAGTGACTAAAGGGGCCGCCTATTGGCGTGATGGTAACCTGGATGAGCTGGGGCAACTGATGGATGAGAACCAGATTCTGCTGGGGGAATTGGGTGTATCTGAGCCTGTCTTGGACGACATTTGCAGCATTGCCGTGAAGCATGGGGCTAAGGGGGCCAAATTGACTGGTGCTGGTGGTGGAGGTGTGGTGGTTGCTCTCTTTCCGCAGGACAGTAGTGAAGCAGATCTCCTGCAGGCCTATCTTGATAGGGTGGGATTGAAATCTTGCCGGTTTCCCATGGACTGTGGGAGTCCTGAAGCGGTGGACAGAGACGAGGGAACCATTGATGAGTGTGGAGGTTCTGACAGAGAGTACTACTCGGGTAATGAAGGGGTAGGTCTGGATAATGGAATTGGAGTCGATCGTGCTTGCGGGAGCAGATCCCGGTCCGCCTGATGGCCTTACTTGACAGTAAGGTCATAGACTCGCAGGTCATCGTAGTTGGCTTTGCTCTGCCAGTTGTTGAATGCGAAATACCTGTTCTTCTCACTTAGCAGGGGGCTCCTGTCGTGCCGTCTCAGATAGAGCCGGCCATCAACATACCAGCGCAGTTCCTTTCCAGTGCGAACCACAGCCATTTTGTACTTTCTGTCTTGCTCAAGATAATCTGGTCTGGCAATTCGGTCTGTTTCGTGTTCATCAAGCCGGCCGATAATCGACAGGGTGTTATTCCAGCCACCGAAAACCAGTATATATCCGCTCTCGTGAAGCTGCCCATTACCATCGACCTCTATCTTGAGATCGCCCTTATCGGAGGATGTCCAGGCAGTGAATTCGATTCGTGTATGGTCGGGTAGAGGAGTTTTGAGCCAGAGGGGTTGGTTTCTCTCGCCAGGAGAGTACAGGTGGCCGTCTACCACAGTCCAGTGCCCTTGTGCATCAGTTTCGGACCTTGGGCCGCCTCCCTTGGATGCCGGGCCGATCACCTTACCTGTCTTCCAGTTGTCCAAGGCCGGGTTGTCGAAATCCTCCTGGAGAATCAGTTTACCGCCTTCCAGGTACTTGGCTTCATTCGGGGAACACGAGACTGTCAGGCTTACGATTAGACAGGCCAAAAGAATGACAAGTGGTGGTGGTGTTGAGGTGAGCTCGATGTGGTCATGGTATGGTGTGCTTTTTTTTCGTGTCATAGTATTCCTGCTGTGGGATGCATGGGCCTGTACTGTGTGTAGTGCGGTTATTCGCATCTGCTTGTTAGTTAGTTAGTTTGTTTATTAATTTGCTATTTGCTTGTTGTGCATGTGCCCGCTTCAGGCATTCAGTTTTCAATGCCAGAGTTGTGGGTGGTATCCAGATGATTTGACACTGGATTTGCCATACATGATTGCTACATCTTTGATTGAAATATAAACTTGGTCAAGAGTTTGGTATTCCTGCTTTCAGGTTAGTGAGCCTCTTTTGAACAGCTAACAGTGTAAGCGTTCGTTTGTCCCTAACTGGAGTTATCAATGGCGCAGCCCAACACAAAATTTGTTCCTAGCCGCAAAGGTGTGATCAAGGCTCTTATTTTTATCCTCATTGGTGTTGCCCTGCTGGTGTGGAGCCTGATTCTGGAGAGAGGCATTCTGACTCTGGGCCCCGGTTTTGTGCTTATTCTGGGTGCATGTTGCTCCTTGTATGGTGTATTGCTGCTGACTCTTATGGCCATGGTCAAATGGAAGATGAAGCTCACTGGCGAGGAGATATTTCGCTATGGCAAACAGCTTGAGGAGGCTACTCCACTGATTCTTGACCTGATTGAAAAAGGGCTGCCTGCCAGTCAGGTGGCCCAGGCTGTGGAGCAGAGCAAGTCCGTGCCGGTGCATGTTACCCTCAGATACATCATCGAGCTGGGTAAATACGCCAGGGAGCATAATCTTGATCATCACAGTAATCAGCAAGACAGCAGGGGAATAGCAGATTCATAAGCTGGCAGCGCCTGGTTTGATGTGTTCATGCTCTTTTCCCATGGCCACGGTTGACAGAGCTGGCAGCGTTAATTATTGTTCCAGAGGGCATCATGTTATTCATCGCCCATTTACCTGATATACCATGTGCTCGTTGGTAGCCATCCAATGGGCAGTGTCATCTTGATAGCTGGTTGGCGATTAAGTGATTGATTAGATTTATTCTATGATTCATCCAGGCTTTGAGCCTGTTTGCTTCCTGAACAAGGGGTTTCTATTGGCAGTAAAAAAGGGAAAAGGCGGCAGTGGTTCGGCAGGTAGCGGCTCCGGGAGCGGCGGAGGTAACATCAAGGGGAGCAATGATGTCCGCTGCTCTTTCTGCGGCAAATCAGTCAATGATGTGAGGAAGCTGATTGCCGGTTTGCGGGTGCATATCTGTGATGAGTGTGTGCTGCTGTGCAATGATATCATCAGCCAGGGGTCAGATGACAATATCAAGGGTAACCTAAAGACCCAGGGCATTCCTCCCAAGGAGATTAAGGCGTTTCTGGATCAGCATGTGATTGGGCAGGAGCTGGCCAAGAAAACCCTCTCCGTTGCTATCTATAATCATTATAAGCGTATCCATGCCAATAATGATGACGGGGTGGATCTGACTAAAGGGAACATCCTGATGTTGGGGCCTACTGGCTCAGGTAAGACCTATATGGCACAGACCCTTGCCCGGTTGCTTGATGTACCCACAACCATCGTTGATGCCACCTGTCTGACAGAGGCTGGATATGTGGGCGAGGATGTGGAGAACATCATAAAGAATCTCTGGATTGCCGCGGGTAAGGATGTGGAAAGGGCAGGCAAGGGCATTGTCTGTATTGATGAGATAGATAAGATCGCAAGCCGTGCTCAGACCTCTGCCACCGGGCGGGATGTTGGAGGTGAGGGGGTGCAGCAGGCGCTGTTGAAAATCGTGGAGAGTGAGCTGGTGATGGTCTCGCCGGAAGGGAACCGTAACCGTCCTCAACAGGATTTTGTACAGGTTGATACGACTAATATTCTGTTTATTGCCTGTGGTGCCTTTGATGGGATGGCTGAGATTATTGAACGGCGAATTGGGCAGACGCAGATGGGATTCGGGCGAGTGATTCCTTCTAAAAAGCGGGATGTGCGCGGCTCTGAGCTTCTTCAGCAAGTTCAACCGGAGGATTTGGTCAAATTCGGGCTGTTGCCTGAATTTGTGGGGAGGTTCCCGGTGATTGTCCATTTTGATGCCCTCGATGAGGACGCTCTGGTTGATGTCCTGTGGAAGCCGAAGAACTCGCTTCTGAAGCAGTACCAGTGTCTATTTGAAATGGAAAACATTAAGCTGACCCTGACCCAGGAGGCGATGGTTGCTGTTGCAAGGGAAGCGATTCATCGAAAATCAGGTGCTCGCGGGCTCCGCTCCATCATCGAAGAGATCATGTTGGATGTCATGTACGATCTGCCCGACTTGGTCGGAATCTCTCAGGTAGTCATAGACGAGGCTGTGGTTAAGGGGACAGGCAAGCCGGATCTGATTCAGACTGAGCGTGAGAGCGCGTGAGGTATTGGGCAATGGCCAAGGCATGCCGCATTCGTGTTCTTTTAAGGTAAGTAGATTTCCAAAAATTGTTTAAGTGGGTTGGGTGCACCGCTGGCGAAGGGCACGGCATGCCGTGCCCCTACAGGTGTTGGAAGGAGGTATCGGGTGTGGGTGGTGTGGGTGATTTGAGGGTTCATGGGAGCGGTATAGGTTGGGTGCACCGCTGGCGAAGGGCACGGCATGCCGTGCCCCTATAGGTTTTGGAGGTGGGGATTGGGTGGAAGGTTGTGGTGATTTGAGGGTCGGAAAGTGGCAAGAAAAGGGTTAATCTGAGAATTTGGGTTGACAGGTGACCAGGTAATAAGAATAATATCGCAACTTTGCATGGGATCGTCAGATGACGATCTTTGAGAATAAATAAAGATTCCATTCGGATCAGAAATATTTTGAAGAGGATATCCGGCCATGAAGCGAACATATCAGCCGAGCAACATCAAGAGGAAGCGTACCCACGGCTTCATGTCCAAGATGAAGACCCACTGGGGGCAGGAAGTCATCAAAAGGAGGCGTCGTAAAGGCCGCAAGCGTTTATCAGTGGAAATTGGAGGCAAGTGAGCCAACTCCTCATTCGGGAACAGTCGGAAAAGCACACCTTTGGCAAGAAAGACCGACTGCTCTGGCGGGCCCGGTTCCTGGAAGTTCAGGACAAGGGGAGCAAGGTTCACGCTGCTCATTTCATCGTTTTTGCCCTTCCCAACCAGTTGGGGTGGACCAGGCTGGGAATATCTGTGAGCCGTCGAGTCGGCCCAGCGGTGGTGCGGAACGGTGTGAAGAGGCGGGTCCGGGAAGTGTTTCGGCTCAACCGCACATGGTTTCCCCAGTCTGCCGACGTGGTGATTATCGCCAGGAGGAGCGCTGCAGGTGTGACCTTCGTTCAGGTGATGGACGATTTGCGTCGGGCAACTGCTCGTTTGTCCAGGTGGTGAATTCTGTCGTGGCGAACTTTTTTACGCTATTAGTGCGCCTTTATCAAATCTGTATATCGCCCTTCCTGCCACCTGCTTGCCGATTTGAACCCACCTGTTCCCATTACGCTGTTGAAGCTCTGAAATTACATGGTGGTGCCAAAGGGCTATTGCTGACCGTGAAACGAATCTTACGTTGTAATCCATTCTGTTCCGGAGGCTTTGATCCGGTTCCACCTGTAAAAAATAAGAATACGAAGAAGTAAAGGTGATCTCGTTTTGGAACGCAGAAGCATAATAGCATTAGTGCTAAGCCTGGGAATCCTGTTTTTCTGGTCCACATTTCTGGCCCCTAAGCCAGCCGAAATGGGTCCAGGCCAAGGTGGCAAGGCAGGGGTGACAGCCAGCACAACAACCGATAATACTGATAACAGCCAGGGGGAGGCACAGGATGGGGAACCGGTTGGCCAAGGTTCGTCAAGGGACGATGATGTTCCCCCTCCCGTGATGTCTACACGCCCCGAGGTGGAGACCGTGGTGGAAAAGCCTGGTGTTTATAAGGCTGTTTTCACCAGCAAGGGAGCCAGGCTTAAGTCTTTTGAGCTTCTTGATTCCCGTTATACCGAAGCTGACAATGATGCCAAACAGATTGATCTGGTGTCTGACTTTCAGCGCAAATCCATGGACCTGCCGTTAGGGCTGAGTATGGCCGATGGTCTTAAGCTCTCAGGCAACGAGGACTATGTTGTTCGGGAGCACACCGCCGATAAACTGGTCTATGAATGGAAATCCCCCGACGGGCAATACTCCGTGGAGAAGCACTATTCACTGAGCGACACGAATTACTTGACCAGCCTTGATGTGGTCGTGAAGAACAATTCGGGTAAACGGATCTCTATCAAGCCGTCTCTTGTGGTTAATTCGTGGAGCGATCCGAGCAAAAAGGAGGGCCGTTCATTCTTTGCGCCCGTTGTAACTGGCAAGACTGCCGTTGCCTATGTGAATGATGCCATGTATCGGGAGAACTCCAAGGATCTCCTCAAAGGCCCTCAGTCCCAGAGTGGACAGCTCTCATGGGTCGGTATCGATGAGCAGTACTTTTTGCTGGCGGCATTCCCCCAGGGTGACGGTGCTGTGCTCGCCGATGCGGTGATGAATGCAAGAGGAGATGGCCTGATCAACAGCGTCCTCCGGTATCCTTCAATGGATGTTGGGGCTGGCGATGAGATCTCCTTGCAGATAGGTATTTTTGCGGGACCTAAGGATATCGAGACCCTGAAGGCGCTCAATAGTAATCTTGACTCCTCCATCGACTTTGGATGGTTCGGTTTCCTGTCAAAGCCCATGCTCTGGCTCATGCAGGCATTCCAGAGCGTGGTCGGCAACTGGGGTCTGGCTATCATCATGCTGACCATTGTGATCAAGCTGCTGCTCCACCCGATCACGAAAAAGTCATTTGCTTCCATGAAAGAGATGGGTAAGGTCCGGCCCAAGATGACCGAGATCCAGACTCGTTATGCGGATGATCGCATGAAGCAGAATGAAGAGATGATGAAGCTCTTCAAGGAGCACAAGATCAATCCTATGGGCGGCTGTCTGCCCATGCTCCTGCAGCTTCCTGTGTGGATTGCCTTGTATCGTACCATCTTCTCTTCGGTGGATTTGTACAATGCCAGTCTGGGCCTCTGGATTCAGAACCTGGCGGCTCCGGACCCCTATTTCATTCTTCCTGTCCTGCTCGGTGTGCTCACATTCCTGCAGCAAAAACTGACACCTGCCGCCGCTGATGCAGCCCAGATGAAGATGATGCTATATTTGATGCCAGTTATGATGACCGTCTTCATGCTGTTCCTTCCGTCCGGTCTGGTTCTTTACATCCTGGCCAATACCATCCTGACTATTGGGCAGCAATGGTTCATTAACCGAAAATCCGCTTGAGACTTTGGTTAATATTTGATTGGATGTATTAGCTGAATTTTCAGGGAACCTGCACTGAAGGAGGAGAGCTTGTCCTGCACCCGTATTGTTGAACCATATTCCCCTGATGCCGCCTCTCAGGATAAAGACGGACAATGGGGAATATGGGAGGGTATAGTTGTTGGTTTTCTTATGTCAGTGTTTGATGCCATGGGGCTGGATGTGCAGATCAGAGGGGGACTGGGGGAAGAGGCTGAGGTGTCGACTGAGAGTGGGGCTCGTGGCAGGTTGATGCTTGAGCTGGTCACGGATGATGCGGCACTTCTCATAGGGCGTCGTGGGAGTCATTTGGATGCTCTGCAACTCTTGGCGAATCGTTTTGCTGTGAGGCAGTCCAATTATCAGTGCCCCGTCTGTCTTGATTGTGATGGCTACAGGGCAAGGCGTGAGGATGATATCCGGCGAATGTCTGAAAGGCTTGCTGCCAAAGTGGTGTCCACCGGAAAGTCGTGTCAGTTGTTGGCTATGTCATCTGGAGAACGAAGGGTAGTGCACCTGGGACTTCAGGGCCTTTAGAAGCATGTTTTGGTAAGAAGTGAGGGTGCAGGATGCATGCGTGTTCTTCATCTTGAGCCCGTCGAGCGACCATGAATCCCTATCATTATTGAGCAGCCTGCTGGTTGACCGAAGATCTCATTTCCTTCCTGTCAGCTTTTTCTCTCTTAAAGCGCATCACATGCTTGTTCTATGTGGATTAATACTTACTTTTTGCCCACTGGAAGAAGCGTTTCCGTCCTTGCCGGATGGGCCTGAATGTGGTAAAAGTTACCTTTATTTGGCAAGCGTATAAGTCCGCTATTGCGGTGGCTTGAATTAGCTTGTGTTTCCCTCCCGAAGAGCGGCATGTGGTTGTGCTGTTTACCTGTCGATACGGCCTTTGGTGGTGGTGGAGCACGGTTGGCGTGAGCGTCCCATTCCAGATTGCATTTCGGGTTTGCTTTCCTTTTTTCAATCCATGAAATGGAAATGTACCCGTTGGAGGTTTGAATCAGTATGAGCGATGAATTTGTCGAGACATTCGGTGCGTCCTCTGCAGGATTGGGCGAGGTGGGGCAGGATCTGAACAGGCCGGAAGCAGAGAGCGATCCGCCTCTTCAGAGCGGAAATGGGGACTCGGGGCAGGAAGCCTACACCGCCGCTAATATCGTGGTTCTCAAGGGGTTGGAGGCGGTGCGTAAGAGGCCCGGTATGTATATCGGTGACACCGATGATGGGTCCGGCCTGCATCAGCTCATTTACGAGGTGGTTGATAACGCTGTTGATGAATCTCAGGCGGGATACTGCGATGAGGTCACTGTAACGCTGTGCGCTGACGGCAGCGTTCGGGTGACCGATAATGGTCGTGGAATTCCTACTGAAATCCATAAGGATGAGAATCGGTCTGCCGCAGAAGTGGTCATGACCGTTCTTCACGCTGGTGGCAAATTTGACAGTGAGTCATACAAGGTCTCCGGTGGTCTGCATGGGGTGGGTGTCTCGGTGGTCAATGCCCTCTCTGAGTGGCTGGTCATGGAGATTCACCGACATGGGCGAATTCATCGTCAGCGTTATGAGCAGGGAGCGCCACTTGCGCCCCTCTGTGAGGTGGGCGATACCAGCAAGTCGGGTACTATAATTCAGTTCAAGCCCGATCCAGAAGTGTTCTCCATGGTTGAGTTCAGCTATGACCTGGTGGTGCAACGGCTACGGGAATTAGCATTCCTTAATGCTGGCCTGGCGATTCACGTTGTTGATAAGCGAGGCGATGAAGAGCGTCGTCAGGAGTTTAAATACGAAGGTGGTATCCGCTCGTTTGTGGAGTACCTCAATCGTAACAAGCCTGTACTGAACAAGACCACCATGTATGCCCGTGATGAACGGGACGGGATATATGTGGAATGTGCTCTGCAATGGAACGATTCATTCCAGGAGAATGTCTTCTGTTTCACCAACTCCATCCATAACAGGGACGGTGGAACACACATGTCCGGTTTAAGAAGCGCCCTGACCCGCAGCATTAACACTTATGGTCAGCAGAGCAATCTGTTTAAGAATCAGAAGGTTACCGCCCTGTCAGGTGATGATTCAAGGGAGGGGCTTACCGCTGTCCTGAGCGTGAAAGTTCATGACCCCAAATTCTCCAGCCAGACCAAGGAAAAGCTGGTTTCCAGCGAGGTCAAGAGCGTTGTTGAGGCAGTGGTCGCTGACAAGCTGATGGAGTATTTCGAGGAGAATCCTCAGGACGCCAAGGCTGTGGTGGGTAAGGCGGTGGATGCTTCAAGGGCCAGGGAAGCAGCCCGGAGGGCGAGGGAGATGGTACGCCGGAAAGGTGCCCTCGACTCGGCTAGCCTGCCTGGAAAACTGGCAGACTGTTCGGAGCGGGATCCGACTAAAGCTGAACTGTACATTGTTGAGGGTGATTCTGCAGGCGGTTCTGCAAAACAGGGTCGTGACAGACGATTCCAGGCAATTCTCCCTCTGCGGGGTAAGATCCTTAATGTGGAGAAGGCCAGATTTGATAAGGTGCTCTCCAGTCAGGAAATTCTGAACATCGTTACTGCCCTTGGAACTGGTATCGGCGCGGAGAATTTCAATCCCGAAAAGCTCAGGTATCACAAAATTGTGATCATGACCGACGCAGATGTGGACGGAAGCCATATTCGAACCCTGTTGCTCACATTCCTGTTCCGGCACATGCAGGAGCTTGTTACCAGAGGTCATGTGTACATTGCCCAGCCCCCCCTCTATAGGCTGAAGAAGGGCAAAAAGGAGATGTACATTAAGGATGATGCGGCCTTTGAGGATTATATGGATGAGCTCGGCTGCCAGAGCGCTGTGTTGAAGGTTGAGGGAGGGGAACCTGTCGAAGGCGAGCAGTTGCGAAAGCTTACTCAACAGGTGCAGTCATACCAGAAGCAGTTGGGCAAAATTGGCAGGCTGCGAGACAGGCGGGTGGTAGAAGCGGTTGTCAACGGAGCCGATACACAGGTCAGCATGCTCCAGAGAAGGGAGTTGGCCCAGCAGGCCCTTGACTCTGCTGTGGATTATCTCCAGCAATTTTATCCCGATATTTTGCCGATGGAGGTGGCTAAAGTTGAGGCGGAAGAGATCGTGGCGGCCAATTGGGACGCTGAGGGTGGCAGCATCGGTGATGAAGCATTTACGAATGAGGGTGGGGGCAGCAGTGGATTCAGGCTGGTGTTGAAGGGAGGCAATACGGGTAACATGCCCGAGGTCATCATTGACAGGGCTTTCCTGGAGAGTGGAGAGGTGGCTGAGCTGCGTTCCCGGCTAGCCGTGTTTGAATGGCTGAAGAATGTGCCATGTCAACTGGTTGAGAAGGGTGGCGATGAAGCTGGAGGCACGACTTATAGCCTCGGCCGCATAGAGGAGCTGTCTGAACAGATCTTCGCTCTAGGCAAGAAAGGCCAGCAGATGCAGCGTTACAAGGGCTTGGGTGAGATGAACCCGGAGCAGTTGTGGGAGACAACGATGCATCCTGAGAACAGGACTTTCCTCAGGGTCAAGGTTGAGGACATGATCGAGGCTGATGGCATCTTCACGGTGCTGATGGGTGATGAGGTAGAGCCTAGGCGAGACTTCATTGAGCGTAATGCTCTGAGCGTGAAGAACCTGGATATCTGATTTGCGGGTTTCGTGTTCTTCGTTCTCAGGTCGCGGCTTTCAGGTTTGAGCATCTTGTTTTTGCACTCAGAGAGTTGTCAGTTTGATTCAAGCCTTATGTAGGGCGAAACTGCGGAGGTTGTCTTGACGCTGCTCAGTGCTGATCGTAACGATTTTGTTACCATGGTTACCCAGTACTGGTTGGCCAACAAGGGACGAGGGCTGATGCTCTCTCCCAGAGAAACCGAGGTGGTACTCGGTTGGCGACAAACTGGAGCTTCGGCCAGTCTGATTTGCCAGACTCTCAAGCAGGCTGTGGGGGATTTTCAGGCAAGAAATCCAGCTAAACAAATTCCGTCCATTGAATACTTTGTACCTATTGTTGATGAAGCCATTCGATCCTGGCGCCACAGGATGGTTGGCCATAATCACGCAGGACAATAAAGATTATGTGCGATATGTGCCATGACACTGGATGTATAACATCCATCAAAAAAGACAAGGCCTGGGCTGAGCTCTGCGATTGCGTCAGAAAATGCTCGGACTGTGGAGGGACTGGGTGGATATCCATCGAGAAGGATGGATACACCTTTTCGGAGAGGTGTGTATCATGTGGTCCATATCGCCAGGCTTGTGTATGGTACAATGAAGCTAATATTCCAGCCCGCTTTGCAAGAACCAGGTTCGCTGATTTTCAGGAACACCTCGATAATCATGCAGAAGTGCTCGGGTATGTGACTCATTTCGCAGATTGTTTCGATCGAACCACCACCACTGGGTTGATGCTTATGGGACCGGTTGGAACGGGAAAGACTTTTCTGGTTAGTGCTATTCTACGCCACCTGATCCTGGTACGTCACGTTCAGGGCAAATTTGTGGATTTTTTCCACCTCCTCTCTGATTTGAAACGGGGATTTGCCGGGGGACGTTCTGAGAGCGAACTAATTGATCCTCTCGCCTCTGTGCCCGTTCTGGCCATTGATGAACTTGGTAAGGGACGCGAGGAGAAGAGCAAGCAGGACTGGGAGCTACAGGTCCTGGATCAGATCATATCCAAGCGCTACAATGCCAAATTGCCCACATTGATCACCAGCAATTACATCCCCTCTGAGTTGGCCAGTATGGCGACCGGGTGCAAAAGCAAAGACAGGGATGCATATCCGCTCCTTTTTAATACTACTACAGAACTTGAATCCCTAATCTTTGAAGGTACCTCCATGGAGGAGCGAATCGGTTCCAGGATCTATTCAAGATTACGCGAGATGTGTGAACCGATTGTACTCTACGGCAAGGATTACCGGTGCCGTGATTTATGAGTTGACCTCTTTAGGAGTGAGTGCATGAAGGGCTTTGGTACGGACGGAATCAGCGCCGGGCGCTTTTCTCTGGTTCGGGATGGCTGGGGCATTCCGAGGCTGGGTCCAGGGAGCAGAATCGGGGTGGTGGCACCGTCTGGACCGCCTTGTGTAGAGAGGGTGCGAGCCGGTTGTGAGCTGCTGATTAACAGGGGGTATGAGATAATTGACCTGCAGGGGGGGCTGTGTAACCCCTGTGAGGGGTCTGGTACCCCTACCCTTACCCCTACCCCTACTCCTGCTCCTACCCCATATCCTCCCTATCTGGCCCAGAATGATCAAATAAGAGCGGGGCTCCTGGAAGAAGCCCTGACCCGAGATGATGTGGATGTGGTCTGGGCTGCGAGGGGTGGGTATGGTGCTGCCCGGATTCTCCACCTGATCAATTGGGAGAGGGTGTATCGAGCCAAGGCACGATTCCTGGTTGGATTCAGTGACATCACTGCCATCCTGGCACAGCTCTCACGTTCTGGTAATCAGTGGAACGGTTTGGCCATTCATGGTCCTAACGTGGGAGGTCTGCCCCAACTGAGTCCCTCCGATATGGCTGCCCTGTTTTCCCTTTTGGAGGGGAAGGTTGCTGGTGGTAATTATCTGTTGCCCGAGGTGGATTCGATGAGGCTGTTATCTGGGCGGGGCACAGTCAATCCGGTTATGGGGGTTGCCCAAGGGGGCAACTTGTGTGTCCTCTCCCGATTGTGTGGTACTCGGTTTGCTCCTGATCTGGATGGCAGTGTCCTCTTCCTTGAGGACGTGGGAGAGGCGCCATACAGGATAGACAGAGACCTGACCCATTTGAGGCAGGCTGGACTACTTGATGGGGTGAGGGCTCTGGTGCTTGGTGAGTTCTCTAACTGCGGCCAGAGCCAGGAAGAGGCTGAAGCAGCGATTATGTCAGCATTGGAGGGGCTCGACAATCTGCTGGTGATGGCTGGGTTCCCGTGTGGACATGCCCAGCGCAACAGGTGTATTCCCCTGGGTGCTGCTGCAGTGATGCTCGATCCCATGGCTGGAACTGTTTCGTGGCCTTCTACTGCTGGATTGGGTTGGGAGCCTTCTCATTCCTGTTCTGCTACCAAAGATGCGGAACCAGAGCGACGGTCATCACCGGTAGTCTTGATTTCTGAACGCCATTCTGTTGCCCAATTGCCGGCATTTCCTGAGATAGTCGGCATGCTGGATCAGGCAGTGGACATGGGAGTAATTCCGGGAGCTACCTTTGCAGGGGGGGATGCTCAGGAATTGCTTCACCTGTCTTGTTCCGGGTGGGCTTGTGTAAAACCGGAATTTTCACCAGTAACTACTGATACTTTGTTTGATCTGGCCTCATTGACAAAACCTTTGATCACTACGGCCGCTGCCATGAAGGCGGTTGATGAAGGTATCCTGCAGCTTGATATGCCTGTAAGCCAGGTCGTTGAAGGTTGGAACAGAGGCAGACGACAGTATGTGCAGGTCCATCATCTCCTGTCGCACACTTCAGGACTGCCGGGGTGGATGAGCCTTTGGGATGGTATATTGGCAGATGCCGATTCCCCCAGGACTGAGGTGGTCAAACAGGCCATACTGGATAAGGTTCTTGCCATGGAGCCAGAAGTGCCCCCAGGAACCAGGACTGTTTATAGTGACATGGGGTTCATTCTGCTCTTCAAATTGCTGACCAATCTGCTGGGGGAGAGCCCTGTATCATATGTGCATCGTACCATTTATGGTCCACTGGGGCTTGCATCCCTCCATTATGTGGATCTTTCTGGTGGTGGTGCTGGCGCTGGCGCTGTCACTGGCGCAGGCGC
>CAYZFJ010000031.1:0-4613 GCA_964477705.1 uncultured Myxococcia bacterium | reverse complement strand
GGCGCTGTCACTGGCGCAGGCGCAGGTGGCCCCATGATGGTGGTGCCTGGGCTGAAGAATGGACAGGGTGTTGGCGTTGGCGGACATGTGCACCTGCCCTATGCTGCAACCGAAGAGTGTCTTTGGCGGCGACGTTTGTTGGTGGGTGAAGTGCATGACGAGAATGCGCATGCCTTAGGCGGAATCTCGGGTCATGCCGGTCTATTTGGTACGGCCACCGATGTGCTCAGATTCGGGCAGGAGGTTCTGCGGGCTTTGCTGGGGAAATCCAGTGTTTTCAGCCAAGAGGTGGTTAAGCGGTTTTTGGGTGACAACATCTCTGCACAGACATCTTCTTCCATTGCTAAGCTTGCTCTTGGAGGGATGGCCGGCGAACCGGATACTTGGGCGCTGGGGTGGGATCGACCATCCATTGATGGCACCTCTAGTGCGGGCAAGAAGGTCTCTCCATGGGCACGGGGGCACCTGGGGTTCACCGGAACATCCATCTGGATTGACCCTGAGAAGGAGGCCGTGGCTGTGCTCCTTACCAACAGGGTTCATTATGGCAGGATGGATGTGAGGCTTAAGAAATTCCGGCCATTAATCCATGACATGTTCTGGGACAGGTGTTGAGCTGGCCGCAGCCCTCGTATGTTTCAGGTTGTGCTCGTGCAATTGATTGTATTCCATCTGGTCTGATTGGGTCTGATCTGATTTTGGTGCTGTTCTAGAAAGGCTGTGGTTGTTCATGAAATCTACTGTTGTTGGCAACTATTTGGAAAAGGCTCTGCATGTGGCGGTAAAGGCTGCCCTTTGCGGAGGTAATGAGATTCGGTGTCGCACCAGATTTTCAGGCAGCTATCCTATTGGAGATGAGAGGGTTGGGGAAGTCACGGAATACAAGGGCGACATTGATGTGGTGACTGATGCGGACCGTGCTGCTGAAGAGGCTATCGGTCAGATTCTCCTTGACGCATATCCTGATTCCTCCCTGTTGTTGGAGGAAGGTGGGCTACATAAGGGGGCTGGAGTTGGGGCAGGTGGAGGCGTTGGGAAAGGTGGGGCGGGCATGCGATGGATTGTAGACCCCATGGATGGCACCACCAACTTTTCTCACGGGTTTCCGGTTTTTTCCGTCTCCATCGCTCTGGAATTGGAAGGGAGGGTGGTTTTGGGAGTGGTCTATGATGTGTCCAGGGGCGATCTCTATCATGGGATAGAGGGTATGGGGAGCTGGATGGGGGGTAACCGGTTACGGGTCTCTCAGGTCCCTGAGCTTGGTGCATCCCTTCTGGCCACCGGCTTCCCATATGATCGCCGTGTCTCGCTTGACAACAACATTGATCGTTTCTCTAACCTCATTCTTAAGGTGCAGGGGGTTCGTCGATGTGGATCTGCGGCTCTGGATCTGGCCATGGTTGCCAGGGGGGCCATTGATGGTTACTGGGAGGCTAAACTAAAGCCGTGGGATATTGCTGCGGGAATCTTGCTGGTGAAAGAAGCCGGTGGTGTGGTGACCGATTTTTTTGGTGATCCTCCCAGCCTGGAGCGAGGCAGGCTGATAGCTTCCAATGGGCTGATTCATCACACAATGTTAGATATTATATCCAGTATAGAGAAGGCTGCGGGGCGCGGGCCTGGCGGTGAACCTGTGGTTTATGGGTGAGGGGCGACTGATATTGGTTGAGCTCTACATGGTGTTTGGTGGGGGTGAGACCTTGTTGAATTGGGGGAAGACGGTGGCGGCTGAATTGCTGTGTGGCGCTCTTGCCTGCCGATTGCTTACACCTTCAGCTTGCCCTTGTCTTTGCCCTTTGCCAGTAATGCTTGTAGTGCCTTGAGCTCCAATTCTCTCAGGCTGCGGTTATTCGCAGGTGCGAAAGGCAGGGGGGAATTGCTATCTTCAAGGGGGATGCCGTAGCGCATGCGGACCACTTTTTCTTCAACGGGTGACAGACCGCCCACCTGTTCTCCTTCGGGCTGCAATAGGTCGCCTGTTTCTGTTTCCAGGCTATTACTACTGTTTTGATTTTTCAGTTCCACTGATTTTCTCCCATTCCATGACACTCTACAGGCATATGGGGTGGTTATCAAAACTTTGCCCTATTTGATTGCTGTCCGTGGAGCCCAATTATCCCATGGTATTCACCACCAAGGGCCCCATCAATAGCTCAATACTGGTCTGGTGGGTGCCTGTTATCTGCTCATGCCAATGTGGGCATTCTGTTCAGTACTGCAAGTGGGTTAGGGGAAGGGTAACCCCTGCTACCAGATGTATGCAGGCCTGCATGTGGATGGGATGGGATGGGGGATATTCGGTTTGGTTTGAGGGAAACGGTGCGGGAGTGGGAAGCAGAGAGCGAAGGATCCAATTACTTGGGTACTTTTTCCCAGTCCTTCAGGAATCTCTCCAGGCCAATATCGGTCAAGGGGTGCTTGGCAAGCTGCATAATGACCGAGTAGGGGATAGTAGCCACGTGGGCTCCCATCATGGCTGCGTCAACCACATGGTTAGGGTTGCGGACTGAGGCCACAATGACCTCGGTGGTAAAGCCGTATTGGGCGTAAATGGTGAGAATCTTTTCGACTAGATCCATACCTACTTCAGAGATATCATCAAGACGACCTACGAACGGGCTAACGTAGGTAGCTCCAGCTTTAGCGGCGAGGAGAGCCTGGGATGGACTGAAGATGAGGGTGACATTGGTCTTGATGCCTTCCTGGCTACACAGACGGGTGGCCTTCAGCCCTTCAACGGTCATGGGGATTTTAATCACAATGTTTTTGTGGAGAGCAGCAAGAACGCTGGCTTCCTTCATCATCTCTTCCGCATCGGTTGCGGTGACTTCGGCGCTGACCGGACCGTCCACAATGGCGCATATCTCATTGAGTACATCGGTAAAACGACGGCCGCTCTTAGCGATCAGGGTAGGGTTGGTGGTAATGCCATCCAGAAGCCCGAGCTCTGCGGCCTGTTTGATCTCATCGACCATGGCTGTATCAATAAATAATTTCATCTGGGTTTCTCCGCTGGTTCGAGGTATTGCATCTTTGGGGATTGAATATTTTCCAATGATGTTGATTCCGTGATTAGTATCGGTGTATGCCTCTGATATCTGGCAGCAGCCAGTAATTATGGTGCAGGCGGATCATTGCCCTGCCGCCTGAGGCAGTTTGTCAAGAGGCTACCAAGTCAAGTGTGTTATGTAAATGAAAAATAGGTTTTTGCTTTTTTTCCAAGGAGTAGCAGGTGAATCCTATCGAAATTACCGTGATTGTGGATCGGATTGAAGGTGACTGGGTTGTTCTGGAATGGCTGGATGAATTTGTTCAAGTTCCTTTGGCTACTTTTTCTAGTAGACCGGAAGAGGGTGCTGCATTCAAGTTGAGTTTGCAGCCTGATCCAGAGGCATCGGAGAGGATGACTGCTCAGGTAAAGCAGTTGCTCGAAGCCATGGAGGATGATGACGATGGTTCTGATATTGACCTGTGACGCTTGAGCTATGGGGGTGAGCTTTGAGAGTGAGGTAAACGGAGGGATATGATTATGTCTACTGGTGTGGCCAATGACAGGGCTACCATGGAGAGGATCCGCCATGAGCAGGGGCCGAGTATGGTGGAGTATTGCTGTTTACTTGCCCAGAAAGGTCTTAATGGCGGGTTGGATGGCAATCTCAGTTGGAGGGTCAATCTGGGGGATGTAAAGGGCGGCGGCAGGGGAGATGACAGGAGTAACGATAGTCGGTGGGGCGTTCTGAGTACTCCCTCCGGGGTGCGTAAGGAGTCGCTTGCCATTGGGGATCTGGTTTTCACGGATCATCTCGGCAATGTGCTGTTGCCCGGGAGCGGCCCTCCCACATCAGAGATCGCGATGCACCTGGGTATCTACCGGAAACGGGCAGATGTGCAAGCTGTCATCCATGCCCACCCTCCATATTCGGTGGCGCTTACCATGGCTCAGGTGGATCTTTCCGTTGTCTGGCTTCCGGAGACTGTCTTTGCCATTGGGACGGTAGGGGTTGCAGAATACAGGACGCCTACCACATTGGCCACAGCCCAGGCAGTGGAGGAGTTGATAAGGGAACATAATGTGGTCGTATTGCCCCGCCATGGGACTGTGGCTGTGGGAGTCGACATGGAACAGGCTTATAGCCGCACTGAAGCCCTTGAGCATACCAGCCGCATCATCGCTCTGGCTATGGCGGCAGCACCAGGTTTAATCGCTCCCCTTCCCCCAGATGCAGTGGAGGAGCTCTTCCAGATTACAAGCCGCAAGTCAAGAGTTGAAGGTTGAGCATTGAAAGTGGGGGACCACAAACTCTAGCGCCAATCGCGTACAGGTGTTGGGGGGAGGTGTTGGGTGGGGGTTGTGGGTGGGGGTTGTGGGGGGGGGAAGGGGCTTCATTTTTTGGGTGGGAGCCGCTAGATTGTCGAGCTGATCGAGGCGCGGTCGCAGAGCATGCGCCACTGAATTCACCGAACCCGTAAGGAGTGTTTCATGAGCGGTCCGCTGCATACCCAACTGTGCGAGAAACTGGGTATCGAATATCCCGTCGTCGCCTTCACCCACTGCAAGGACGTGGCGGTGGCCGTGATCAACGCCGGCGGTTTCGCCGTGCTGGGCGAAGCCC
>CAYZFJ010000030.1:0-25251 GCA_964477705.1 uncultured Myxococcia bacterium | reverse complement strand
CCCGAAGAGCGCCTTAACCGGCCTCCCTAACCAGAACCGATAGGGAGAGGATAAGCAAAAAGTTGACCTAAGTCAACTTAATTACCTGGGTCAATTTTAACATCCGAAACATTATAAATAAATGCAGGCAGGATTTTGGACCTTTAGAGGAAGGGGTTATTATAATGCGAATACCTAGGCGGAGTGCTTTTTTAATGGCGGCTTCCGGCGGATTAGGTCGGGGTCCTCGATCAAGGCTCGTCGTAGTTCAGCATCTTCGATGACGCGCTTTCTATCGTCTGGTGGGAGATCTTCTATTGTTTTCACTAAGCGAAGGATATAAGCATTTTATCCTTCTCCTAACTCTTGCAAGAGTATTGCTGGTGAAATACCAAACCCTCTAGCTAAACGTTCAATAGTCTGTGAAGTTATCTCCAACTTTTTTTTATTTAAAAAAAACGAAATGGTTGAAGGATGTACGCCAGACAGCCGAGCAAGTTCGGCTGGGCTCATACCAGCAGCCTTTAAGAAGGCTTTGATGTTATACCTGATGACCTCATGCAATTCCATTCTATTTACCTTTGGCAAAAACAAATTGACCTTGGTCAATTTTGTGATATGCTTTCATCCATGAACAGCAATGGACTTTTACTGCTCAAGAAGTGGCAACGAGAAACTGCCCGGAAAAATAGCGATTTGGCACGACTATTTGATCGCAGCCAAGCCGCCATATCTAAATGGCTTTCAGGCCAAAAGAAGCCAGGTCTCTCATCAGCTGTAGCTATCGAGCAACTCACTGATGGTGCTGTACCCGCAACCTCTTGGCTTGAGGATACTCCCTCACTCCCAGCAGAAGAAATATTCGCCCCGCGGTGTCGTGGTCGCCCTAGGCAGTACGCTTCCTCGGCGCAGATACCCTTGACATTAGGTACACAGTCAGAGGCTGAACCTCTGGCTGCGGCACCCCCATCCAATCAGGAGTGCTACAAATGCTGACTCTCCGTGAATTTTGGCTTAAGGAATGTGAGATATACCGGCTACAACTGACAGTTGCCGCATTTGGCAGCAAAAAAAATATGGTGGAACTCCATATCTTGCCGGAGCTCGGCGACAAACTACTGAATAAAATTGATCCCACTGATTGTGAAAAGCTCCAACTTACCTTGCTCAAAGCGAACCTGGCAGCAGCCACTGTCCGCCAAATCATGGCCTACATGACCAGCATGCTCAACCGTGCCAAGCGCCAAAAACGAATCAAAGAGAACCCCATGGAAGCGGTTGACCTGGTCAAGGTACGGACTGCAAACCAACACAGTACATACCTTTCTCGCGAGGAGATGGCAGAATACCTGGCAGCAGCCAACAGAGAAGGTCCAACATGGGGTACCATTGCCTTGTGTGCTCTCCATACCGGCCTTAGGCGAGGAGAGATACTGGCGCTCAAATGGCAAGATGTAGATCTAAACAATCGGACTATAACGGTTCGCAATTCACGTACCGTTGATCCTTCAACTGGAGATGTTACGGAGGGAGCGCCTAAATCTGGCAAAATCCGCCATGTAGGCATGACAGTAGAACTAGCCTCAGCATTCAAGTTCCTCCCCTCTCGAAGCCAAGGCAATTATGTTTTCATTTTAAAAAATGGTGCACCTTGGTACCCGGATTATGTGCGCCCCTATCACCAACGGACCCTGAAAGCTGCCAACATTGAACGCAGGGTCCGCTTTCACGATCTTCGACACACATGGGCATCACACCTTGCCATGGCTGGCATACCACTATCACACATCCAGATTCTTGGTGGATGGTCCAGTTCGGCTATGGTGCAACGATATGCTCACATATCAAGTGAATCTGTATTAAGATCCAACGACAAGCTCAGTTCGCAGTCGCAACCGACTACAGGTTCACTTTATCGCATAATGCGATTGTTAACAAAGAAACGTAGGGTGGAGCCGAAGGGGATCGAACCCTCGACCTCATGACTGCCAGTCATGCGCTCTCCCGGTTGAGCTACGGCCCCATCAATTCAAATATTTTCTACTGCAGGAAGTTCCAGTTTGCCCTAGATATTTTTCCAGTTTTACGTCACTTCCAGTAGGCCGACTCGCACCATCCTCAGACCGCAAACTAGCTATGGAATCACTGATGCTTCTACAGGAACCTGGCATGGGCTCCCCACCCTTTGCCTGCGGCTTGGCCATGGGCTGTCGTATTGAACAACCGCCTTCTGATTCACCCTGGAGATGCTCAGCTCTATCAGTCGAGTCAACATCTCTATCCCCGTCCCCGTCCATATCTGCAACACCAAGTCTCTTTCCAAGGGAAGAGTGCAGGTGATCCAAAGCAGTCTGCACTACCATGGGAATCACCACCCTGCCTTCTCCCAGAACCTTCCACACCGTCAATCCCGCCAGCTTAAGGAGATCTCCTCCCTTAAACTCCAAGGACCTTGCCTTGTTGGTGATACGCTCTCGGACATCCGCAAACTCATCAGACTGGAGGACAACAGTCTTTACGTCGCTGACATGATCAACTGCTTCCTTGAACCTGTGGCCCAATTGTCTAATCACAGAGCCTGATTTGCGCACCATGATGTACCTCACGAGTCGAGCTGCATATTAACGGCACTCATTTCCAGTGTCAAGCAGCATTTTAGATCCATATGTAAAATAAAACTAAAAGCCGATTAAGTTGAAACCAACCCTGAGGGATTGTTACACCATATGGGCAAATGCAAGGCCCTCCATGGCCCAATCCCCATCTATAGTAGATGAAAGTATGTAATGGATGTGTAAGCAAACAACGAATGAAATACCGAACAGCTTGACGATTTATGGTGCCAACTGCCCCAGCTCATCTCAATAGCAAAGAATGGAGCTAAATTCCCTTACAACTCCCGCAGCCAGCCGTGCCAGCCTCTCCCTCCATTATCACCGTTACCACAGCTGAAGCGCATCCCACAGTGAACGTGCAGCTAAGCCACCTACCAACTATTACAGGGTCAGGGGCTGACCCTGCACAACTCTCGGCTCAGCTATTCTCCGTAATTTAATCACAATGGCTCCACTCCCCCCGAACCCAACCGGAGCATCAGCGACCCAGATCACGTAATTACTCCATCTGGTGTGCAACAAATCTACAATCCCACCCTTGAGTACACCAACACCACCAGGAGAATGGACGCCTCGACCCGTAATAATAAGGAGCAACCTATGCCCCAGATTAGACCCCTCCTCCAGGAACAGCTCCACATGCCGTACTGCCTCTGCAAATGCCTGTCCGTGCAGATCAAGTTGGGCATCTATCGGTGCCCGGCCTGCGCGTATATCTCGATACTCCTTGCGAGAAGGCTTGGCTGGAATTGGACCTTTGTCAGGGGAAGACTCCTCTCCTTTACCCGCTGGCGGGCGGGTCTTTGTCACCCGCCTGGGTGCAATCACAGGAGAACGCTCCTGGTCAAGTACTCTCACCTCTCCCACTGAATCCTGGAAGAGTTGCCAATCTGCATCGGGAGCAGGCGATTTCTGTTTCATAATTGCATCCAGATTGAATTAGAACATCTAAGCCACCACTAACCGTACAAGGCTTGGGCTATGCTTTCTATCATAAACAACCTCTTGACCCATTTGTCAGGCTGGAATAGGATGAACCCATGAATACCAATGCAGCTAAAACAAGCCTCCGCTTCAGAGGATTCCCCATTAGCACCACAGAATGTATTAGCAGCCCAGCAGGTCACCACCATAGCCACCACCACCATGCTGCCCTGCACAGACTGCAATCGGTGAATAAGGCTATTATGATTGCTGTTTCAGTGACCATACTGATCAGCTGTCTGCTCCTCTCACAGAAAGCGGATGCTGCACCCGCACCAAAGGGAAGAACAGGAACCGTCACCATCCTGGCCTACCCCGAAGTGGTTGATGTTTATGTGGATGGGGAGTTCAAAGGCAACACTCCCTTCTCCAAGCCCCTGAGCCTTTCAGTTGGCGAGCATACCTTCAAGGTAACAGCAAGGGGACACACAGAATATAAAAGTGCATTTAACATCTCCAGAGGCCGAAACACCACCATTGAAGTTGATCTGCTCCCAATCGCCGGAATATTAAAAATTAACACAGACAATAATATCCAGGCACAGGTACTGGTAGATGGCGAACCTATGGGAACAACCCCTTTCAACATGGATATACCCGTTGGAGAACGGACTATCACAGTCAAAGCTGACGGCTATCGGGAATACCGAGAGACATTGTCTATTGAAGCGCTGAAAGAATATGATTACTCAATCAACCTGATCCCCGCCAATATGGCAGGCGGCATGGGCCCTGACAGCAGGTATCCCCACGAGCTGCCCCCAGACCAAGGTGAAGAGGAATATGCCTACGGCCACAACACACTATTTAATCAATGGTGGTTCTGGACTGCTGCTGGTGCCATCACCCTCTCGGCGGCAGCCATAGGCACTGGCCTGCTCATCAACAACAGACCTGAAATCATCGAGGCTGACACCTCTATCAACATGTACTTCAAGTAAGCAAGTAAGCAAGCAAATCCAGTCAGCGTTCTTCAGAACGGAGAGCAATCGGACTCACCGTAGCCAGCAGCAGACAAACACCTGGAATATTGTAGGTGTTTAATCTGTTGATAAAAACAACCGGCAAATGGTACAAGTTCAAGTTCTCGCTTCCCGTGGAGATGAAGATGCACACACTCTATGAATACCGGGCTCAGGCACGTTTACTCAAGGCTTTAGCCCATGAAACCAGACTAATGATTTTAGATCGCCTTAATGAAGGTGAATGCTCCGCAGGTGAGCTAACCAACCTGGTCGCTGCAGATCAGTCGACGGTTTCAAAACACCTGGCCATTCTCAGGGCAACAGGAATTGTGGAGGATCGGCGTCAAGGGAGCAATGTGATCTACAGTCTGCGTACTCCATGTGTGCTCTCGTTCCTGTCCTGTGCCACCAAAGTCTTCGAAGAACGGAGCGAAGCGGAAGCAGAGGCGGAAGCAGAAGGCAGCATCAGAAGCAACAATCAAGACTCACCCGAAAGTAAATCCAAGCTCATCTGCAGTTGTCAACAATAACACCTTAGGCCACCAAGCAGGCTTACATGCCTGCCTGTCTCCAAATATACCTACAGGCGCAACAGGACTTCTTGATGGGAATTGGCCTTCACCATCTTATGCACACTTTTCATATGGATATTGTTCTATCTTGTGCTATTTTGCCCCTCTAAAAGAGCTGATCTTCCTTTTCCAGACAGAACAAATCCCCCTGTACTGGAGATTATTCTTGAACAAGAAGGAATATTAACGGCATCATTCCTGATGAAGAAGTTGTCGAATAAATCACCATCCATCCTCATCGAGGTTTGCAAATGATTATATCCTCAAGTCGATTTGCATATGTGGCAGCAACTATCATGCTGCTCTGCGCAGTTGTCATGTTGAATGGTGGCTGCGGAAAAGATGGGGACGATGATCCGTACGACTTTCAGAAGATGAATACCAGGGTCAAGGCCGTTGCATTCCTGGAACAAGAGGCAGACTGCAATTGCAACAAGGACAAGTATGACCAGGCCTGGAGAGTAATGCAGATGACTGTCGGCCAACTGCCAGCCATCAAGGTCACCCGGATGGACTTCGAAAAAGAGCGGGAAGCAAGCGCCACATATATTAACCAGAAGGATTTTGACATGCTGCCCGCGGTATATTTTCTGGATGAGGACGGCAAAGTAATCAGCCTGCTTCAAGGATGGCTCACCATGGAACAGGTGGTGGCTGTGCTGAAATCCTGACCTCGCTTCTTCTCACTGATCCTGTATTCGAGAACCAGACAAAACTAACCGATAGCCAAAACCACTTTTTCTTCATCGATTCGCACTTTTTTGACATGACACCCCAAGAGCTTGACCATTTGGGACTGTAGAGGAGAATCGGTAAATACGAATTCTTTAGAAACCGACCCTTCGCCACCAAGGGTGACGAACCGGAGCGCAATAAACACCCATGTCCAATTACCACCAACCCGTATTGGTCCAGGAATGCCTGGACCTTCTTGCCCCCGGACCGGGCCACATAGTCATCGATGGCACCGTTGGCGGTGGTGGCCATGCGGAAAAGTTTCTGGAAGCCACCAGCCCTGACGGTATGCTACTCGGTTTAGACCGAGATCCAGAGGCGCTGACAGAAGCGGGCCGAAGGCTAGCCAGGTTCGGTGAAAGAGTGATCCTCAGACAGGCAGTCTTCAGCCAGATGGGCCAAGTATGGGCCGAATCCGGTCTTCCCAGAGCGGACTGCATCCTGCTTGACCTTGGTGTATCATCTCACCAGTTGGACGCAGCCGAGCGTGGCTTCTCTTTCTCCCGACCAGGCCCCCTTGATATGCGCATGAATTTTATGGATGGGCAGTGTCTTGCCGAATTCCTCCAGGAGACAGACCAGGACGAACTGGCCTCCATCCTGACCCATTACGGCGAAGTCCCCAATGGTAAGAGGATTGCAAGGGCAATTCTTGAAAAGAGGGAGTCCATCAGAGATACTGCTCAGCTCGCTATGGTTGTGGAGAAGGCCGCCGGATTCCAGGGCCGAAAGCGGGCTATACACCCTGCGACCCTGGTGTTCCAGGCATTACGAATTGCCATAAACAGAGAGATGGACGAGCTGGATATCATCCTAAATGATTTGCCTGAACCGCTGGAGGCTGGAGGCAGGGTGGGGATCATTTCATACCACAGTCTGGAAGATCGCAAAGTGAAAGCCCGATTCAGAGAGCTCCAGGGCAGATGTATCTGCCCCCCGGGCATGCCCGTTTGCGGGTGTGGGCAAAGCGCCATTATGGAGACCCTGACAGCCAAGGCTGTCAAACCATCAGACGAAGAACTGAGACTCAACAACCGTTCAAGGAGTGGCAGGTTGCGAGCAGCTCGCCGCCTCCCCTGACAGATTAGTCAATTAGACCATCTATCGAGGTTTATGTTGGACAGGCAATTGTTAATAGCCGGGCAGGATCTGTTACTTAAGTACAAGAAGATTGTGTTTGTTCCCACCTTGCTGGTTGCGATCCTGGTGGCCTACTTCACCTTCCTTGCCTGCAGCCATGTATGGTTCCACTACAGGGTGATGCAGCTGGGGTATCAACTTGGCTCAGCCCAGTCCGAACAAGAAAAACTCCATCAGGACAAAAAGAGGCTGACCATCGAAGCAGCATCAGCAACCACCCCAGGTGTACTCTTGCAGTTGGCGGCTGACCCCTTTGCCATGCAGCAACCCGCCCCATCCCAGCTCAGGCGGATTATCGCAGAATCACCACCTCCCCAAACCCAGACAGATCACCCATTCCCAACTGGCAACACCGGGATCACCAAGGAGACTTCAGGCGATGATTGAAAACCAGGAGTTTACTGCCAGAGGGAAGAAAAACCGACTTAAAATCCGGATTATGATCGTCCTGATTCCTCCAATCATCCTGCTCGGTGCGGCTCTCTTCAAGAGCTACCAGTACCAGATTGAGGAACATGACAAGCTGAACAAGGACGCCGACGCCCAGCACTGGACCAAACCCATGCTCAAGGCAAAGCGCGGCGACATATATGATCGCAACGGTTCCGCCCTGGCTATTACTGTTGAGCAGCACTCAATCTATGCAAGACCCAGGCTGGTAAAAGATAAGGCCCGTACAGCCAGGACCATCGCTGACACCCTGGACATTTCCCTGAAGACCGTTCAGAAGAAACTGGATTCACCAGCAAAGTTTGTGTGGATTGAGCGACAAGTTGACAATAGCCGGGCGGAAGCACTTCTTAAACTCAAACTGCCAGGTGTAGGATCGGAAAAAGAACAGACCCGTTTTTACCCGTATAATGAACTTGCCGGTCAGATCATCGGTTTCGTAAATATTGACTCCAAGGGGCTGGAGGGGCTGGAGAAGATTTACAACAAAGAGTTGAGTGGCCACTCACGGCAGATTCAAGTATTGCGCGATGGTAAGGGCCGCCGCCTCTTCTCCAATGAAGACATCAACCAAATGTCTCTGGAGGGTAACAGCCTCGTATTGACCCTGGATCGGAGTATCCAGCATAAGGCAGAGGAGGAGCTTGCCAAGTCGGTGATTCTCAATGGGGCCAAAAGTGGAAAAATGTTAATCATGGATCCCCACACCGGTGGGATTATAGCCATGGCCCACTATCCATTCTTTAACCCTAATAATCGTGACAGATCCCCTACCCTGACCCGAAATCGCTCTGTCTCTGATATCTACGAACCCGGCTCCGTGTTGAAACCGTTCACCATTGCGGCCGCCTTGGAAGAGAAGGTGGTAGGGCTGGATACGAAGATCGACTGCGAGCGGGGACGCTACCGCATTGGCGGCCACACCATCGGCGACCACGACCCTCAGGGAGTCCTCTCTGTCAAGGAAATCCTCATGGTTTCCAGCAACATCGGTAGTGCCAAGATCGGCCAGAAGCTAGGCAAAGAACGCCTCCACCACTGGCTGACCATGTTCGGTTTCGGCAGCAAAACCAATAGCGGATTACCCGGGGAGGTAGGTGGCATCATACGCCCCCCCTCCATATGGCCTGAAATAACCCTGGCTACCGTCTCATTCGGTCAGGGTATAGCCGTAACTCCACTACAGATGGTCACCGCACTTGCGGCCATTACTAATGGAGGCGTACTTATGAAGCCCCGCATTGTAGATGGGATCAGGGACAGTAACAACCAGTTAATCCACAGCTTCTCTCCAGAGGTAGTGCACCGGGTGATCTCCGAAAAGACAGCGAAGCAGACACGGGATGCCATGGTGGCAGTAGTTCATGAGAAAGGGGGAACGGGTAGCCGCTCCAGGATTCCTGGATTCCGGTCCGGGGGAAAAACCGGCACAGCCCAACAAGTTGACCCATTGCACCACGGATATGCTGACATCTGGGTCGGCTCTTTTATGGGGTTTGCACCCGCAGAAAATCCCCGTCTTGTGGCCATTGTCTCCATTGACGATCCTAATCCGGTGAGATATGGCGGAATTGTCGCCGCTCCTGTTTTCTCAAAGGTGATGGAATTTGCCCTCAAGCATCTGGAGATCACACCCGATGATGAGAACAGCCTGGTAGCCACCGCCAATGGACCTGCTCACTCCAGGGAAAAGGCGGTCAGCAAGGTCAGCACCTCCAAAGGGGCGTCACCAACAGACACGCCCGTCATGGCTGCTGCCTCCGGGAACCAGGGCAGCAGTGCTGAGGGCACCATGACAGATAACAACGGGACGAAGACAAGTGCAGCACAGCACAGCCCCAACCAACTGGATAGTGATGATGCACCAGTGGCTGTCAACGGTAATAGGGCAGAGCCCAGCACAATTATCACTATCCGAGACACATCATCTTGGGAGCATGGAGCCCCCGAAAGTGGAAATAGGAATGGGGTGCCTGCTGGTTTATGGAACCTGAGATTGGGACAACAACAGGAAGGTTCGACGGATGCTCTCGCCTCCGATAGCGCCACGGTCGCTGTCCACAACCGGCCTCATGATGATGGCCGGTCAAGGCCTGGCAACGGAGTTGACGAGGTTCGTGAAGGCTTCTCTTTGGAAGCTGCCACCGGGGGAGACTATGGCAGCACCATAACCATCCCCGACCTGAGAGGTATGTCCATGCGAGAAGCATTAAAAACGGCAAGCAATCTGAAGCTGGTCCTCCACATGACCGGAACTGGCATCGGGGTCAACCAGAGCCCCGTTCCCGGCACTGTTCTTCCGGCCGGCAGCCCCAGGAACGTATCTGTGGAATTTTCCATGTGAGCAATATTGCCCATGACCACAACCACAACCACAACCACAACCATGCCCATGACCAACAATGTGACCATCACCGTGGCTGCTATAATGGAGACCTAATTTTGAATACAAAATCCTCTGAAACTGGCATAACCCTGGGTGTGTTGGTAGCCGCCCTGCCCGGAGCCAGATTCCTGACAAGGCTCTCCCACACCCAGGCTGCTAATGTGCAGATAACAGGGATCAATCACGATTCCCGAAAAGTTACAAAAGGCGACCTTTTCATTGCCATCAGGGGAGAAAGAGCCGATGGCCATGAATACCTGATGAAGGCTGCACAATTGGGAGCCGCCGCCCTGCTCGTAGAGTCACTCCCCTCTAATGTGGATTTGCCTGATTTGCCCGTAGTTATGGTAGATGACACAAGAGCAGCCATGGCCAGGGTCGCCGCCAGGTTCTATGGAAATCCCAGCATGGAACTGGCTCTGATAGGGATAACAGGCACCAACGGAAAAACCTCACTCACCTTTTTGATTGAGGGGATCATCACCGCTGCCGGGGGGATGGCTGGCGTAATTGGCACCATTGAGCAGCGTTACATGGATTACCGTTTTCCCAAAGTGCCCAATACAACTCCCGAATCCCTGAACCTACAGTACATGCTGCGTCACATGGTCAATGCCGGCATCAGCCACGTGGCCATGGAAGTCTCATCACACGCTCTGGTTACCCACCGGGTAGACGGGTGCCACTTTGCTGCCAGGGTATTCACCAATCTGACCAGAGATCACCTGGACTTCCACCACGACATGGATAGTTACTTCAACGCCAAATGCTCCCTATTCACCAAGCATGAAGGAGGCCCTGCAGTCATCAATGTAGATGATCCCCGGGGAGAACAACTATTCCTCAAGCTGAAAGCAAAAAATCTAAACCGCCTGATCGGCTACTCGGTCAAGAACAATCATCCCCTGGCAACGGTCTTTCTGGACGAGGCGATCCTCAACGACGATGGTATCGATGCCATCATCCAGACCCCGTCTGGCACTATTCTTGTGGGCTCTTCTCTTATCGGGAGGGTTAATCTAGAAAATATTGTGGCGGCCGCCGCAGTAGGCATAAGCCTGGGATTTTCAATAGAAGCTATCGGTGACGGCCTCTCGTCAGTAAACAAAATACCAGGCCGGCTTGAGAAGGTGCCTGGCAGCGGCGGTCCCCATTGGCCTTTGATTATCGTTGACTACGCTCACACCCCGGATGCCCTTCAAAAGGTGCTCTCCTCTCTGAAGGAGACATGCAAAGGTAGCCTCTCTGTAGTATTTGGATGTGGAGGAGACAGGGACAAGGGGAAAAGACCCCAGATGGGCGCAGTTGCGGCAAGTATAGCCGACAATGTTATTATCACCTCTGATAACCCGAGGAATGAGGATCCTGCCCAAATCATCAGAGAAGTGCTATCCGGTATCGAATCTACCGGTCAAACCACTCCTCCACAGACAATACCGGATCGACGCATGGCAATCCGTACTGCCATAGCTCTGGCCGGCCCCGGGGACGTGATCCTCATCGCAGGAAAGGGCCACGAATCAACCCAGACAACGCACGATTGTCAGGAACACTTCAGTGACATTGAAGAAGCAGGCCAGGCCCTGGCCTTCCAGGTAGTGGGCAGGGCTTTATCGAAAATTTCTGGTGGAATAATGGGCTCAGGCAGAAATGTCAGCTCATAATTTGAAAATCCTTCCACCCGGTTCTAATGTCCTGACTGCAGGAGCAGGTAATGGAGGGAGACTTGGTCGCAATCGAGAGGGCAACAGCCATAATCCATAGTCCATCAATCATCACCCATTGCCATCTGCACCCTGCCCATTATCCGTTGACCGTTGGCCATAATAGTAACACTTAAGCCTATTGCAGAAAGATGTTCTGATATGACAGGGTTCTCATCCCGGGAAATTGCCCACATAACCGGTGGAGACTTAGTGGCGGGCCACTGGGATGCCGGATCTGTGGGAATCTGCACTGACTCCAGAACGATTGGGAAAGGTCAGTTGTTTATTGCCCTCAAGGGCGAACGATTCGACGGGCACCATTATCTGCGTCAGGCTCTGGAAGCAGGGGCAGCCGGGCTCCTTATAAACAATGGCGAAGACGAACTGGCCATGGCCCAAAAGGCCATAGAAGCCACAAGCTCCAGGGAGCTACGGACTACCATAACGCTTCAGGAGGGAGCCCAGCCGCCGCCTTCCATTGCGCCACCACAATCAGAGGCTAACACTGAACTTGAAGCCCCATTTGTAATCTCAGTGACCGACACTCTGTACGCCCTTGGTGAGTTGGCCAGACATCACCGTCACCAACACCCAATTCCGCTAATCGCTATTACCGGTTCCTGTGGCAAAACCACCACTAGACAATTGATAAGCGCAGCCCTGGAGACGACTTTCAATCCAGTGCTTACCACTGCGGGGAACCTGAATAACCGGATCGGGCTCCCCATGACTCTGCTCAACCTTGATGACAGCCATCGGGCAGCCGTACTGGAGTTGGGCATGAATGAGCCTGGCGAGATTAATCGGCTCACCGAAATCTGCTCGCCCACCATGGCAGTAATCACCAACGTGACTGCGGCGCACACCCAGGGCCTAGGAGGAATCAAAGGTGTAGCGAGCGCAAAAGGCGAGCTTTTCCGTACGATTGATTCCAGTGCGTTGGTTATTCTCAACGCAGATGACCCTGAGGTGGTGGAGCAGTACCAGACCTCCGGTCACCGTGGTTCAGTGATTACATTTGGCCACTCTTCTGAGGCTGATGTGCAAATTATTCCCGAACAGGAATACGCATCCGCTGCAGCGCAGACCCAGTATCACTACCAACCCCAACCCCAACCCCAACCCCAACCCCAACCCCATCCCCATCCCCATCCCCAGCCCCAAACCCAAGCCTTGGCAAAGGGCACACTCCGCATCCAGGGAGTCAATTACCCGTTTCACCTGTCCCTGCTGGGCCGCCACAACGCTTCCAACGCAGCCTGTGCCGTCGCATGCGCACTTGGTATGGGAGTCCCCCCTCACACAGCCATCCAGGCCATGGTCTCTGTGGGCACAGTGGGCAGGCGCCTTGCGCTTAAACGTACCGCCAGCGGGGTTCTGATTCTGGATGACACCTATAATGCTAATGGAGCCTCCATGCGGGCTGCCCTGGACGTGCTGCACGACCTGACCGCCACAAACACAAAGAATAATGGCAGACGCTCCATGGCTGTTCTGGGAGACATGTTCGAACTTGGCAATCAGGCCGAAGAGATACACCGCTCCGTGGGCGCCTATGCCGCCAAAATCAGCCCTGATTTACTGTTGACAGTAGGGCCCCTTGCATCCGCCCATCTGGCCGATGAAGCAGAGAAATCAGGGATGACTGGCCGGGTATTACGATTCCAGACACCGGCCGATGCAACAGATGCGCTGCTCACCATGCTCAGTCCAGGAGATACTGTACTGGTGAAGGCCTCCCATGGAATGAAACTTGATCTGGTGGTAGACGCCATATTCGAAGCGCAAAACACCATCACTACATCCAGTGATGATGCTCCAAAGAGAGAAGAAGACTGCTGAAAATGAGCCGAAACCAGAGCCGTACCGATACGGTCACTACCATAGATGATCAGGATATGGGTGAGAGGGAAGAACTGGTCGGATCATCCTTGATTCAGTACCAGCCCCCATCAGGTCACCAGTTAACCCAGCCGGTCAGGCCACCCAGAGTTGGTGATGTAACCTCTGCCAATGATGCAGACACGACCTCAACCCGGATGGATATGGTCCTGCTGGTGACAGTACTGGTTATGGTGGGTTTCGGCATAGTGATGGTCTTCTCCAGCAGCACCATCTATGCCCTCGACATGCACAATAACCCCCTGCACTACCTGAGGCAGCAGTCCATCTACGCCATGCTCGGCCTTCTGGCCATGATGGTCGGCGCCACCATACACTACTCTTGGTGGAAGCGACTGGCCATGCCGTTGCTGCTCCTGGCCATCAGTACGCTGGCCATCCTGCTTATTCCGGGGATAGGCATTACTGTCAACAACTCAACCCGCTGGTTCAGCCTGGGTCCGGTCCGTTTTCAACCCACAGAGCTGGCCAAACTGGCACTGGTAATCTACCTGGCAGCCAGTCTGGTCAACAAAGGAAAGAAGATCCGTTCCCTCTGGACCGGGTTCATTCCACATATGCTTGTCTGCCTGGTGATCGTATTCCTCTGTATGCAACAGCCCGACCTGGGGAGCTCTGCCCTTATGATGTGGCTCATGCTGTGGATGCTCTATGTGGGCGGCACCAAGCTCCTGTATCTGGCCTCCCTGTTTGGTATCTCGTTACCAGTCCTTTATGCAGCCATTCAGATGAGTCAGACCAGAATGGACAGAATTACCGCATTCAGGAACCCATGGGAGCACCGCTTTGATATCGGTTATCACATCGTCAACAGCATAATCGGCATCGGGTCAGGCGGAATCACCGGCCTGGGTCTTGGTGAATCCAGACAGAAGCTCCACTACTTGCCCGAAGCGCACACTGATTTCATCCTTGCAATCATCGGCGAAGAACTGGGGCTGATCGGCATCATCGCTCTGGTAATTCTATTCATCATGTTTGTCTGGCGCGGAATCAGAATCGCCATGAGATCAAGAGACGACTTTGGCACCTATCTGGCATTCGGCATCACCTTCCTCATCGCCATGCAGGCGGTAATCAATATGGGCGTGGTTACAGCCGTGCTACCCACCAAGGGCCTGACCCTCCCATTTATTTCTTCTGGTGGGTCCTCATTGATTGTTTGTATGTTCATGGCAGGAATCCTCCTCAACATCTCATTAGGGATAGAGGATGACTGGGCAGAGAGGGTAGCAAGGAGAAATCACCAGCGAGAGTTTACACGGGTCTTGCGTAGGAATATGGTTCTTGCTCCACAAGATGAGCCAAAGGGGAACCTGTCTCTGAAGAAAGATAGATCGCTGAAATGACCTCCCTTACAGACACCACTCACGCCATGAACGAGCTTCTCAAGCTTGTACAACAGGAAAACATCCAGTTCCAGCAGAACTGCGGCATGGCCCAGTTCACCTCCTATGGCACAGGGGGGCCAGCCCTGCTGATGGCTATGCCGGAGAACCTGAGCCAGCTTATTTCACTTATCAAATTAGCAAAAACCCTCCCCATTCCTTGCTTCACCTTGGGCGGTGGCAGCAACCTGCTCATCAGCGACCGGGGCTTTGATGGTCTAATCATCAAATTAGGCCAGCACGAAGATTTTGGAGTTCTGGAAACCACCTTGGACCACTTTCCAGGTTACACTTCCTCTGCCGGCTCACCAGCCACCTTACCAGCATCTTCGACCTCACACCATGTAGCCACCAGGCATCCAGCCCATGAGATTGCAACAGACGCAGAGGCGCTCCCCCAGCACAACAAGGGACCACTGATGATGCTCGGCGCCGCTGCCCCCATGGGCAGACTGATTTCAATGGGAATCCGCGAGGGGTTAAAGGGTGTAATTGGCCTTGCAGGCATACCGGGCACCATCGGCGGGGCAGTTGCCGGCAATGCGGGAACAAGCCTGGGGGCCATCGGGGATGGAGTTGCTGGAATCGAAGTGTGTATCCCCGGTGACGAGCGCCCCAGGCAGCTCATGCTCCACCATGGAGAGTTATCCTTCGGGTATCGTTCATCATTCATCCCGCCATCGGCTATCATTACCAGGGTTTACTGGCAATCAGAGCAGATATCTCCATCTTTGGTGCAGGAGGAGATCTCCACTCTGCTGGCCAGAAGAAGAGCATCACAGCCATCGGGTTGCCGCACTGCCGGTTCAGTATTCAAAAATCCACCTGGCAGCCCTGCCGCAGGTTTCCTCCTGGAGAAGGCGGGCATGAAAGGGAAAGTGCGTGGACAATCAGCTTTCTCAACCTTGCACGCCAATTTTATCATTACAGCGCCAGGGGCCTATTCCGGAGAAGTGAAGGCCTTGATGGATGAAGCAATGGATCGGGTATATTCACTGTTTAGCGTAAAATTGGAGCCAGAGACGCGGCTACTGGGATTCTGAGAGTAAAGTTCAAGCTGATTGAAACAAGTGTGTCAGTCATCAATTTCCAGAGGCCAGGCGAGTATTCGTGCCCCTTGGAGCCGATGCAGTGCAAACACGGACTACACACCATCCTCACACCTTTGCATCACTAGCTGACGGTCAATATAATCCCGCTACAAAGAGAAAATTTCCATTCCCCACAATAGTATGTAAAGAATCGTGATGTAGACAACCCGTGACTGCCCTTGGATAGTCCAGGGCGCACAGACAAAAAACACGGGCATATGGAGAACTGCGACAGAAATGACAATAGATTTCAGAACCGCAAGGATCGGTGTTCTACTGGGTGGCATGTCGTCCGAAAGAGAAATCTCCCTGCGCACTGGCCGACCCATGGCTGATGCATTGCGACGCTCAGGTTACACTAACCTGGTCGAAATTGATGTAAACCAGGATGTGGCCCTCAGATTGAAAGAGGAGAAGGTAGAAGTAGCGCTCCTGGCCCTCCATGGCACCTATGGGGAAGATGGCTGCATCCAGGGGCTCTTGGAGATCATGGGAATACCATACACGGGCTCCGGTGTGTGCACCAGCGCCATGGCCATGGATAAAGCCATGTCCAAGCTGGTATTCCAGGCAGAAGGACTGCCTACAGCCCCATACAAGGTACTCCAGAAGAAAGACCTGCCCACCACTGACTGCGAAGAGCTGGTCAAAAGCCTTGGCGGACTGCCTGTGGTAACCAAGCCAGTCGAAGATGGTTCCAGCGTGGGTATCACCATCGTAAAAAAGATGGAGGATCTGATTTCAGGCATCACTCTGGCTGCCAACCATGGGGATGGCCGTGTTATGATGGAAAAGTTCATCTCCGGTACAGAAGTTACAGCAGGCGTACTGAATGGTGTAGTACTCGGGACAACAGAGATCGAACCAGCAACCCAGTTCTATGACTATGAGACCAAGTACAACCGTACTGACACCCGTTACCATACACCAGCGCGGATCTCTGCCCAGGCAGAAGCCAAGATTCGCACAATCACCACCGCCTTGGTCAAGGTCATGCGCATTCATGGTCCATGCCGAACCGATTTCATTGTGGACAAGGAACAAACCCCCTGGCTACTGGAGGTGAACACCCTGCCAGGCATGACCGACCACTCCCTGCTCCCCATGTGCGCCAAACTGAAAGGCCTCTCCTACGACCAACTGGTCGAACAGATTCTGTTAGGAGCCCGTTGCTGGCATTGAAAGCCCCTAATCAATCATTTTGCTCAACTAAACAAAACCATGCTTCAATAAGTTGCCGTTTAGCTATGTTCCGGTAAAGTAATGGCAACGGTCCGGCACCCGTTCCTCAATTGCTCTGGTTACCGTCACAACACAGACATTTTTAACCCAGCTCCATCAAAACTGAAGAGGGCTTGGGTAACCGAGTTTTATTACAGGTGAAGTCAATGGGGCTCTTCCATCACAAAAACAGAAGAATTGAGCAGAGCAGGCACAAGCGCTTCAATAATGCCTTGGCATCCTTAATTCAGAAACTCCCCGCCATTGGCCGACAATTACCAATCATTCTTGCGATATTAGTCCTCGCCAGTTTAGGAGTGTGGGCAGGATCATTCGTCTCCAAAACCCCCTACTTCAACTTAAAACAAGTAGATATTGAAGGAACACGACTTTTATCTGGCCAAGAATTGCTAAAAACTGCCAATATTAGACTGAACGAACATTTACTTCACACTGACACTGAACTAATCAATGATTCTTTATCAAAAAATCCATGGATTATAGCCAATTCCGTTAAAGTTGACCTGCCAGATCGCATACATATAAAAATTAAAGAGAGAGTTCCTGAGGCCATGTTGCTTATGGGCGAGCTATATCTTATTGACGGTGATGGTTATGTGATCAGCCGGGCAAGCGATAGACCCGATCTATGGAACATGCCTGTTATCTCAGGCATAGACCGAGAATTGTTCCTCAACCCGGACCTGAGTGTGCAAGCTAACGAGAAAGAAAAAATCAGGGCTGCCCTGGAGCTGCTCAGATTGTACAATGCGAACCCGTGGCTTATGGAGAATATAGAGATCTCCGAAATCCACACCGACAGAATTATGGGCTTCTCCATGGTAACCATGGGAGATAAAACCACGGTGCAATTAGGCCACTCTGATTTCAACAACAGACTGGCCAGACTAGAGTACATTCTGCGGGATCTGCGGGCAAGAGGCGAGCAGGCAGCCTCTATTCTGCTGGACAATGATCGGGAACCTGATCGAGTTGTAGTACGTCTTTTTTCGCAGAATGAAAAAACTAGCATGCAAAAAGAGGAAACCGGACGACTCCCCCGGTAATAATGGTGAGTCGATAGAAGAGGTATATTTACTGAATCCTGAGCGGACCTTGTCACAAGGGAGATGGGGCAAGGATACGCTGGCTGCCCCAGCAGGATCAGGGGCACAACATGACTGGGCGGGCGAGCTTGCTGCTGACTGACCTGCAGCCATACTGCCATAGTCATGAAAGAGCAGCTACTACCAGAGCGGAGGAGGAGACAACTGGCAATGAAGACCCAGAAGAGGGGCGACATGCTGGTGGGCCTTGATGTAGGCACAACCAAAGTATGCGCTATCGTGGCAGAATACGGGGAAGACAGCCTTGACATCGTAGGTGTGGGTACCGCCCTCTCCCACGGCATCAAGCAGGGTACGGTTGTCCATATTGACAACACTGTGGCAGCCATCCGCAAGGCTGTTGAAGAAGCTGCCCTCATGGCCCGCTGTGACATTAAGAGGGTCTATCTGGGGATTGCCGGTTCTCACATCCAGGGCATCAACAGCCATGGAATCGTGACTCTGAAGGCTGGTGAGGTAAAAGAATCAGACCGAGCCAAAGTGCTGAAGGCAGCCAGGGCTGTATCCATTCCTGCCGATCGACAGATCATCGATGTGATTCCCCAAGATTACATCATCGACGATCATGGAGGCATCAAGGATCCCCTGAAGATGACCGGCGTGAGGCTGGAATGCAGGGTGCACATAATCACCTCCTCCACCACCGCCACCAAGAATCTGGTTAAATGCTGCAACAAGGCCGGCCTGGAAGTCGCCAACGTCATCCTCCAGCAAGTTGCCTCTGCCAAGGCAGTAATCACTCCCGATGAGCAGGAGATGGGAGTGGTGCTCATCGACATTGGTGGCGGCACCACCGACATCGCAGTATTTTACAGGGGAGCCCTTGTTCACACTGCGGTCATACCCGTAGGCGGCCAGCACATAACCGCAGACATCGCTCGCGGCCTGCGAACCCCTAAGAATGAAGCCGAGCACACAAAACAAAAATATGGGTGTGCAAAGACTGGCATTTTGCCACCCGGAGATTCGATTCTTGTTCCCAGCGTCGGCGGACGGCCTAGCAGGAACATATCACGGGAAATTCTTGCCACCATTACCGAGCCCAGGCTGGAAGACCTGTTCATCCAGATTCGCATGGAACTGGATAAGGCAGGATGTCTACCTTTTCTCTCCTCCGGTGCCGTGCTGACTGGCGGCTCCACCACTATGAGCGGGATCAGTCAACTTGCCGAAGAATCACTGGGGATGCCAGTTCGCATCGGCTTGCCTGGAGGTGTAGGCGGTCTGATCGATACCGTGCGCAAGCCCATGTACTCCACTGCAGTAGGGCTGGTCCTGATGGGTGATCAAAAAGGTTCTGGAGGAGCAACTCGGCGGTTTCCCCAGGGCAGAATTCACGGTTTTGTCAGAAAACTTAAAAACTTTATGAAAGATGCTAGTTAGTAGTCTGTAGAGATAATTTTAATTATTTTACCTTACCCAAATTAGCTTTATTTTGCAGATAGAAAAAAGGGCAGGGAGGCCCTTTTTGTTGTGCCTAGGAGGAGGAACTTTTTATGATCGAATTTGAAGACCCCAGGGTCGAACCAGCAAGGATTAAGGTTGTTGGTGTGGGGGGCGGTGGTGGCAATGCGGTTGCTACCATGCTCACTTCGGGTATTCTGCCAGGCGTGGAATTCATCGTTGCCAACACAGACATGCAAGCCCTCAGCGTCCACAATGCACCCGTCAAGATTCAGCTTGGCCCCCAATTAAACAGGGGTCTTGGTGCTGGCGCCAACCCGGAGATGGGCAGAGAAGCTGCTAACGAGAGTCTGGAACAGCTCACCCAGGGCCTTTACGGCGCAGATATGATCTTTATTACTGCCGGCATGGGCGGGGGCACCGGTACCGGCGCAGCACCAATTATTGCCCATGCTGCCAAGCAGACTGGTGCACTCACCGTTGCAGTAGTGACCAAACCCTTCGAGTTCGAAGGTGCCAGGCGGATGAGGCAAGCAGAAGAAGGCATCTTTCTTCTCAGAGAGGAAGTGGATGCTCTAATCGTAATCCCCAACAGCAGACTCCTTGAGATCATCGGCAACCGAACCCCCGTAAAGGATGCCTTTACCAAGGTTGACGAGGTTCTGCTTAATGCGGTAGCCGGAATAGCCGAGGTGATCAACATTGGCGGTCTGGTAAATGTAGACTTTGCAGACGTTCGAACCATTATGTCCGGTACTGGTCCAGCCCTGATGGGTACCGGTCGGGCAACTGGTGAAAACCGGGCCCTGGAAGCAGCCAAGAAGGCCATATCCTCCCCCCTCCTGGAGAATGTGAGCATCGAAGGTGCATCCGGGCTGCTCATCAATGTAACTGGTTCAAGTAATCTGGGTCTCTGGGAAGTCGAGCAGGCGGTTAACATGGTGAAGGAATGCACCTGCGCTGACGCTCAAGTGATCTTCGGTGCGGTCATGGATGAAAGCATGAACGAAGAGGTCAAAGTGACAGTTATCGCTACCGGCCTCAATACAAACATCCCGAACAACCAGTACCAGGCCTATCGCTCACCCAGCTCAGTTAGCAGCTCTCAAAACAGAAATTGGACAGAGCGGGTACCCTCGCAGAAAAAGTCTATCGACCTTGGATCTGGACATATGAACTCTATGAGTGGCTGGCCTGGCAAGTCACAATCAGGATCGTTCCCCATTTTTGGTTCCCAAGTCCAACGCCCGCACCAACAGCAGCCCATGCAGAGCCGAAGCAACACCAGCGCACTTCTTCAGGGATTTGGCGGCAGGAATCTATCGGAGAGCGGTGCCTACCAGGTACCGATTCAGGCGCAGGACAACTTCAGCCCATATGGGCGGACCACTGCCTGGTCTCAACCGATGCCTGACCCCATCTTCGGGAGTGCGGATGCCTACAGACAGCGCACAATCGAGAGTCAGGTAGAAAACCTGAATGACAACGATGGAGGCAACAGCCGAACAGGTGAATTTGCCACAGGAACCGTCAATCGGGAGCGCAGGTGGTCTCAGAGCGGGCAAGGAATGACCGCTGATCGGAGCTCATTCAATTCCCCATTTGCCATGGAACCGGTCAGCCAGACGGCGGTAACAGCAGCAGCCTCCAGCGCAACGGCTAAAGGAACAGGCAGAGAGGATGACTTCGATCTTATCGTAGATAGGATTGACAGGGTTGAACATCCCAGGATGTTTAAGCTGAAGAGGTGATGACTCTTCAGCGCTGACGCTGAAAAGATTACCTATCTTATCACGGTACAACTTAGCCGCCCGCCATTCCATTTACCGGCTCCAAACCGATCCCCAATACTTTGCCTTTGGTATTCTATTTGGAATCCAATTTTGGTTTCACGTGTTCTTGGCAATAGTATTAAATTTTAGCAGTGTAATAATGCTCAGGTCTGCAATCGAGCAATGGAGGATGAATTGGCCAGCCTGTGGTCAGCCGGATACGTGGTAATCGAGAATGCTCTCCAATCAAAACCATGGTTTACCGGCGCATTTTTCATCATTATGGGGCTGATACTGGCCCTCTTCGGCATCCGCTCGCTGCGGATGTCATTTGCCGTCATTGGCGCCATCCTGGCCGGCCTGGTCGGTTCAGTGCTGGGATACGGCCTGTATCAGAACATTGGAGCCATGATTGGTGGCATGATGCTGTGTCTCTTTGTGGGCAGCCTCCTGTATAAGACTTATGTGGTGGGAGTGTTCCTGGTGGGAGCTCTCTTTGGCTTCACTCTGACCTGGCTTCTTACCTCAGCACTAAATTACAATGCCCCTCTGGTGCTGCTTGCCCTTATATCCTTAGGTACCGGGATCGTCGCCCTGACCCTGGAAGACAAGGTGCTGATCATTGCCACCGCCGTCTCCGGTGCCCTGTTGACCGTATCCGGTGCAGCCAACTTGATCTGGGCCCCCACCGGACAGTTTGCATGGCAAACCCTGGTCCAATTGAACCAAGAGCTGCGTCTGGGTGTGTTCAGCAACCATGTGATCTGGGCGCTGACAGGATGGGGGCTCATCACCATTGCAGGCATCATTCTGCAAATGCTGCTCGTCCAGGGCAGGAAAAGCCAATACTGAAGCACAGAAAAACGTTTCTGCCCCCGTGCAGTCGGTCAATCAGTAATTGAAAGTGGATAGCGGTGTGAGTATTCCTTGGGGTTCAATGGGTACCTGCTTGGGATGGCGTGGGCAATCGGCTCAACTGGGGCATGGTTTGTGGGTGACAATAATAGTTTGAGTTGCTCCTTGACCGCCTCTTGTCCAAAATGTGAAAATAGAGCCAATAAAATGCTGATGCACAGCACTCACCCACATCCCTGACCGACCATAAACGCAATAAGCAGGGACACCAGCACCACGGCTTGCATCATCCCCCCATATTATCCGTTTGGAGGCTTTTTTCATGGCAGATACTCCCCAATTCGTCCACCTGCACCTTCACTCCCAATACAGCTTTCTGGATGGTGCCATAAAGATAAACGACCTGATTGACCGGGCGCTCAAATACAACATGCCCGCTGTGGCCATAACCGATCACGGCAACATGCACGCTGCCATCGACTTCTACAAGAAAGCCAGGGCGAAGAAGCTCAAACCGATTATCGGCTGTGAGATGTATCTGGCCCTGGGAGGAATGACCAACCGAAACAGGCGAGATGCTGCTCACCTTGTACTGCTTGCCCGAAACAGCGCTGGATATAAAAACCTCTGTTACCTGAACAGTAAGGCATGGCTTGAAGGGTTCTACTACGATCCCCGCATAGACCATGAGCTGCTCGAATCCCATGCCAGAGGGCTGATTGGCATGTCTGCCTGCCTGGGTGGTGAGATCCCTGAGCTGATCAGGAACGGCAACCTGGAAGGCGCCCGAGCAGCAGCCACCCGCTACAAGAACATGTTCGAGCCAGGATGCTTTTTCTTGGAGATCATGCGTAATGGTTTTGATGAGCTGAAGGCAGTAAACGAGGAATTGGTCAAAATCGGCAGAGAGTTGGACATACCCCTGGTAGCCACCAATGACTGCCACTATCTGGACAAGGAGGACGCCTATGCCCAGGAAGTGCTCATGGCCATCTCTACCGGCAAGACCATAGATGACCCGACCAGGATTCACCACGACACTGACGAGCTGTACTTCAAGCCTGCCGAAGTGATGGCGGCCCAGTTTGCAGACCTGCCCGAATGCCTGGAGAACAGCCTGCACATAGCGGACATGTGCAACCTGGAGATTGAGCTGGGCACCTTGTATTTGCCCGACTTTCCAGTTCCCGAAGGTTATACCCTGGACTCGTACCTGCGCAAGGTAGCAGAAGATGGCCTGGAAGCACGCTTCGCCCAGGCAGCCAGGAGCGGACGAACCGTAGACCATGACCATTACCGGGCGAGGCTTGATACGGAGATCACCATAATCCAGAACATGGGCTTCCCCGGCTATTTCCTCATCGTGTGGGACTTCATCAGGTATGCCAAAGAGAATGGTATCCCGGTGGGCCCAGGCCGAGGTTCCGGCGCCGGTTCCCTGGTAGCATACTCCCTGGGCATTACCGACATAGACCCTATCCCCTACAACCTGCTGTTCGAGCGGTTCCTCAACCCTGAACGAGTCTCCATGCCGGACTTCGATGTAGACTTCTGCCAGAACAGGCGGGACGAGGTGATCAAGTATGTGGCCCGTAAATACGGCAAAGACAATGTAGCCCAGATTGCCACCTTTGCCGAGCTGAAGGCGAAGAGCGGAATCAGGGATGTGGGGCGAGCTCTGGGTATGGCCTATGGAGAAGTTGACGTTCTGGCGAAGAAGGTCCCAGAGGGGCCCAAAGTCACCATCAAGGAAGCCATACGTGACTCCGCATTCAAGGAGGTAATGGAAAGCAGCGACCAGTATGGCAAGCTGGTCAAGCTGGCCACCGATCTTGAAGGTCTGAACCGGCAGGCAGGTATGCACGCAGCGGGCATCGTTATCGGTAACAAGCCCCTTTGGGAATATTGCCCCCTCTTCAAGGGACCAGACGGTGAGCAGATCACCCAGTACGACAAGCATTTTGTGGAAGAAGTAGGGCTGGTAAAGTTCGACTTCCTGGGCCTGACTACCCTCACTGTGATCGACGAGGCTGTACGCCACATCAACCGGGGGCGAAAACTAAGAAAGGAGCCCCCTCTGGACATCTCCACCATCCCCACTGACGACAAGGCGATTTACGCCATGATCAGTAAAGGAGACACCAAGGGAGTGTTCCAGTTTGAATCATCCGGTTTTACCGACCTGATTAAGCGGTATCAGCCAGACCGGTTTGAGGACCTCATCGCCCTGGCCGCTCTCTTCCGCCCTGGCCCCATAGGGGCCGGTATGGTAGACGACTTCGTCAACCGCAAACACGGCAGGCAGAGGGTGGAATATCCCCACCCTGCCCTGGAAGAGATCCTGGCAGAGACCTTTGGGACGATCATCTTCCAGGAACAGGTCATGCAGATCGCCCGAACCCTGGCCGGTTTCTCCCTGGGACAGGCAGACCTACTGCGCAAGGCTATGGGTAAAAAAGATGTCGCTGTTATGGCAAAACAGCGGAACGTCTTCCTTGAAGGAGCCGAAAAGGTAGGTCTGGCAGACAGCGAAAAGGCAGGCCAAATCTTCGACATGATGGCCGAATTTGCCCAGTACGGCTTCAACAAGTCCCACAGCGCTGCTTACGCCCTGGTCAGCTACCAGACCGCCTGGCTCAAATGCCACCATCCGGTGGAGTTCATGGCCGCCCTGCTCTCGGCCAACATGACCGACCAGAAGAAGATGGTCAAATACATCTATGAATCCAAGGAGATGGGCATAGAAGTGCTCCCTCCAGACGTGAACTACAGCGATGTGGATTTCTCTGTCGACAGCGGTAAGATTAGATTTGGCCTAGGGGCCATCAAAGGTGTGGGCGAAGCGGTGGTTTCCTCTATCCTTGAAGCCAGGGCAGATGGCCTCTTCGCTGACCTGCTCGACTTCTGCGAGCGGGTAGACCCACGGAAAGTAAACAAAAAGACTCTGGAAGCCCTGGGT
>CAYZFJ010000029.1:0-25518 GCA_964477705.1 uncultured Myxococcia bacterium | reverse complement strand
ACTGGTACCCGAATCCTGGTCACCGGACCATTCATCAGCAGGCTTGTCAGCCTCATCAGAGCAGGCAGTGACAAACAAAACGAAAGCTACCGCCAGCAGCAGCACCATTATAAAACTGGCCCCTGTCTTATGCAGACAATCCGTCCATGCCACGTTGGAATTCATGTTTTTCTCCTGTAGCCGGTCGTCCTCCGACCAGGAAAACAAGTGAAAGTTTCTCTGTCTGGAGCAAACCGCACCTGCCAAGAATAGCGCATTATATGACTGGAAAACAAGACATGCCTGCCTGAAAGAACGGAGTCATGAGTGGAGCATGGATAAAGGATGGGTAAAAAAGAAAACTGCCGCATCTGCCGGTATTAGAACAGGCCCTTATACCCTGACCCAAAGGGGGGTCTCCTCGCAACGGCTTAAGGCTTCCCGGTACTTGCCGGGCATGCACACCACCATAATTTTGAAGAGTCCCAGGTATAAGAACAAGGGTGTAAGGATTCTTGTTCTTCACGTACAGAGCAGCAGTCCAGAACAATTTAGCAATAGTATTACGTGCCGTCAAGAACCATAGTCACAAACAGATGCAAACCTTGCCACGACCATGGGAGAGCACCATCATCCGCTCAACCACAGGGTTGGTTAAAATTGAGAGTTTCCAGGGGAGAGAGGGGGCTGGCTGGTTCCTCTGCTGGTTCGGCAGGCGGGCCACATCCGAACAGGCCCACATATGACCCTGCACCGCATTACATGGGCATGGCTCTATCTGTTGACCTTTACCCTGTCAAAATGTATATGGACATAACTGAACGGGGGCCTATCTCACAAAGGAGTAACAATGAAGAAGCTGCTTGGAACCATCTTACCACTGTTCGTAATGACGCTCTTCACCATCACCTCATTCCAGGCTCAAGCTGCTGACATGACCGGCAGACTCGGTGTGGGCGGCGCTAGAACTCCCCTCCATCCTGGTGGCATCTCGGTCAGGTACTTTCTGGGAAACCTGGGCTTCCAGGGTGTGCTAAACCATACCTACAGCGGCCCCGATTCCAGGGTAAATGGAAGGGATGAAGCCTCTAACACCACCCTGCTTCTGGCACGTGCACTCTTCAATACAGCCCTCTCCGATCAGGCTAACCTGTACCTGGCCGGTGGTCTGGGCGCAGGAATCAAGAACTTCAGCGAGGAGGCCGATGCGTGTTCAGACCCAGATCTCCCCCAGACAGGCTTGTGCAACCGTACTGAGTTAGGTCTGGAGTTAGCTATGGGCGCGGAATATTTCTTTTCCCGGTTCTTCTCAGTGAGCGGAGAGGTGGGCGTACCCATTCGCTTCGTTCCCGAGGGTGGTGCAGTCTTCGACTCCCTCCCCGAAGGAACCTATATCAGCTTATTCGACACCATCAACTGGGGCGCTTCCTTCTCCTTCATCTTCTAATTTACTGCCAGGAACTGGCGCAACATCATCATCAACCCGGTTACCATTTCGGCCACCCTTAAATCCGGTGCCCACTAGATAGATCTCAAAAGAATCACGCCTGACTGCTGGGGGGCGGGCAAAACGCACCTGACTGAACTCTTCTTCAGCGGCCGCTTTAATCTGATCCATGTCAGGCCCCTGGAAAACCTTGCAGACAAACTTGCCCCCCTTCACAAGCAGTTGGTGAGCCAACTGAATAGCTTTGAGGGACAGCTCCAGAGAGCGGGCCTGATCCACATCCCGTATTCCGGTGGTGTTGGGAGCCATATCAGAAACCACCGCGTTGAAACCGGTGGTGTCCGGATCGATAACCGTGCGATCTATGTTCATCACATCCAGGGCAAACACGGTTATATTCTGTTCATCAAGGATAGTTGGCGTAAGGTCCACACCAACCACCTTCCCCTTCATTCCAACCCGACCCGATATATACTTGGCCCAGGAGCCCGGATGGCACCCAAGGTCAAGAACTCGATCACCCGGTCTGAACAGATGATATTGGGCATCAATGGCTTCCAATTTGAACACGGAACGGGCTGGATACCCGGCCTCCTTTGCTGCCAGGGTGTAATTGTCTATCTTGCCCTTTTGCCTGCCCAACCTGGATGTATCAGGTCTGGCATCTCCTCTCCGCCCTCCACTGCCAGCGCCATGGCTGCTACCTCTGCCATGCTGATTCCCCCGGCTTTTTCTACCACTGTTGCGATTCACAATAAATTGACCTCAATACAACAAAACAAGATGAGCCCATACTTCTTTCTCTGGTCACGTTGTAACTCACCATGGCTAAATGTGAAATTGAATAATAGATGTTGCGCCGCTCATATCCATGAGAAATAACAAGATTTGGAACAATTACATCACATCAGATCACAGCTACATCATGACCGCTCTTGCAATAGTGAAGACACCCACTCCCCCTGCCCCTGCCTCCAAAAGAGCAGCCGCAGCCTCCTGAACCGTGGCCCCAGTGGTCATGGTGTCATCAACCAGGAGTATCCTGGAACCGGGAGGAAACGGCATAGAATCAGACCGTCTATTTTGCTCCCCACAGGCATCCATCTCCCTACCAGAAAGAAAACTCAGACCATTCCAGGCCGCTCTGAATGGGTTTCTCCAAGGGTGCTTGGGTGAGACCCGGAAGGCGCCACACACATTTTTTCGACGATCTTCTGAAGACAAACCCACCTGGGACCTAGTATGAATCTGTCTCTCCAGAAACCCTACTCCCGCAGGTTTACCAAGATAGCTAGCCAGGCAGCGTGCCAGCAGCGCAGCCTGATCATAACCCCGCTCCCGTAATCGCTTATAGTGCAGTGGTACCGGAACCACGTACTGGGTCCACTGCCGCAACCACCCATCAGCGGGCTGAAACGAGAACGCACTCATCCCGCTCCATAAATGGGCAAACGCTTTCAGCACCCAGAAATCCCCCTGGTATTTCAGTTTAACCAGTGCCTTCTCAACGGCCGCCCCATACTCCAGACATGACAAGGTAAACTGCTGGGGTGGAGGTTTAACCAGGCAACTGTCACAGACATGGCCCAGTTCACCGGGAAGCTGACCCCGCCCAAGTGGAGTGAGCGTTGCAGGCACAGGCAAGCTGCACCTGACACACAGGGGAGGGGTAAGCGGTGTCAGGGTTCGCCTGCATTGGGCACACCAACCGTCAAGTCCGGTTTCCGGCAGTATAGTCCGGCAACCAGCACATCGCCCTGGGTAGAGAACCCCCAACCATTGAGACCAGGCCTGCCTCAGTCCGGTCACCCCCCACCAGCCTCCATCCCTGTTACAGCCCGATTTCTCTTTGGTCATTGTTGCTCCTCCGAACCATGCTTGATTCGTCTACCATCCATTAATCACTGGTTGATACGGCATAGCCATCCAGAGTGTTACCCCTTATGGGACAGGCGAGCCTGTGCGAACGTCGAGAATCCCTCGTTCGAAAACCATGGTTTAAGCAATTCTTATGCCTATGGCCCAAGATTAAAGAGCAAACAAAAATGGTGTCACGTGCAACGGAACCACTAGATATCAATATCGCATGGGAGCTTTTCTGGATTTCTGCAAAGTTCAAGACAGGAAGAAGGTGGCGACGAGAACACCCTTTGGCTTACATGGCTGCTCCGGCAGCCCGCAACCGAGGAACAGGTACTTTCGCTTCCTGAGACAGAATCAACCCATCATCCGTCTCAGTAATGTCCAGACGGGGTGCGTCGTGCCACAATCTCTCCAGATCGTAAAAGGAGCGGATGCCTTCGTAGAAGATGTGAACGATAACGGAACCATAATCCATCAAGACCCATTGTCGCCCCGCCTTGCCCTCAACACCAACCGGCTTGATCCCTTCATCATGGAGGCGGTCCTCAATATTGTCTGCTATGGCAAGCACCTGCCTGTCAGACTGACCACTCATAATGATGAGATAATCTGTGTAACTGACGATCTGTGACACCTCCAGAACAACCAGATTTTCCGCCTTCTTCTCCCACCCTAACCCCGCAATCTTTTCAGCCAGCTCCCGAGTCTTGATTTTTTCTTTTGGCATATGTATGCCCTACCTCCATGGTTTGTTTAATGAATACAAAAAGCTCAATTAGCAGAACACGGGCATGATACCACACTCTGCCAATAATTCGACCATGGGATATTACTGTCTTAGTCATTAACAGGTCAAGGCTTCCGAATTTTGCTGGTGGCAGATGGTGGGGAGAATCCTTAATAGCCCAAAACGGCAAGGATTTTTAAGAGCTTTTATTCCGCAGGGGGTTGGCATTCTCATCGTAGGCCGCCATATCTAGCTGGGCGTACGTGGTGTTCCACACTCTGTGGTTAACACCATGCTTCCACTGTAAACCAGTAGCAAATGAGGCACCAATCAATGATGTTCGTCCTGTTGGCTGCCAGCACACTGACGGTCGCTAACACTAACGCCGCCCCAGCAACCATGACAGGACTCTCATCGGGGCCATTTTTCCTGCGCATGTTCCTTGCTTTAGGATTCACCATCCTGCTCACATGGATAATCCTTAAAACCGCATCGAGACATCTGAGGCCCAGTCCGGGTGGTAAAGCTGGCAGAACTGGCAGAGCCGGCATCAGTCGTATTCTGAAACTGAAGGGGACCCTCAACCCCCCTGGCAACTCAGACGCCATATCAATGGAATTGCTGGACCAGATGCCCCTTGACCAGCAGCACCACCTCTACTTAGTCAAGGTGGGCGTTAAGACATTCTTGATTGCGACAGGAAATAATGGGGTAAACAGCCTGGGTGAAATCCACATGGATTCGGCATTCAACCCGAATCAATACAACAAAGCCGAACAATCAGACATGACGGTAGAGCCTGGACTAGAGCAGCAACCAGAAGAGACATTCAGCAAGAAGTCGGCAGATAGCACAGAGGGGGGAGGTAATAAGAGTAACGAAACAAGACAAGGGGCGAAGGATATGGGCAGTGAGGCTCCAGATGAGTATGAACCTGGTGAGACAGTGAGCAGCAGCGCCTACTCATTGACTGGCTCATCGTTTGTATCCCTGGTGGTCTTTGTGTTTCTCCTGTTCTTTCTAGCCAAGCCTGCTTTCGGAGCCCCAATGGCTGCACAGGGGCTCCACCCGCTCGAGAACAGTCCAGTACTACTTCAACCTCACCTCCTCACCCCACTGCTCATCTTAGGCGCAACCCTTGCCCCCTTGCTCATCCTCTGTCTCTCTTCCTTTGTTAAATTCGCCATCGTCTTCTCCCTGCTCCGTAGCGCACTGGGTACGCCCACTATTCCTCCTAACCTGGTTATCACCGGCATTTCGCTCCTGTTCACCATCATAATCATGGCTCCTGTGTTTGAAAAAAGTCTTGATGAGGCCAATCTGGAGCTGCCGGCGCTGCTGAATGAGGGGAAAATCCCTGACCGCACGGTCATTAATAACGCATCCATGCCCATCAGACAGTTCCTAAAGGAGAACTCTAATGAGGATGAGCTGTTGTTTTTTGCCCAGATGGCTGCCAGCCAGCCTGATGCGCCTGCAATCAGCGACCACAGCGTGAGGATGCAGGTGCTGGCCCCCGCTTTTATCATCAGTGAGCTCAAGGAAGCCTTTCTGATTGGTTTCCTTATCTTCATACCTTTTATGGTCATTGACATGGTAGTGGCCAATTTGCTGCTTGCCACCGGTTTGTCTGGTATGTCACCAGCACTTCTGGCTCTTCCGTTCAAGCTCTTGCTTTTTGTGGCCTGTGATGGGTGGGTGATCCTTACCAGGGGTTTGTTTGCCAATTATCTGCCGATCAGATAACTGGCTGACCACACTATCGCGGCAGGCCGCATACGTGTTTGTTTTTTAAGGTGGTTTGAGTTCAATAAATTGTTTGGGCGGGTTGGGTGCGCCGCTGGCGAAGGGCACGGCATGCCGTGCCCGTACAGAGGCAGAGGTGGTTCCCTTGAACCTTGCCCACTGCCCACTGCCCACTGACAACTGACAACTTCTCCAGCATGCCGTGCCCGTACAGGCGTTGGGAGGAAGGTGTGGAGAATGAGTGGTAGCTCTGGTGATATGGAATTGAAGCGTAACCGAGCACACGTACGCCATCATGTAACAAGCTGGCTCTCGCTGACTAAATTCACCCTACAGGCCGAATAGATAGCTGGATGACTTAACCCGATCCCATCCACATTGTTTTTTATCAAACGCACCACAGCCGCCCTCCCATGACCTTCTACCAGTAGTCTGAGGACAGCATGAAACCGGATTAAGTTACCGTGCCTCTTGTGAGCGTAAAGGTTAGCACCTGTCGAAGCAGAAGAATCAGTGGCAGCAGGGTTCATGACTATCAAACACGTACCGCTCATGGCGGCTGTATGACCAAGCATATCCATCCCCTGCTCCAGAGCTTTACGACAGACGGCCAACCGAGAACGCATGCCACCAGCAATAGCCAGGGCCCCGATAAAATGCCTCTCTCTGAGACAGTCTCCAAGGATAAGATCCACCCCTCCGGACTGAATCAATGTTCTGCAGATAGTCAGCGCCATCTCGCCACTCTCGGGTTGAATCAAGAATACTCGGTCCGACCCCAGCCCTCCCAGCAGGGATCGAATTCTGCCCACTACGCCCCCATCCAGATCCATGAGCACCACACAACCACCTTCCTCGACCATGTGTCGAGCAGCTCCAGCACCAATGGACGCCATTGTGGATGAGCAGCTCCCCCCCACCTCCACCAACTGGCCCCGGGGAAATCCGCCACCGGGGAGGAGTCGATCTAATGCCTCTTGCCCAGTAGGAATCGTCCCCCAGACAGGTCCATACCAGTCGACCGCCTTCCTTTTGAGAACCTGCCGCCCCCAATCACATCCCTCCGCCCACAGTCGCTTTATAGTCTCAACCTTCAATGGCGTTCCTCCTGTCCAGGATCCGATACTGGATTGCTTCGGCCAAGTGTTCCGGCTTAATTTGTTCACACTGATCAAGATCACTGATCGTTCTGGCAACTTTCAACAGTCGATCATGGGCACGCGCAGATAGTCCGAAGGTTCCCATGGCCTGTTGCATCAGATGCTTGGCCCGATCATCAAGGGCACAGCACTTTTTCATAAATCTGGAGGTAAGCCTGGCATTACAGTCGATGATGCTGGATACCTCCTGATAACGATCCTGCTGTATAGCCCGTGCTCGAACCACCCTTGTCCGTACGGTGTTTGAGCTCTCTCCCTCTCGGGCAGTGGAGATGTCCTGCCAGGAGACTTCGGGCACTTCCACATGAAGATCGATCCGGTCAAGCAATGGCCCCGAAATTCTAGCCCGGTAATTTTGAACATGCACAGGAGAGCACCGGCAAAGGCCACGAGGGGAGCCAAGATGACCACACGGACACGGGTTCATAGCTGCCACCAGAGTAATCCGCCCCGGGAATCTCATGGAACCAAGGGCCCTGCCCACAGAGATGAATCCGTCTTCCAGAGGCTGACGCAAAGTCTCAAGTACTGCTGGTTTGAATTCTGGCAATTCATCAAGGAACAAAACTCCAAGATGGGCCAGGCTAAGCTCTCCTGGCCGGGCGAGCCCCTGGCCGCCGCCTACCATTGCCGGACCGGTGATGGTGTGATGGGGTGCCCGAAATGGTCTGCGATGTATAAGCCCCTGCCCTGGCTCAATCAGCCCTTTCACTGAATATATTGAGGTGACATCTATGGATTCTTCTTCGGTCAGGTCGGGCAGAATAGTAGTGAGACGGCGGGCAAGCATACTTTTGCCACTCCCGGGAGGACCTATAAAGAGCAGGTTGTGGCCACCTGCTGCAGCCACCTCCAGAGCACGTCTGGCATACCCCTGCCCCTTTACATCTGCCAGGTCCACCGAAACGGCTAATGCCGCACCAGGCGAGAGACTGGTCGCCAAGCCTTTTGCCATTGAACCTCTGCTGTTGTCACTCCCACCATTCGCTTCACCAGCCCCATCAGGTACACCACCGGAGATCTCATACCTGCTCTCTTCCCCATTCCCATTACCATTCCCATTACCGTGCCAGGAGAGCTCTTCTTCCATTCCCTCCACACCAGTTAAGAGGTCGATGGCCTGCTGCAAGGTTTCCACCCCATAAACCGGCATCTGCATGACTGCTGCGGCCTCGGCTGAACAGTCATTAGGCACTACCACTCCCTTGAGCCCACTTCTCGCTGCGGCCACCACGCAGGGCAGAACCCCCTTAACCGCCCGAACTTTACCATCCAGGGTCAATTCGCCCAGCATCATGTTCTCGTCCATGAACTGTTTATTAAACGGGAGGTCCGGTTTGAGAATGCTGGCCAGACAGAGGGCAATAGGTAAGTCAAAGGCGGTACCCTCCTTGCGCAGATCTGCAGGCCCCAGATTCACCATGATTTTCTTGGGGGGCATCTTGAACCCCAGGTGTTGCAGGGCAGACTGTACTCTAACTTTACCCTCCTTCACTGCACCCTCAGGTAGACCAACGATCTCCATGTTTTGAAAGGCATCAATGGTAGTAACCTCGACCCTGACAAGTGCTGCTTTTACACCGACAGGTGTCCCTGAAATCGCTGTTGAGACTGTCATGACCCTATCTCCTCTCCGCCGACTCGGTGTGAGTCCTGTCATACTGGTGACCTGAAGCAAGTCGTCGGCTGAATGCCACATGCAGGAGAGGGGCCAATAGGAATTATAATAATTTCAAGGAGTTAGTTAATGGGCAGGTGTCCGGGCTACGGACGCTTACGGATTTCGGTCGAAAAGAGAGGAGTTAGTGAGCAATCGAGAATACAACGGGCACGGCGCTGTCGTGTAGTGAGATGGTCGGGTGCGCCGCTGGCGAAGGGCACGGCATGCCGTGCCCCTACAGGCGTTGGGTCGGAGGTGTTACGTGGGAGGGAGGTGTTGGACCAATGTTCAAAGGGAGCAAATGGTCCAATCTTTCATCCTTCCTCTCTTTCAGCTTTCAACTTTCTACTTGCTACTTCCCTCTTGCCTCTTGTCCCCGGGGTGAACACTCCTGCTATTGGAATTTATAATCACTCCTCCCGAACCGGAGCATCGCTGAATGAGCAAAATTAGCCTGATTAAAAAAATTGCTACGGATACTGGTATGACCGATTACGAAGAAGCGGAGCAGTTCGTGTTCACGGTTGTGCAACTGTTGCCCCACCTGCTGCCTGAGGAGGCAGTCACCATGATGGCAGCCAGGCTCCCCGGTGATCTGCAGCAGACCATGCTGGAGTCTCGCCTGAACCCCATGAACCTTGATACAGCCGGATTCATCAGCCAGCTCATGGAGACCATGAACAGGGATCGATCTGATATTGTCCTCGGTTTACGCTCCTTCTTCAGAGTAGTTGGCAACGAGCGTGGTCTGGAAGACTTGAAGGACGAGGTGTTTCCGCTTCTGCCTGAAGAGCTGCGCCAGATGGCATGGACTGCCCAATTCACCTGAGATTAAGCCTGCCTGTAACCCGGCACAGCACCTCAACACCTAACCAACCTGCCTCAATCCACACGAAAGCGGATTAACATCACCGACTTTCCACCATGATTAAAGACTATGGGCTCCCCTAGTTTCGGAAAAGGAAACAGGGCAACCAGGGAGCGTTCGGGGACCAGGAGCCCCACATGCCAACCAGCGAATCGATCCCTGAGGATCTGGGCGAATCTGCCATAGAGTCGCCTCACATCGCCCCGGCTGCCCACCCTGTCTCCATAAGGAGGATTGGCAACAATCAAGCCGGGAGCCACATGGTTGCCATTGTGATCCCGAGGGGGTTGCAGGTACTGAAAATCCTGTTCCAGAAAAACAATTGACTCCATGGAGCTCAGGCCGCCTTTGAGCTGATTAGCCTGAGCAGCGGCCACCGCATGACTTGAGAGATCACTGCCCTGCAGAGGAGGTAGCAGCACGCCCTTCTGTGGACCGACAACACACGTACTAAGCGCAGAGTTGGATTCCGCTTGGGCTTTCAACTCTTCCCATGCCAGCTTATAGCTTCTGCTGACCGTGACCCCATGATTCCCATGGGGAGAGAACAAAGCATCTGCCGCTGCACCATTCGGATACTGATGGGATGGCCACCCTTCAAACGCAAATGTGCGACATGAGCCAGGAGCCATGCGAGCAGCAATCATGGCCCCTTCCAGAATGAAAGTACCAGTGCCGCAGAAGGGATCTACCAGCGGGCTGTCGCCAGTCCAGCCACACCCCATCAAGATGGCGGCCGCCAGGTTTTCACGGATGGGAGCCACGCCAGAAACTTCTCTGTATCCCCGTCGATGGAGCAGCTCACCAGAGGTATCAATGCTCACATGGCACTGGTCCTGCTCAATTCTAAGGTAAATAGTCTGTACGCCCTCGCCATCCCCACCTCCCTTCCCCCTCTGTTCCCTCAGCACAGCGTCGAGACGCTCTCCAACAGCGGCCAGGGTGGTGTCCTCAATCTTACCTGTGTGGTAGAGACGGGATTGGTGACAGGTAACTTTGACCACAACAGGATGCTGGGCTTGCTCACTGCTTTGGCCAACTTTTTTGCCCGATACAGACGAAGAGGATAACGAGGATGATGAGGTGTCTACAGAGGCAGCAGCAGCGACCGACTGTGACCCGGACCAGCATTGATTAAGAAAGTGCTCCCAAGGCAAGCTCCTGATCCCAACATGCAGCTCCTTGAAGCCAATAGCCTTGAAGCATGCCAGACGCATAAGGATCCTGCTTGCTGTCCGCAGATGGAGATTGGCCCTGAACATCTCCTCTCTGCTCCCCCTGAATTCCACTCCTCCAGGGATAACAGAACCCGGCGTCAGGCCCAGATCGCGCATCTCCCGACAAGTAATCTCTTCCAGCCCTGGGCTGGTCACCACCAGGTAATCAGCGATGCTTTGAACCACCTTCATGCTCCCTGCAAGCGCTTTCTCTTCAGGCTTGCCACCATCGGTTCCCACCGGTCCCTTGCGGCCTGCCCGTCGTTGTTTCCCTTCAGGCCCTGCCATTCGCTTTTTCCCGTTCTTCTCTTGCACCATCAATCTCCTACCCATGCCATTACCCATGCCAAAGCACAGCCCAGCAGAGCTCGCCAACCCAAACATCCACACACCCCCCATTCCCCTATATCACCCCACAACCATACAGGGGCTACAGCACCGACCATTCACCCCGCCCGTGTTCAAGATATTTGCCCGCGCACCCTAATCAAACTAAGGTGAAAAAGCAAAGTGTACCAAACATAAAAGAGGGTACTGGCACATTAGTACATGATACTTAAAAGCATTGGGTCCGATGTTTTTATTAGATGGAAAAGCATTGAGTACCAGAGCAGGATTGGCACAACAAGCGAGCCATTCCCTTCAGGCAGGTAATCAAACATGGAAATCTTCCGTTCGTACGGAATACTGCTCCACCCCACCAGCCTACCCGGTCCCTGGGGAATTGGAGTACTGGGTGATGGAGCTTACAGATTTATTGAGTGGCTGCAGGAAGCCGGCGCTTCCTGGTGGCAGATGCTCCCTCTCGGTGTAACAGGATATGGCGATTCCCCCTACCAGAGCTTCTCCGCTTTTGCAGGGAATCCCTACTTAATAGATCCTGAACAGATATTCCTCAATGGGTGGATGGACCGGGAAGCTCCACCCCCAGTCTTCGCTTCCACCAACAGCAATGTGGATTATGGAGAGATTTATTCATGGAAATGGTCTTTTCTACGGCGGGCATACAACAGTTTTTGCACCAGAGCGAGCCAATCTGAGCTGGATGATTTTAGCCAATGGTGTGAGAGCGAAAAAACATGGCTGGAAGACTACGCCCTGTTTATGTCTCTGAAAGACCAGTTTCAGGGGGCACCATGGTCCCGGTGGCCCATGGAGCTACGCAATCGAAACACGGAATCCCTGCAGAGGGCACACCTGGAGCAGGCCGAGAACATCAGGTTCCACTCATGGACCCAGTGGCTCTTCCACGAGCAATGGTCATTGCTGAAGGAGAAAGCCTCCCAGCACAACATCTCTCTGGTGGGAGACATGCCCATCTTCGTTTCTCACGACTCTGCGGATGTTTGGGCCCATCCTGGCTACTTCCTGCTCGACGAACATGGCAATCCCAGCTCAGTAGCTGGCGTGCCTCCAGACTATTTCAGCGAGACCGGTCAGCGGTGGGGAAACCCTCTCTATAACTGGAAGGCCCTTGAAGAGAACAACTTTTCCTGGTGGGTGGCCCGGGTGAAGCACGCCCTAAGGCTCACCGATTTAATCCGCATAGACCATTTTCGCGGCTTTGAGGCCTATTGGGAAATTCCCGCTACAGAGGCCACTGCCATAAAAGGACAATGGGTGAAGGCCCCAGGCGAAAAACTGTTCCAGGTGATTCAAGACAAACTGGGGAGCGCTCCCATTATCGCTGAGGATCTGGGGATGATTACTCCCGAAGTGGAAAAGTTACGGGATCATTTCCAATTCCCGGGAATGAAGGTCCTGCAGTTCGCGTTTGAGGGTGATGAGAGCAGCCCCTTTTTACCCCACAACTACCCGGCAAATGGTAACTGTCTTGTCTATACTGGCACCCATGACAATGATACCACCCTTGGGTGGTACAGGAAGGCGGCAAGCAAAGAGAGGCAATTTGTCAATTCTTACCTTGATCTGTGGGATTTAGGCTCACACCCCATGATGGATGAAAACTTCGGAGCCAATTGGAGAGGATCTGACGCGCTCACCGCAAACAAGCGCGACATAGCTGCCGATAATAACCCTTCGAGCACAATCACCGGGACAGGTATTACACAGCAAGATGCAATAAAGGCGCTGGCCGGTGGGCCACATTCACTAGAATCCCAGAAGACTGAAAATGTCTGTAATGCCATTGAATCATCCCGAGCAGATAATGAAATCCTATGGTCAATTATTGCCCTTGCATTTATGAGCCCATCCAAGATGGCCATCATCCCCCTGCAAGACGCATTGGGTCTGGATAATCAAGCCCGGATGAATGTGCCATCAAAAGTAGGCGGCAACTGGACATGGCGGGTTCTCCAGGATCAGTTGAACACCCCCACTGCTCAGCACTTGCGAAAACTGGCTGAACGTACAGCCAGAATTCCCCATATTTTTCCAGCGGTTGAGGACAACCGCTTTACTAAATTGTTTTAGTAACGTAATGATACACCGTTTCCCTCAACAGAAACTCTTTCAGGAGCAAAATTTTATAATGAAAATTTCGAGTTTTTCTTTCAGGGCGAAGCCGCTGATAGCTTTGATATGTGTCGGCACCATCGCCATCATGTTCGCCATGACCGGCTGCAAGAACGGTGACAAAACAAAAGCCGGTGGTGAAGAGAAGGCTGCTGCCGCTGCGGCTGATGGAGACAAGGCCGAGGTTAAACTTCCCCTCGAAGCCACTGGGCCGGTAGCCATTATTGACGGAGAGGAGATCTCCGCAGAGAAATTCAATAAGACCGCCAGTCGAAGAATGGGCAACATGTCATCGGCGATTCCGCCCCAGCTCGTAACATTTTTCCAGGAGAAGCTCCTTGATATGGTGATCGACGAGTATCTGATCGACCGGAAGATTGCCAACGCCAACCTGGATATCCCAAAGGAAGAGATTGACAAGACCTTTGATGCATTCAAAGTCCGGTTCCCCAGCGTCGATGAATACAATTCTTTCCTTAAGGAAAATGGTCTGGATGAGGCGGAGATAAAAGAAGACATTCGAAAGGACCTGTCTCTTCGTCAGATCATGACTAAAGAGGCCAATATCGACCTGTCCGATGCAACGCTCAAGACAGAGTATGATAGCCATATCGACGAGTTCAAGCAGGACAACCAGGTGCGCGCCAGCCATATTCTGTTGTCTGTCAGCAAAGATGCGGACCAGGCAGCCGTGGACGCCGCCAAGAAGAAGGCAGAAGAGATTGCTGCGAAAGCGAAGGCTCCCGGTGCGGATTTTGCTGCACTTGCAAAGGCAGAATCCTCTTGCCCGAGTTCAGCCAATGGTGGTGATCTCAATTTCTTTGCTGCAGAGATGATGGTCCCTGAATTCTCCAACGCAGCTTTCGCCATGAAGGTTGGTGAGATTTCCGATCCAGTACGCTCCCAGTTCGGTTTCCACATCATCAAGCTCACCGACCGTAAAGAGGCACACACCATGTCTTTTGACGAAGCCAAGGTCATCATCAAGAGGAAGCTGGAAGAGGAGAAAATGCAGAGCGCATTCGACAGCCTCATGACCAACCTCAAGAAGGATGTGAAGATCGAGAAGCTGGAGAAGAACATCCGCGTGAATGAGATGCCTGTTGATCCCGCACTCATGATCGATGGAATGGAAGCCCCAAATTCCTCTGAAGAAGCGACACCCGCAGAATAATCTGGCCTTACCCGTCCATTCTCACCCCTGCGATCACATTGCCCAATAGACACCTCATGCCCCATGTCGCAGTCTACAGTCTAAACACCACTTGAGCAGGCGTATTGCCTCCGTACAATTCCCACACCACTTGTTCAATCTCGTTGTTGAGAGCGCTCCACGAACTTTCCTCACAGGAGGCCCCACTTGCGGCCAAGTCATTCCGCTTCCGCTTCCCCTCACTCTCACCCTCCCCCCCACCCTCTTTATGATTAGTGGCCACCATGAACTCCATACATTTCACCAATTGAACCAGTCGAGCATGAAGAGCTTCCTGCGTGGCCGTCTCCACCATAGGGAAGGGCAAGCTGCGCAGAACTTTAACCTTCACCTGAGGGAAAGCCTTCTGACCAGCATCAGGTGCTAACATGGAATAGATCTCTCCCATAAATCGGGAGTTGAGGATTCCAGACAAGTACCTTACATCAACGGGAAAATCTCCAGGATTAAACCCCAGTCCATAAACAGACTCAGGTTCCCGTAATCCGATAAGCGAGTTCCGATAATATAGTGCATGGGTTTTTGGTCCAACAATGGGCCTGGATGCGGTCTGCCTTATCAAGTAGCACACCGTCTGGATATTCTCTACCGGTGGAATACGAAAATAGACACCCGACTCCGGCAAGACTGCCAAATCAAGTGCCACCACTGGCTTGGCACACCCATGGCTAAAAATCTGCCGCCCTTCTAAAAGGGGAACCACTGTAGTTCCATCTGCACTTTGGGCATGGCGCAAGAGCATGTGGGCAGCATTGCCAGTGTGCACTCCATTGTCTGTCACCAGCTTGCCAAGGGTAAACATACCCGTATTCCCGGCAGGTACCCTGTTTAATGCTTTTGTCGAAAATGCCGATCCTGCCCAGGCATTTTCCGCCAGCACAGACACGGAAGGAAGCCATGGTTCCCCGCTCGCATATTCCCCATCACCCAACATACAACCGCTATTATTACTATTGGTTACAGTTGCACATGTATCGGGATTAAACAGAATCTCAGTCTGTATCGCATTACCGGTCTGGCGGGCTATGGCCGACGAGACAAATGTCATCACCGGTGTAAAAGCATCGGCAAACACATCCTCTCCCCAATAGGCGACCTGCAACAGATGGTGACGCTGGCATACATACTTCCTGATTGGCCTGTATCCTTCAAGTTGGCCCACTTGAGCGGGCACAACAAAAGCAATCAGGTTACGGCTGAGCATCCGTGTTGCCAGATTTATGAAGAATGAATGAGTGGCTGGCCATCCACCAATGGCATTGAATCGTTCAATGATTTGGCTCTCAATCTGACGAATTAGTTCACCATGTTTTTTGCGAATCCGGTGTTTGCCTGAAAAGGAGATAAACGGAGGATTCCCGATTACCAAATCGAAACCGTGCTCTGGATCTTGGCCAGAATCTTGATCTGAACCTGACCCTGAGCCTGCATATCCACCTGTGGCTGTGTCTGTGTCTGTGGCATCACCCACATCATCCCCCACCACATCATCCACAACATCTCCGCCTAGAAAAACATGTGGAAACTCCAGATGCCAGTCGAAGGGCATGGCAGAAGGAATAGCCTGCAATCCATCAGCCTCATCTGTCTTCCCGGCTGATCGCAGGGCCCTATCCAGGAGAGCGTTCCCCTGCCGGATATTGCTGGAGAGACTCTCTACGGCAACCGACCACATCCTCTGCGCCCATGACTCATATTCTTCACCGGAATGAGGCCCTCCCAAGCCAGCACCCTGCCCATGAACATGGGCTAATACACACCGGAGCAAAGCCAGTCTGGTCATCTCCACTGCATGTTCATCCAGGTCAACGCCATGGATCGATTCTTTCAAGAGCCTGAGGGGCAGGTTCGTGGAGTGGGCCAAACCGCCAATCAAATGGTCTTTTTGCAGTAACCGGTTAAATGTCTCCACCAAAAAAACACCAGAACCACAAGCAGGATCAATCACTGCAGGCAGTGCTCGCCCCCACCCTTGCTGAGTTGTCGTCCACTGTTTATCAAGTAGCTCAATGCATTGAGCTACTAAGTGATGCACAACCTTCAAGGGTGTGTAATAGACGCCTCCCTGGTGCCGCTGGGCGTTGAGAAAATCCTCATGCAACAGACCGAGCAGTCTAGCCAGATTGGGAGAGCTGAGATACAGCGCAGTCTCAGCCTCGGGCGTGGCCATCAGGTTGTTCAGCTCATCGAAGGGAATCCGATCGAGATTCAGCTCATCATACCGCCGACCGAGGATAGGGAGCTCAATAGCTTCTGAATCTGGACCCGAGCCTGAGCAAAGAACTGCCGTCCCCAGATCCTGCCACTGCACAAGCAGGCTCTGCCTGAGATTGCCCTGAAAATTCAACCTGTCCAGATCCATGGCACGGAAAAAAATATTACGTGCCAAAATCCGCTCTACCAGAAGTTTGGCTACTGATAACCGCTCAGCAGGGAGCGCTACCTCCTTATTTTCCCCAATGCTGTCAATACCCAACAGCCCCTGAAGGCAATCTGACTGCCAGCGGGCTGCCATCCGTCTGAATCTTCTCACAGCAGAAGACTTAAACAACCCACAGTCATTCCTCTCAGAGTCTAGATAAGCATCAGTCATAGGAGCAATCCATCATCCAATCCCCAAATCCAGCTTCTCCTCATGAACCCCCACCCGCCCTCGCCCTCGCCCTCGCCCCACCCCAACCCCCACCTGCCCCCGCCCCTGCAGCAACCACATCAGTGGTGATCTAGCCTTCAATAAGCATTAAAAATGACCATGACCAAACCCATTTTCACAAAGACCAGCTACTTACCAATAGGGATCAGGCAGTTCCTTGACCTGTTCCATCACCAGGGATACATTATCAGGTGCTTTATGGTGCAGCAGGCAGCCAAGGATTGGGGGCATGCTTCGTGCGCGATTTTGCCTGTTGAAGTAGATCCTCAGTATCTATAACTTAGGAACTCTTGCAACTAATTTATGGAAGTTATCCGCTCAAATAGAGGAACCCATTCTGACTGACGGAAAAATGTTGAATTTATCACCCCAGTACAAATCCGGATTAGCCTTAATCCACGCACCACGGTACCTGACGCGAACCCGCTTTATAGGAGTCACGTTATTCATTCTTGCCATGAGCACCGGAACATGCTCGCTCTTTCTGGGTCTGGCAGGGACCGCCCATGGCGAGGAACAGCCATCCAGCCTTGATCTCCCCCCCTACAAGGTGGAACAGGAACCGCTCTCCAGCGCAGGCTCCGTGCTCTACGGACCAGTGTTCGGGATCACCGGTTTCCCTGGAGGAACCAGATTGGGCCACGACTACAACTTTTCGCTCAATGGCCCCCTGCTCCTTTCGGTACAGACAGACCTATTGTTTTCTGGCGATGCCGTCGGACTACAACTGGTACCAGGAGTCAAATACAGGTTGGAAGGGCTCATGCCTTATGGGATGATCCCTCATGTTAAAGCTGGGCTGGCAACCGGCCTCTATTTCGGATCTGCCAAAGAGACGCCTGTCACCGTTACCGCCAGGTTCGGGCCTGGAATACGATATTTCTTTACAAGGCGGCTTGGTGTGGGTGTGGACTGGGATATCATGATGGGCTCTGCTTCAGGTGACGACAGGCGCTTTGCCTTTGCCACCGGACTGGCCTTGGCCTTTGAGTACATCATCCCCTGATACACCTGACCTGTTGCGAAGTGAAACACTTCTGCAAGGAGATTGCTCACCTATTGCACACCATAACATCAGTGAACAATCTGTAAGAATCTTCGACAGCAGACACATACATGCATGCATACATGCATGCATATTCAGGAGCCTCAGTTACCACCAATGACCCACGCAGTGCGATTTCTGCAAGGCCTGCGCCTGGCTCACCCCAATGGGAATAATTGCTCCAGGTTGAAATACAGAAAAGGACCACTCAATGAACGACAGCCTTCCTTCCATAACACTGGCCGCTCTGGGAGGCCTTGGTGAAGTAGGCATGAACTGCCTGCTGCTTGAGGACGGCGACGACGCGATACTGATTGATTGCGGTGTCATGTTCCCGGATGGAACCACTCCAGGCGTTGATCTGATCATTCCCGACTACAATCACCTCCTGGAACGCAAACACAAGCTGCGAGCGGTAATACTCACCCATGCCCATGAGGATCATATTGGCGGGCTACCTTTTCTATTCGACGAGCTCAATGTGCCTATCTATGGAACAGCGTTCACTCTCGCCCTCTTGAAACGCCGGATGGAAGAGCGTGAGCAGGACAGGCAGAAGGAGCGGGAAAAAGAGCGGGGGAAAGAACCACATCAGCCAGAAGAGATTTCCGGGCTCTCCTACATAACAGTTCGCCCCGGCGACAAGGTCCAACTAGGCCGTATCGGCGTGGAATTCATCGGTACATACCACTCAATCATCGGCAGCACAGCCCTGGCCATTCGCACCAGCGTTGGAACCATCATCCACACGGGCGACTTCAAAATTGACGCCCACCCCACTTCGGGTAAAGGAATGGACCTGCAGCGGTTCAAGGAGCTGGGCCAGGAGGGTGTCAAGCTGCTCATGTCAGACTCTACCAACGTGGAGAGGCTTGGTCACAGCATCAGCGAACAGGCTGTCAAGGAGCGCTTTTACCATTACTTTTCAAAGGCAGAGGGGCGGGTCTTCGTCACCCTGTTCGCATCACACATCGACAGAATCGCTCAGGTGATCGAGATCTCAGCCCAGTTTAACAGGAGGGTGGTCCTGTTGGGCAGAAGCCTGCTTACCAACACAGCAGCAGCGGCCGAGCTGGGACTTCTCGCCATGGACCCCGGACAGGTATCGGACAATGCTGCGTATGCTGAGAAGCTGCCTCCAGGACAGGTCACTGTAATACTGACCGGATGCCAGGGTGAGGCTCGCTCGGCACTGACCAGGGTTGCCACTGGTGAACACGAGACCATCAAGGTGCGAAAAGGAGACCTGGTCATCTTTTCCAGCAGATCAATCCCCGGCAATGAGCGTGCTCTTCATGGGGTGATCAACCTCCTCTACCGGGGGGGAGCCGATGTGCTCTATGAGAATGTGGCTGATGTGCATGCGTCCGGTCACGCCCACCAGGATGAATTGAGAGAACTGATTGAACTGGTACGACCCAGATTCTTCATGCCTGTGCACGGTGAGTACCGTCATCTGGCCTTACACGCCCGACTTGCAGATGAATACAGCTTTATCAAAGACAAGGTTGTGGCCTTGGATGGGGACTTGGTGGAGGTATGGGCTGATCAGATCAAGCACACTCCATCGTTCTTTGAAGCTGGGAGAGTATTCCTTGATGGCCTTGGCAGAGGTGATGTGGAAGGGCTATTACTGAGAGACAGGCGGCAGATGGCACGGGCCGGGATCTTGCTGGCCACTATGCTGGTTGACTCCCGCAGCGGTCGGGTGGTCAGGCCACCAAGGATTACTCAAGTTGGTGTGTTTGAATCGGCAGATGCTGATGAACAAAGTTCCAGTCTATTAAAAGAGGCAGAGGTGCTGGTTGAGGAGGCAGTGGAGCGAATGCTGCCTTCCGCTCGGGAAGACCGGGAAGAATTGGAAGCGGAGATCAGGCTGGAGCTGCGCAAATTTGCCCGAAAGCGACTTGGCAAACGCCCCATAATCATACCCATCATCATCACCACATAAAGCTGGCGGGGAGTATTCGCACCGCTAACGAAGGGCACGGCATGCCGTGCCCCTTGTACAGGTGTTGGGAGGAATGCGTGGGGAATGAGTGGTGGTGACCCTGACAGTTCCATCCTTGTACCTTGTACCTTGTACTCAGGCGAGGCCTAAGATTTTATAGACAATATTCTCTATCAGACCAACATAGAGGGCAACCACCTCTTCACCCACCAACAGATATTCAATGGCACCAAGGGCAAGAAACGGACCAAATGGCATAGCTAAACGCATTACTGGAAGCGGTTCTGCTCCACCTTCGATGGGCTCCACCTTCTTCATTACTAAAGGCGCAGAAGCAGAGGGTGAACACCCTTCGCTATCCGATGAGATTGATTCAGCAGCGGTCTGAGCCACATCACCAGCCACCATCCCGGTATCAGCACCGACCCCTGCCCCACCTCCAGCCAACTCACCCTTGCCATTACCCTCATCCTCATACTCGTATTCGTACTCATCCTCGTCCAGAATGGCCGGATCATAGAGAGGTAGATTCTGCACACCAAGCCTGCGCAAAATTGCCACCACCCCGACAAAAAGCACACCCTGCAAGGCAGCGGCCAGCACCACAAACGGGAGGCCGACCAACCCAAGGAACGCCCCAATCATTCCCAACAGCTTCACGTCTCCGTAACCCATCCCGCTGATGCCTCTGATTTTGGAATAGAGGAATGTGAAAACCAGGAGTCCCCCACCGCCTGCCGCAAGACCAAGTAAAGACTGCCAGAAAGTAACCCCGCCAGGAAGCAGGGCATAAAGCAAACCCAGCGCCATGGCAGGATAAGTAATGCCATTAGGTATAATCAGATAGTCCATGTCGATGAAGGCCACTACCATCAGTGCGGCCGCAAAAGCAAACGCTGCAAGGTAGGAGCTCAACAGCGCAACCGCCGGCTCTCCGGGAGAAGCCACGGAGAGCACCCGGTGAAAGATCGCTATTGAGATCAAGGCAGTCAGCAGCTCTATCAGGGGATAACGAACAGAGATACCTGCTCCGCAGTGATGGCATTGCCCACGCAGGAAAACCCATGAAAGGACGGGGACATTATGGATGGCTTTGATGGGTGTCCCGCAGGACTGGCAATGGGATGCCGGTCTCACAACGGACATACCCCTGGGGATCCGACAGATACACACATTAAGAAAGGAGCCCCATAACAAGCCCCAGACCAGAGCCCCAACGTGCCCGGGCCACCCTTGCACCATTCCTTCGAGCATGTGGGCTGTAAGTTCAAATTCCAATAAAACGTCTTCCTGTCTTAAGATTGACCATGAAATCTATCTTTAAAGTGTGGTGCGGCCACCAATAGATGGAGCAGCATAGAGCATTCGACCATGAAAATCATAGCTCCATGCACCAGCCCGCACACGCACGCACTAGACCCTAATCGACTATTACCGTACCAAGCAGAATTCGATTGGTATTGTCGTGATCCTTATCCCGGGTGACTTTCATCCGTTTACTACCCACATACAGGCCAGAATAGACCTTATAAGGACCAGAAGAGGTGATTGACGGAACCTTTATGCTCACCTTATCTCTGACGATTGTGTCCGGGGTCCAGTAATTAGTGGGGAGTACACCACCCACAGGGTAATGGTCCGTATCACCTGTATTCAATCGATTCCGTCCCTTTTCAATATGCAGGAACACTTTCCAGTTCTCAGATATTCGCCGTTTAGCCCGATAAAAAGTAGTAATCTCCAGCACACTGCCAGCCTTGATTCTAGCCGGCATATCCACACCCACGATCTCCACTCGGCCCTCCAGGTCCACATCCATAGTGCGCCTTATATTGGGAGGCAGACTTACCAGCACGTTCTCAGTGATGGGATTAAGATCCTTCTTGCCCTCATCCAGTCTGTTGGAGACAAGCATAAACTTGGCTGACTTATCATAAAGAACCTTCAGGTGATCCCCAGTTTTCTCCTGGTAGAGATAGTTGATCTGAGCAAGTTGACCAGACCTGAGCAGAGCAAATGCTCTCCTATTCCTGCTGGAAAGCTGATCAATCAGCTCTGTGGCGGAGCTGATGCTATAGATTCTATCCCGGAACCATGCTTCAGGGGGCAAATCCAGCAGGTAGCCGGGGAGCCGGCCTTTACCACCACCAGAGGCGCTCTCCCAAACATCCAGGACCCCTTTACCGGACAGATGATGCGAGAGGGCAGGCACATACACATGGGAGAACACCAGCCCTCCACCCAGACCAACCACAACCAGGGCGGGCAGGAACAGATCTCTACGCCCAAATCGAGTCCACCACTGAATCACCCCATGACGAATCCACTGCCAGCACTGCCAAACGGCCACTTGAATCTTCTGGGTAATCTTGTTTTTCGCCGTAGCAGGTACAGCGGCAGCGGTAGCGGCAAAAGCAGGAGCAGCATCGTCCACAGCACCACTGCCGGTACCCGACGAGAGCATGAATAATCCAGCAGCCACAATCCACAACACCCCCATCGCTAACAGGAGGCTGGGGAGGCGGAATCCATCAGGCCTGACCAGCTCACCATCAAAGGTCACACTCTCTGCCAGAATCTGGGGATTCATAATCACGTCCCGAAGCAACAAGGCTGCCATGACCGCCAGCAGTGCCGCAATCAAGAACCGGTACACCGCAGCCCACCTATCAGACTCGCCAGCTAGACGATCAATATAATCTCCCACTAACAGGGCAAGGGGAACCATGCCAGCGAACAGGTAGTGACGACCCAATGCCAGACCGATTGCGGCAAAAACCAGACTGGCCACAAACCACAGGAGCACTGGCAGTGAGGGCTCGCCCTGTGAGGAACCGGACGCATCGCTCTGGGTGGAGTCCCTATGGAGAAACCGGCCCAAGGCAAATGGAATGAAGACTACCCAGGGGAAAAAGCCGAATCCCAGTTGTCTGATAAAAAACTCGAAGGTCTCAAGATGGGTTGGAGCTTGCAAGTCAGAAGTAAACAGATTGTTAGTGAAACCTAAGCCCCACTGGGAGGCAAAGACTTCTGCAGACAGGGCAACCACGCTGAGGATAGCGGCGAGAGTGATAAGAAGCGGTAACCTTGGTTGTCGTGTTGTGGTGTTATTCGCACCAGAGAAGAGGTTGAAACTGCCAGGTGCTGTTTTTATAGCAATAACCCAAATCCAGAGCACAAGGGCGGTCATGGCCACATACCAGGCCCCGCCACCCCAGAGGCTCATCACTGTGGACCCGACCAGCCACCCGATCATGGGGAGAGAGCCAACCGGTTGAGAAGCAGATGACTGTAGAGCGGCCTCGGCCTCGGCCCCCGCCCCTATGTCACTATTCCTATCTTTCCCCCTGCCGCTGCCATTACCCTTGCCATTACCCCCGTCCCGATCCCTGCCTTCGCTTACACCCCCAGTTGCACCACCCCCATGGCCAAATCCATGCCGGAGAATATCCAGCACACCGAGCATGAACAGCCCTTGCCCGGCAATGGCGATTGACTCAGAGAATGCCTGTCTGGTCAGGAGCAGATACAACGGAGTGCTTACCATCACCACTGCGGCAATCAGGGCTCCCCGATTACCGATAAGGCGCCTCCCTACCCACCATGTGGCCAGCATAAGGAGAAGACCGGCTATCAGGAAGGGTAGTCTGACCTGCAGCTCACCGACACCCAATATGGTCTGGCTAAGGGTTACCAGCAGATAGGGTAGCCCAGCCCGCATTTTACCAGTGTCCAGAATGGACTGGATTCCACCCCCACCAGCGCCTGCGCCAGCCCCAGCGCTGCCACTGTTACCTGCAGCAACCACCGCTGTCCGGGATTCCCATGGTTCCCAAAGGCCAAAGCTCCATGTTCCAGCCACAGTAAGCAAAAGGACCGCCAGTACGCACCCGGCTGTCACAAGTTGAGTTTTGCCTGACTTGCCAACCCGTCCCTGCGCATATCTGACTGGCTCCATAGCCCCAACACCGCTCATTTGACCGCCAGAACCAGTACCCGTGCCCGTGCCGGTGCCCGTGCCGGTGCCCATGCTAGTGCCGGATTGGGTGCCGCTCGCCATTTCAACCCCAGCATCACCAGACGAAGAGGATGCGGTAATGTGCACATCCCTGTTATCACTGTAATTCATGAATCAATTGACTCCAGAACGCAAAGCTTTAACCCGAAAATCCTAGCATAACAAAATAGGTCAGCAGGGAAACGTATCCTTTGAAGGGATATATTTCAAGTGAATGGAGTTTCTCAGATTAAAACTACAACAAGCATTGCAGTTTACCGGTCTTATTTATAGCTTCGACCTCACCCAGCAACCAGAAGGAAAAGCGATCGTTCAGATTGACAAACACCACTGACTCAATGTTATTGTTAACCCGTTAAAATGGATTGATGTTCCAGAAAAGCCCTATCTAACCCATGTGCCTGGTCTATCAAGCAGACACGGCAGCAACCTGCCAGACTGAAAAGCGGAGGTGGTAGTGGTTGTTGTGATAGTAGCTATGCCAGGGTTAGATCTTAAACAGCGCCCTGGTAGCGGTGGATATGGCAATGGCAGTGGCAATGGCAATGGCAATGGCAGCGCCATAGGATATAGTCCGTCGCCATTAATGTAATTCCGCCGCATCCATGATATCATCACTCCATACCCCCTGAAGGATAATACACTATTCACGGTCCTCTCCTCAGAGCCGTGGACAGGAGAACAAATGAGCAGCGTAAATAAAGTAATCCTCATTGGCAACCTGGGAGCCGACCCCGAGGCCAGATACACCGCCAACGGCAGGGCGGTTACCAACTTCAGGATGGCCACCACCGAACGGTTTAATGACCGGGATGGCAACCTGCAGGAGCGGACAGAGTGGCACCGAGTGGTGGTGTGGGGCAAGCAGGCTGAATCCTGCAAGAGCTTTCTCTCCAAAGGCAAACAGGTATATGTGGAAGGCAAGCTGCAGACCCGGGAATGGGCCGGTCAGGATGGAAACAAGCGGTATACCACTGAGATAGTGGCTGACCAGGTTGTGTTCTTGAGTGGTCCGTCACGCCAGGGAGATGGGGGCCGCCAGGATCAATGGGGCGGAGGTGGTGGCATGGGTTCAGGTTCAGGGGCTGGTGCTGGAGGAAACAAGACCGCCTCCCAGAGGGGTGACATGGGGGATGACAGCTTTTATAATGATGGCCCTGGAAACACAAACAGCGGCGGCTTCCAGGGTGGCGGCGGCAACATGGGCATGGGCCAGTTTCCCGGCGATGCCGACGAAGAGGACGTGCCCTTCTGATTAAACGCCTTGCGTAACGCCCTGTCCCCTTTCGGCCTTCCCCTCTTACCCCTTACCCCTGAGCGCACCCCCACCACCACTCACCATGGTCCTGATTTTTCAGAGGAATCCGTGTATTGACCTCACTCGAAGGTGCGAAGGCAGGGGAGTGCTGGGTGTGGGTTGGGTGCACCGCTAACGAAGGGCACGGCATGCCGCATACGTGTCCTTTTAAGGCAAGTAGATTTCCAAAAATTGT
>CAYZFJ010000028.1:2910-26273 GCA_964477705.1 uncultured Myxococcia bacterium | reverse complement strand
CCACTAATTCCCCATCCTTCCCAACGTCTGTAGGGGCACGGCATGCCGTGCCCTTTGCCAGCGGTGCACCCAACTAGCCCAAACAATTTGCGAAATTAAACTGCCTTAAAAGAACGCGTGTGCGGCATGCCGTGCCCTTCGCCAGCGGTGCACCCAACCCGCCCATACCATTATTGGGAAATTAATCTGCCTTAAAAGAACACGTATGGCGGCATGCCGTGCCCTTCGCCAGCGGTGCACCCAACCCGCCTAAACCATTGTTGAGAAATTATCTGGTGCAAGTTTACAAGTGGGGTGTTCCCTATGAGTAACAGCACCAATCGCTTGTAGGGCCGATTGGCGCTCGCCCTCCAGAGATCCATGTCATCATTACATTCAGAGTGGCAAGTTGAAAGTAGCCTGTGGGTGGTTCATGGTTCAGAGAGTACCGGCAGAGGGGATTAGGGTGTGAGGGCCCATAGGCGCTCGCTCGTTATCTCCAGAGGAAGTTAGTCTATTGGGTGTAAGCAAGAAAGAGAAGATAATGGAATGACGTTCAGGCTAGATAATCGCTATTAGAAGTACCAGCGAATGCTGCCGCCGGCGCCACCAAGGTGGAGCCCCGACACATAGTCACCAATGATGAACGAAGGACGCCACTCGGTGGCCAGCTCCAGAGGTACCTCTGTAAAGTGCAGATTAATGCCGAGTACGCCAGCTACACCGATGAGGGCAGCCTGATCCACACCAACGTCATAAGCATGGAAAGCTCCACCAGCACCACCGTAGAGGTTGAACTTGCCCCATGAGGGCTGGGCAATATCTACGAACTCCTGAACATAATCAACCCCTGCTCCGAAACCCCATCCGGAGGCTCCCACCACTGCCTGTACAGCCGATTTGCTGCCCAGATAGTATTTGGCGGTGATACCGCTGGTTAAGGTACCGCCACCCAGACCGAGTCCAAGGCTTCCGGCACCGATTTTGCTGGCAGCCGATGCCATGCCGGGAACCATGATTACACACATGGCAATGGTGGCTGCTGTAACTAGGAGAGTCTTTCTAATAGATTTCATTATAAATCTTTTCTAGTTGTTGCCCTGTGGATTGGATTACAGCTACACTATAATCAGGGCGTTTGTTAAAGGGGGAACATACAGATTCAGAAGATGGAATTCAATACAAATTGTTTAAACGCCATTTATCTGTTCGGCATATTGCCCATCATGAGTCCCCGGCATTCCCTAAAGAAGGTTAAACCCTGCTGACAGGAGCATGGAGTTCTGGACCTGCCACTCATTGATGATGAACGGCAGCTTCTTCGCCTTCAACAGGTAATCTAGCGATAGCCACTTGGCTAGCTTAACGGACACACCACCGGTCAGCTCGGTGTGCAACATGTCAAGCCCTTCCAGATCCGATTCGAATGTGGTGATGACTGGGTAGAATAAGCTGGCCAGGGCATAGGCGCTTACCAGCTTATTCAACTGGCTGGTGACTTCCAGCTCCACGTCAGAGCCCAGGGAGTTGGAGCCCTGCAGTTGGGTCAACTCCAGCTCAGGGGTATCCCCATCATCAGTCTCAGCGAACCCATCCCCTACAAAGATATGCTGCCCACCCACACCGGCTCTTACCAGAAAGGTGAACTTCTCTTGCTTGATAGGCGAAGCGAACAGACCAATGCTTTCGTTGACGAGTAGGGGCTCAAAGCTGTTAGTCAGGTCAAGGTTTGTGTTGCCTGCAACCGTGCTGGTATCTGTGGTGCCATCACGGTATGTGCGGACAACAGTGGTATCATCATCCCGCACCGAATAACCATCGAATATGCTCGAGGTGGCCCGGCCCCGCCCGTAATGGCCCAGCCATGAAGGATTATTATAGCTGTACAGATATAGGCTTTTCAGCTCGATGCTGTCTGCCGATTTGATAAAACGCTCAAATATGGGGCTACGGTTAACGTTCTCTTCGATGGTCAAGCTGTTCTGCCAGTTGTGTTGTCCGGAGATCATGTTTGCGGATCCGGTGAGCAGGATGCCTGCCTGCAGTGTGGTGCCATCGGTCTGGCCCACAACCTTGTTGCTGTTGACCGCTGATCCACTTGCGCCAAGATTCAGCTTCATAGTCCAACCATCATCATCAGCAGCTTCAGTTCCATCCTTGTTAATCTTTGTTACTTCTTCGGGAATAATCTCTTCCCCCACAGCAACAGACGTATCTGTCTGGCCGATGATCAGGATGGGCAGTACGAGGAATCCCAAGCCTTTGCCTATTGGTCGGATGATGGCAGAGAGTAATCTACTACTCCAGCGATTGAACTGTTTCATGATTTGCTTCCTTTCTGTACAACTTCTTTGAGTAGGGGAGCAGGGTTACAGAGAACCTTTGCTTTTAAATTAATAGTTACGCCTTGTCTGGCATGACGGCTGAGTGCACCTGTAGACCTTTCAGGTTGACTTTCCTTGCGCTGAGGGGGATTCGGGCCAATTTGGTCAGAGAGGACCCGAATCGGGTATCGATTTTGGGATGGATGTTGATGGCCCAGCCATTGGCATCGAGTATGGGCCCCAGGTTTCGCTTGCGAAGCTTCAGGAATGCCAGCAGCATGGAAGGGCCGGAGATTAGGAGCATTATAGCTACAATAACCAGAAGTACCTGCCACCATTCCAGCTTTACCAGGCTGCCAGCAATAGCAGCGAGGGCAGTAGCCAGAGCGCCGAGAGCCAAGCCGATTGCGGCAAACATGCCCACATACTTGCTGATGTCGAACGACTCCTTGGCTTTTCCTCCAACACCAGCCCCATCGGTGGTAGCTGGTGCCGCCGCTCCTGGGGTAGGGGCAGGGGCACCCGCTGCCGCTTTTTTCTCTGTTTCGGCGATGCTGGCGGATGCCTTGTCCTGGAGCGCCTTCTCCTTGGAAGAGGAGAACTTGATGATCTGCTCCTCAATGGTGCGAGCCACCCACCGGTATGGCGACCAGAACGCTTGCCTGATGCTGATGGGCTGCTCCATTACCTTTACTACTGTGGCATCCCAGTCCAGGCCCTTCCAGTCATAGAACACCCCATTACGCCCAGCCCTGATGAAGCCTGCATCACCGTTAGTCAGCGTGCCCACGATGGACATCTTCGCACCGTCTCGACGTGAGCAGTTGCAATATATAAGGAAAGTATTACTGAAAGCTGCCAGAGCCGAGTGCTTGTTCGGGTCATCCACATTAACGCACAGCTCCATGCTTCGTCCGTCAAGATACAGGGTACCTGCCTGAAAGATAGCTTTGTCTCTTTTCGTGTAGAAATCCCCAAAAGAGACGAAGTTGTTCAGAAATCGGTCCAGGTCCCGGTAGTATCTGATTAGCTGCTCAACCTTGGCGATGGCGTTAGCCTCTGGTTCCAGGGCCATGTCCTGATCGATAAGGCTGTTGATACGCTGGCGGATGTCAGAATTGAGGAGGGCAGTCAGCCTGTCCGGACCCAGGGCAGCAACACGGGTATCAGGCGTGGCTGCCTGCCACCCTTCATAGTGGGTAAAACGGTCGTTGAGCTTAGCCCACTGATCCCAGGAGAGGGAGTCTTGCTTTCCAAGCAGAGGGACAACTACCAACTTGTTGAACTGGGCCATATCAGAGGCCCAGGCTGGGTTGATACCTGTGGTCAGGGGCAGGGGCTGATTGGCCTGGGATTTAGCCAGGGGGAAGATGGCCAGCTCGTCGGCGGCAGTGGCCAGGTTCCGGGCTGCCAGAGGCACATAATCAGCCTCGTCCCGGTTCAGGATGCCCGCAGTGCGCGGGTCGTAGGCCGCAAGACGGCACCTGACAAAGTAGTCATCAACCTTTAGCCGAATCTTCTGGAGGATCTTGGCAGCAGCCTCCGTATCGGAACCGAGGGGGTGGATGTCAGTTCCCCGTCCTTTCCCATTGTTGAGAGCGTCGACAGGGCTGGCTCCGTTGCCAGCATTCCACCAGTCAACATAGGCTCGGCTATCCTCAAAGAACTTGTCAACCAGGGCCCGGTTGACACCTGGTTTGCCGCTCCTGTCTGTCTCACCACCCAGGCAGGCGATGATGTCTCCAATGGCAGTGCGTATTGCCACATCATTTTCATCTGCGGAATCGGCTGGCACAATCCCATCTCCATTGAAGCGGGTCTGGGCAAAGATGGTGGCTGTATCATTCACATGGTCAAGGGTGATGGTCTGGGCGTCGGGTTTGCCAATGTTTGCCAGCACCTGGCGGGCAGAGGCCATGAGACGCCGTCCTTCTTCCACTTCGGTGTTAATGGATGCCAAAGGGAGAGAGGCAGAGCGCAACTTCAACTCGGCCGGGTCTTTGAGTACAGTACATACCCAGGCTACCGCCTGTTGTACTTCAAGGGCACGGATACGCTCATCCCCATCAGTATCGAGCATGGCCAGGGTTTTGTCATCGAACACCAAGCCCTTGGAGGGACAGCTCAACACTGTCCATAATTTCTGATCAAGGGTGTTCAGGTTGCGATAGTCTTCAGCAGTGTTCAGTAGAACCTGCTCGACTCCTCCCAGGTGGAAAAAGTTCCATTTGTGGGGTGGTTGTTTGGAATCATTGGGTTTTGGCATGGTCAAATCCTTGTTGATTTCTATTTGGACCAAACTCTGCTCATTAATAACCCCCCTATCCCCCCCAGTCCCTTATCCGCACGGATCCACTGGGACTTCAATTTCCAAATTCTGTTAAATCGAACACTAAATCAAATAATGAGCTGTCTTATAGCCGAGTTGTTTGAACTAAGCGGGTGGGAAAAATAATTGATTGTCCACAGGAACTTAGGCGAATTGTATACAGATCATTTGAGCCCATGTAAACACCTATTGCAGGGTGGGCTAATGTGAGCCAAAGAAATCCTGTAGGTAGAACATACAAGGGGCACGGCATGCATGCCGGGGATGCTGCAAGAGGGGGAAGAGGGGCTCACATACTGTGCAGTGGCGAGCGGCGCTCGCCCGCCATATTGGAGCGAAGAGATTGGACCGTTTGCTCCCTGTGAGCCTTGTCACCAAGACCAATCATCTGTACGTGTACGGCATGCCGGCGTGCCGTATGTGTGCTCGGTTAAGCTTCAATTCCATACCACCAAGCCCTCAAGCGCCCTATCACGTCTGTTGTGATTTGGTTTGGTGCCACACCTCCCTCCCAACTCCTGTACGGGCACGGCATGCCGTGCCCTTCGTTAGCGGTGCACCCAACTCTCGCCCAAACAATTATTGAAATAAACTGCCTTAAAAGAACACCTATGCGGCATGCCGTACCCTTCGTCAGCGGTTCAATCAGCCAGCCGTATAGTTTGAATCGCCTACTGCCTACTGCCTATTGCTTACTGCCTACTGAAATTTTGTACACTTGTAAGTATTAAAATAGTCCGCTGATTCCCATCTGGGCACCATCCAGAACACCCCGGGAATTTGATGATGGGAGCAGGTGAAAGGCGAACCCAGAGTGCCGGCGTTGTTTTTGGTGATCGGACCGCAGACCTAGATGGTAGCCAGCCACTCCACCGCCCAAGGTGGCCAGCCCCAGGATGGCGTATGATGTGATGCGGGTAGCATCGGAATTGATGGTGTAGACCTCATTGGCAACCAGGCTGCCTGCCAGCATTCCACCCAGTGTGCCAACCAGGGAGTAGAGGTAGTACGATTCCCCGCCCATTGCCATACCTGTAAGGTTGATGCCAGCAGGAATAACCAGAGGGGTGGCAAGCACCATGCCCATTGCAGCGGCAGTGGCCACCCCTGCACGTTTGTCTGGATCTTCGGGCGCAGTAAGCCAAATCAGGGCTAGTGTTGTCCCTTTATATCACAGGCCTGTCCATGGCGCTATCAGACTCTCTTACTGCCGGACGGTAGAATTTTTACTACATTGAAATAGCTCTCTTTGTAAAATTTTTCCACCTACTTTCATCTGTGCAGCCTATGATGAAATGAATTTTTCAATTAGTACTTGATCCAGGATTTATGTTCCAACTAATATAATTCCTTCAAAAATTATTTCTTTTGTCTTTTTGACCTATTTGTATAATTTCAAGGAGGCTGCAAATGTGGGCAGAGATGATCAATAACTCCGAATGCAATGACTGGAATCCATCAGGACCCTTTTCAAAATGGCGATGGATTTCAGCCCAAAAATGGAAGAAATTTTTTCTGCTGAACCTGGTTATCTTACTCTTTTTCACTTCACTGCTGACAGCCTCTTTCTTGACCGGGTGTGCTCAGGATGATCCCGATGACCACACTCTCACCGACACAGGGCTGGTGACTGATACGGGCGGCGACATTGAACCGGTCTGTAGCGATGATGATTTGATCTTATGTGGTGATGTGTGTCGGGATCTGGAGTCGGACTCTCTGCATTGTGGTGAATGCGACAACCAGTGCCAGATAGGCTATTCATGCGTTGATGGCCAGTGTGAACTGGTTTGTCCCTCAGGGCAGACGGCCTGCGATGATGGTTGCTACAACCTGCAAGATTCTCCCCAGCACTGTGGAGACTGTAATACCACATGTAACTTAGGTGAATCATGCGTGGAAGGCGAATGCCTGTTGGTTTGTCCAGGTAACCTGTCTCCCTGCTCCGGCGTATGTGTTGACCTGGAGTCCAACACTCGCCACTGTGGTGCATGCGAGAACCAGTGCGATACTGGCATATACTGTGTGGAAGGTGAATGCCAGTTGATCTGTCCGCCTGAAATGGAAATCTGCAATGAACAATGTGTTTATCTGGATAGTGATTCGTTTAATTGTGGGGCATGTGGGGTAGCCTGCCAATCAGGTAAGCAGTGCATCGAAAGTGAATGCAGCCTCGGGTGTGGTACAGGTCAGACTGTATGCGACGATGCCTGTGTCAATCTGCAGACTGATCGTTCCCACTGTGGTCTGTGCGGCAACTCCTGTGAGCCGGGCAATGCTTGTTTTGGTGGTCAATGTCTCCTCAGTTGTCCAGGTGACCTGTTTAAATGTGATGATACTTGTGCCAACCTCAAGACTGACCAACTTAACTGTGGTCAGTGCGGCAATCAATGCTCCTCAGAACAGGCCTGTAACAATGGGTGGTGTGTCACCGACTGTCCTTCTGGACGCGTAGATTGCGATGGAGGCTGCGTGAATACCTCCACTGATCGGCTCCATTGCGGCTGGTGTAATAACGAGTGTGATTCCGGGATGATCTGTGAGAACAGTGAGTGTGTCCTCTCCTGTCCGGGCGTTCAGGTGGCGTGTGGAGGGGAGTGCGTGTACACAGACACTGACACCCAGCACTGTGGTGGCTGCAACCAGCCCTGTGCCAACGGGCAGGTGTGCTCCGGCGGTGAGTGTGGCGTTGCATGTGGGCAAGGGTTTTTCCGTTGTGGAGATACCTGTGCCGATCTCATGTTCGACAGGAACCACTGCGGGGCTTGTGACAATGGGTGCCTGGCTTCCCAGATATGTACTGATGGTGAGTGCGTGGGAGCTTGCCCTGGTGGGTTCGAGGATTGTGGTGAGTGTGTGGACGTCTCCTCTAATATTAATCACTGCGGAGCCTGCAATAATGCCTGCACTGGGGGTGCTGTCTGCAGGAGCAGCGCCTGCTACCTGGCTGTTACATCAGTCACCTTGAATCACTCCAGTCTAACCATACTGCTCGATCAGCAGGAAGGGTTGACGGCCTCCATCCTGCCTGCCGAAGCCACTGATCCTGCCCTTGTCTGGCAGAGCTCGGATGGAGCGGTGGCTGTGGTAGACGGCCAAGGTCTGGTAACCGCCATGGGGCCGGGCACAGCCACCATTACGGCTACCAACCTGGATAGCAACCGGAGCGCCGTCTGCACTATCACTGTGATTGTTCCGGTAACTGGGGTAGAGGTATCCCCAACTCACATCTCTATTCTCCCAGGAGGGCAGGGACAGCTTGCTGCCATTGTGATTCCGGCTAATGCCACCAATCAGGGGGTGTCGTGGTCTTCATCGGATCAATCTCTGATAAATGTTGATGCTCATGGTCTGGTAAGGGCCTCAAGCCATGAGGGGGAGGCAACAGTAACAGTAACTACTGCTGATGGTGGATTCACTGCAGAGGCTATCATTGCTGTCTCTGCTATTCCAGTTACCGGCGTGATTGTAGAACCGGCCCATCTGACACTCATTCCTGGCGAGGTTGAGAACCTTTCGGTCACGATTTCCCCTGCCAATGCGACCAACACCAGCGTGATCTGGACCTCAAGCATCCCCGCTGTTGCCAAGGTGCACAGCACCACCGGAGTGGTGACCGCCGTCGCAGCCGGGCAGACGGTCATCTCTGCCATTACTGCCGATGGAGGTCACACAGCCACGTGCACGGTGACTGTCTCCATTCCTGTGACTGGTGTCAGCCTGAGTCATAACGAACTCACCATGAACAGGGGTGAGAGCTTCTCCCTTGTAAGTCAGGTTCACCCCGCGAGTGCCACTAACATAGCCTTGACCTGGTCCAGCGATGATCTCATGGTGGCGTTTGTCAGTAATGATGGTACGGTTACTGCTGTTGGAGCGGGCCAGACTGCTATCAGAATCATCTCTGATGATGGTGGGTATACGGCAGCGTGTGTGGTTGAGGTGCTTGTGCCGGTTACAGGTATTGTGGTTACCCCGGCCTCTCTGCTCCTTTGGCCCAATGAGCAGGGGCAACTGGATGTGCAGTTTACGCCGCCTGATGCCACCAATCAGCAGATAGCCTGCAGCTCATCCAAGAGAGAAGTGGCCATAATTGACTGTGAGACGTTAACCGTTACCGGCTTGACTACAGGGTCAAGCCTGATCGGGGTTACCTCAGTCGATTCCCTCCAGACGGTGCTCATGCAGGTTAACGTGGCCCGTCCTGTGACGGGGGTGACTCTCAGCCACAGCCAGATCACTCTAGGCACTGGGCAAAATCAACAGCTTACTGTCCAGGTGACACCAGCGGATGCTACCGATCCCCGGGTGGTCTGGGAGTCGAGCGACCCGCATGTTGCCACAGTGAATTCTACTGGCAAGGTGACAGGTGTGGCCGTTGGGCAAACCACAATTACGGTTCGTTCCATTGATGGTGGCTATACAGTTGTTTGCTCTGTGAAGGTTATGCTCTATGCATTCACCAATCACACCTTTTCTACCTGTGGGGTGACCGGTCGGAGTGGGCCAACGGTTGCCCAGTGCAAGACTGCCTATGCATCTAGTGCCTGGGCCCAGAGCACTGCCTATTTCAATGTGAACGGAGGGATACAGTTTTGGACAGTTCCGCAGACCGGTACTTACCGTATTGAAGTTTGGGGAGCCCAGGGTGGGAATGGAGGTGCTGCAGGTGGATTGGGTGCCAGAATGAGGGGGGATTTTGCTCTGCAACAGGGTGAAAAACTGAAAATATTGGTGGGGCAGCAAGGGAGTAATGCCAACTATGGAGGAGGTGGTGGTGGTAGCTATGTGTTCCGAGAGACGGGTAATGCAGCTTTAATAGTGGCTGGTGGAGGTGGTGGAGGCGGCTATAACAGTAGTTATAATAATGCTAGCCGCATTAACGCTACTGTATCTGCAACTGGCAATTATGGATTACGCAGTACAGGCTCCAACGCTGGGCAGGGAGGAACTGGTGGAGGTACTAATGACTACGGCAGGTACTATACCAGTTCATATACTGCGGGTGGCGGCGGTGGTGTTCATGCTAATGGGCAGGGGTATTCAAGCACCCATGGAATTGCATTTCTTAATGGAGGAACAGGTGGTGCTGCCTATTCTGGAGGAGCACATGGTGGATTTGGCGGCGGTGGGGGAAGCACTAATTATTCCTGTTCTGCTTATTGTCATGGAGGTGGTGGAGGCGGCTATGCTGGGGGTGGTGCTGGATATGATTATGGTAATGGTGGTGGTGGTGGCTCCTACAATGCAGGTACCAACCCATCCAATACTGCAGGTACTCGAAGTGGCCACGGTCAGGTGACCATAACCCTACTGCCCTGAGAATTCCGTAATCACCATTTATGGTGGCCATACAGGTGTTTGTATGGCAACTGCTAGTTCACCATTGTATTCGTTTTCTTCGTATCCTTTTACCAATTGTGGCCAGACAGAAACAAATGGTCCAACCATCAACCATGGCAAGGTAGTGATTACCCTTCTCTGAGCTGTTCCAGCCACCTGTCCTTCTCTGTCAATGATTGATTTCTTCACAACACATCACTTTTTGAAGGATCATACGATTGATTTTGATGCTCCTGTGAATCTGAATTTTGCCAGTGAAGTCTTAAGTGATTCTGTTGATGGTTAAATATTCTACTATTAATGCAAATCATATTTTCTAGGCTTGGTTTTGTTCATCAAGTCATCCAAATATAGTAGTAATGAAATATTGTAAATATTGTTATAATCGATTTGTATCCATAATTTAGAATTGAAATTTAAACTTGATCTTACTTTCCGTAATATTCTATTGTTGTTGGATAATTATTAATTTTATCTCTTTCAAGCAGTACAGGAGGTTGTTAATGAAAGCGGTGGAAGTGGGATTAGGAGACTTCAAGGAAAGGGAGATAAGAACCTTGGTGAGGCAAATGATGCATTGGCTTCACCTGGGGGGCAAACAGCTATCTGCTTGGAACCTCTGCCTTCTGCTTTTTGGCTTTACTCTGTTGGCTGGAGCGTGGATGGGATGTGAGCAGGGGGCGGTAGAGGATGACGTTAAACTGGATACGGGGGTGTTGACTGATACGGGCAATGGTGGGCAGGAGGGGGCCTGTGAAGATGATGGTCTGGTCTTGTGTGATGGTGAGTGTCGGGACCTGCTGACTGATTCCCGGCATTGTGGGGAGTGCGATAATGGGTGTGAGAGCGGATATGCCTGCCAGAATGGTCACTGTGAGCTGATCTGCCCTGCGGGGCAGGCTGTATGTGATGATGGCTGCCATAACCTGCAGACCTCGCCTCAGCATTGTGGAGAGTGTAATGCTCCATGTGAGGTCGGTGAGTCATGCGTGGATGGGGAGTGTCAACTGGTATGCCCTGGAGAGCTGGTCCCCTGTTCTGGTGTGTGTGTGGACCTGGGTTCTAATACTACCCACTGTGGGGCCTGTGATGCTCCATGTGATACGGGTGTTTTCTGTGTCGAGGGGGTGTGCCAGCTAATCTGCCCACTAGGAATGGAGATATGTTTTGACCAGTGTGTTTACATGGAGACTGACCCCCACAATTGCGGGGCATGCGGTGTTGTCTGTGGTCCTGGTAAGCAGTGCCTCAATGGGGAGTGTACTCTCGGGTGTGGTGTGGGCCAGACTATATGCAGCGACACCTGCGTGAGCCTCCAGACGGATCGTTCCAACTGTGGGGCGTGCGGCACCCAGTGCGCCTCTGGCCAGGCCTGCTTCGGCGGCGAGTGTGTCCTGACCTGCCCTGATGAGCTGTTTGACTGTAATGACACCTGTGTAAACCTGCTGACCGATCGATTTAATTGTGGTTGGTGTGGCAACACCTGCCCCCATGATCAGATCTGCAATGAGGGCATCTGTGCTGTCGAGTGTGCACAGGACGAGGTAAAGTGTGCTGGTGCGTGTGTTGATGTTACCAGAGACAGGGAAAACTGTGGTGAATGTGGCTATCAGTGTGGTACAGGGCTGATTTGTGAAGACAGCGAGTGCATCCTCTCCTGTCCGGGGACCCAGGTGGCCTGTGATCTGGAGTGTGTTTACACAGACACTGACATCAAGCACTGCGGTGGCTGCAATCAGCCCTGTGCCGCTGGGCAGGTGTGCTCTGGCGGGGAGTGTGGTATCTCCTGTGGGGATGGTTTTGTCCGATGTGGGGGGAGTTGTGCTGATCTCATGTTTGATCGGGACAACTGTGGGAGCTGCGGCTTCTCTTGCCTTGCCTCCCAGATCTGCACAGATGGGGAGTGCGTGGGAGCTTGCCCGGCTGGGTTTGAGGATTGTGGGGAGTGCGCTAATCTCTCTTCAGACGATCGCCACTGTGGGGCCTGCAATAACGCCTGCACCGGGAACGCAGTCTGCAGGAACAGCGCTTGTTACCTCGCTGTTGCTTCAGTAACCCTGAACCACTCCAGCCTCAACATGCTGCCCGACCAGCAAGCGAGCCTGGTTGCCACCATCCTGCCGCCTGATGCCACCGATTCGTCCATCGTCTGGCAGAGCTCAGATGGGGCGGTGGCCATTGTGGATGAGACGGGGCTGGTGACTGCAGTGGGGCCGGGTACGACCACCATTACCGCTGGCAATCTGGATAGTGGGCATCACGCCACGTGCCTGGTGACTGTTAATGTGCCTGTCACAGGGGTAGAAGTTACCCCTGCCTACCTCTCGCTTTTGCCGGGCGGGCAGGAGCAGCTCACCGCTGTGGTGCTTCCGGCCAACGCCACCAACCGTGGGGTGTCGTGGAATTCGCTGGATCAATCCCTGGTGACTGTTGATGCCAATGGTTTGGTAAGGGCGGCTAATCGTGAGGGGGAAGCGATAGTAACTGTTACGACCGCTGATGGCGGGTTCATGGCAGAGGCAGTCATCGCCATCGCTGCCATCCCGGTTACCGGGGTGAACGTTGAGCCGACCCTGCTGAACATGATCCCCGGTGAGACCGCGTCCCTCACGGCTACGCTCATCCCTGAAGATGCCACTAACACTAACGTAATCTGGACATCATCATCCTCTACCGTTGCCAAGGTGCATAACACCACCGGGGTGGTGACTGCTGTGGCGGCAGGGCAGGCGGTTATCTCTGCCATTACTGCCGATGGTGGCTATGCAGATACGTGCACAGTGACTGTCTCTATTCCAGTGACTGGGGTAAGCTTGAGCCATGAAGAGCTCACCATGAACAGGGGTGAAAATTTTGTTCTGGTGGGTCAAGTTCACCCTGTCAACGCCACCAACACCGCTTTAACCTGGTCCAGCGATGATCCCATGGTGGCGTCTGTGAGCAATGATGGTGCGGTTACTGCTGTTGGCGCAGGCTTGACTACCATCAGAATAAGCTCCCTTGATGGTGGTTATACGGCTGTATGTATTGTTGAGGTGCTTGTGCCGGTAACAGGTATCACGGTTAGCCCGGCATCTCTGCTCCTCTGGCCCAATGAGCAGGGGCAACTGGAAGTTGCAATAACACCTGATGATGCCACTGAACAGGGGGTGGTCTGCAGCTCCTTCAAGAGAGAGATAGCTGAAGTTGACTGTAGAACGTTGACTGTTACCGCTGTGGCAACTGGTTCGACCATGATCAGTGTAACCTCCATTGATTCCCTCCAGACGGCGCTCATGCAGGTGAATGTGGCCCGGCCAGTGTCAGGGGTAAATGTCAGTCCAAGCCAGCTGACTCTACGAGTTGGGCAGAACCAACAGCTCACCGCCCAGGTGTCTCCAGTCGATGCAACTGAACCTCGGGTGATTTGGGAATCGGGCAATCCACAGATCGCCACGGTGAACTTAAATGGTAAGGTGACAAGTGTGGCCAGAGGCGAAACTGTGATTTTGGCTCGCACCATTGATGGAGGGCTTGTTGATTCTTGTAATGTCACAGTAAAGCCACAAGTGCTGTATGAGTTTACTACACACACATTTACCAATTGTAGTGCGACTGGTCAGAGCGGACCATCGGTGACCCAGTGCAAGAGCTCTTATTCATCTAAAGCCTGGACCCAGAACACTGCCTATTTTAATGTTACCGGAGGAATACAGTTGTGGACGGTACCAGCCACAGGCACCTATCAAATAGAGGTGTGGGGTGCCCAGGGTGGTACTGGCAATGCGGCAGCCGGAGGAAAGGGAGCGAGGATGCGCGGTGACTTTATGCTGCAGAAGGGGGAGCGCCTGCGGATTCTGGTGGGTCAGCTCGGCTCGAATGGCGGCTATGGTGCTGGTGGTGGAGGAGGCAGCTTTGTGGTCAAGGAGAGTGCCAATGCGCGTTTGATTATAGCTGGCGGTGGTGGTGGTGGTGGTCGAAGCTACAATGATGCTGGCAGGAGTAATGGTACCATTGCTGGCAATGGACTATATGGCTTGCGCAGCTCAGGTTCCAATGGCGGTGCAGGTGGTACTGGGGGAGGCTCCAGTGACAATGGGAAGACGTACAGTACTTCGTATGGGACTGGGGGAGGAGGAGGCTTTAACACCAACGGCACACATGGCTCTTACAGCGGGAAGGGCGGTAATTCCTTCCTTAATGGCGGTGCTGGCGGTGCCAGATATTCATCCAATGCTGGCCATGGAGGGTTTGGAGGAGGTGCAGGTGGCAGCGATTATTCGTCCTCAACATACCATGGAGGTGGCGGGGGCGGCGGGTACGCTGGTGGCGGGGGCGGCTATACGCAAGGCAATGGGGGTGGCGGTGGCTCTTATAACGGAGGCACTAATCCGTCCAACACTGCTGGGACCAATAGCGGACATGGTAAGGTAGCCATCACTCTTATAGCTGAATAAAGGGTAACTCGGTTTGTAAATGGCGGCTGAACGGGTGCATTCCAGCCCATAGAGTGATTCCAAACTACTCTCTCCCTTTTCTCCTTCCTTATGTTCCCTAAATCTTCACCCAATGCTCTTCGGGGCATCTCCTGCCCAGAGCTCAGTATACCCGCTCCCTATTGGCGCTGGGGTCAGCCCTGGTCTGGACAGGGGGGGGCTGATTTATGTGGTGCTTTTCCTCTTAGTTATTATTATGAATTAGATGTTGACTACCTATTAATATGCCAAGGATAAAGCCATGCAGGCCCTCTCAACCAACATGGTTTCCCGGTTATGCTCCAGTATTAAAGCAGCCTGGCAGGGATTTGTGATATTGGCACTGGCCTTACTTCTCCTGCTGCTGCCGTTGGGTTTGGCCAGTCCCGGAGCAGCGTATGGTGAGTGGCTGCAGGCAAGGAGCGATTCCAAACGCACCGGTCTGGTGCGTGGAAGTTCCCTGGTCACGGAACCCCAGCTCAAATGGCGTCATCATCTTGGAGGCAGCCTGTCGGCCGGCCAGTTCATCAGCACAACATTCCCAACCCTGCGGGCTGGAGCACCTCTCGTTAACAGTAATTCTTCGCAGGCCAAAGGCCGTATGGCAACCTCTGGAAGCCACAATGACCAGGGGTTCATCATGGCAGGTGCAAGCGGCCTGAAGTCGGTGCGCCTGGATGGTGCTTTGTGGTGGTGGAATCGGGACTACTTTCCATCATCCATTGTGGGCTACTTTGATCTGGATGGTTCCGGTGCTGATGAACTGGTTACCATCGGCGCCTTCAAAGAGAGTGGTAACGCTGGGGTGTTTGTTCATGACTCCATAGACGGGGCATTGCTATGGAGCACGCCTGTCGAACATTTTGGTGTTGGTCAGATACAGGTCCGGGTTGCTGATCTTACTGGAGACGGCAAACCGGAGGTTTTGGTCTCCGCAGCCAGTCTGATTGGCAGCATGGCTGGATTGCCTGTGCGTGCCTACACATTTGATGGCGATAGTGGCGGGCGGCTGCTCTGGACCATTGACACACAGTCCAGGGATTACTACGGGAGCTTTTATGATCTCCTGGTGGATTGGGATGGGGATGGAGTGCTGGAGTTGGTCACCCAGGGCAGGGATTATCTGTATGTTTATAATGCCCGCACAGGGGCTCTGGTCCAGGTGATAGACGGAGGGGGCAAGTTTTCCGCATCAAGGAGCCTTCCCCTGCAAGCTGACATGGATGGCGACCGCATGATGGAGCTGTTCTTCTTCTCTCCTGGCGGCTTCACCTCGCGCAACTCATCGGTGCGTGTGGCCATGTTCACCATGCCTGCTGGCGGCAGTGGCGGGTTGGCCAGTGCCACCATGGTCTGGCAGCGGGCAGCCACAGATCACGATTCGGCCGGAATCGCCTTTGATCACACGTCAATAGCTGATGTGCGGGGAGCTGGTACCGGCGCTGCGGGGGAGGTGGTTTTTTCAATAGCCGAAAACAATGAGGAACCCTGGCAGCTTGAGGTCCGTGATGGGTTGAGCGGCCAGTTGCTGGCCATGCTCCCCGGCCACCGTTTCGAGAGCGCCATCGACCTGGATGGGGATGGGAAGGCAGAGATACTCACCTATGAGGCTGGTCAGTCCCTGAAGGTGTTTTCTTATCAACCACATGAGCAGCAGGGGAGTGGTGGTAGCGGTCTGCCGGGGCAACTGGTGTTGCGCTGGGACCTGGGCGAGCGGATCCTGCTCAAGTGTCCTGTACATGAGGAGCGTCTCATGGGCAGCATCAGGATGGAGCCTTGCGTCTTCGCCGCTGGTGTGAGCGGTGGAGATGGAGATGGAGATGGACAAGGCGTCATCCTGGGGATTCCCGATGGCTCTGGCAGGATACTTGCTATGGAGCAGGTGTCATTTAACGTGGAGAGCAGTGAACAACCCCGGATTCTCTCATCTTTCAAGCCCATTATCGGTGAGGAGATCACCTCTTGGAATATGGACATCAGTAGTAGCACATCAACCATGGGTGTAGTGGTCAGCCCCGGCTATCTGGTGCTCCTTGACCACGCCCTGGCCCCATACAATTATCGGCCCAGTGCGGAGCCGCCAGTGATGGGTGTCAGGATTGAGTCACTGGACCATGGTTATGGTGGACATATTATGGCCGTTGCCGCCGCTAATCTGGATGGTGCCCCTGGTGATGAACTGGTGGCGGTAACCAGCAACAATAAAGCTCTGGCCCTTGATGTGTCGGGGGCTACCTTTGCAGGCGATGGGAGGCGCCTGTTTCAGATTCCCGGAGCTCATGTGGCTGGTGTTGCCATTGGGACACAAGGTTCCAGAAAGGTGGTGGTGGCCGATGCTTCTGTCATCTCTGTGTATGGAGCGGATGGAGTGCAGGAGTGGGCGAGGACCGTCTTTAATCCCGATGAGCGCCTGGTGCGGCAGGGGTCATTGCTTATGGTAGATCTGGATGGAGACGGGGTGGATGAGGTGGTCTATCAGGCTGTGGATCTGGCCAGCAACAGTTACATCATGGGCGCCTTGAACCTGTTGGATGGTGGGCCCCTCTGGGGGCCTCTCACCATGGATACCAACTCCTATGGGTGGCGACGTCTGGCTGCTCTTGATGTGATCTCGCCCCTTGATGGCCCACTGGGTGCGGTTTCCCCAGCCATCTCCGCCAACTCTGACTTAGTCACTACCGCTGCTGCTGCCACCGCCACCACCATGTTGGCCGGGGGCAGGGTGAATGGGTGGTGGCTCTTTGACGGGGCGAGTGGTCAGCCTACTTATCAGAGTGATGTGGCTGCAGTGGGAGCACACGGTGTAGCTGTTGATGTGGACGGGGATGGGACCGATGAGTATCTGGCTGTGAACTGGACTGATCTGGTGGTTTATGGGGTTGATGGGGGGGCCTTGACCCAGTTTCAGCCGCCGGGATCGACCCGGTATGCGCTGGGGGCGCTGGTGGAGTGCGGTATGGGGGATCCGGGGAGCTCCCCAGGTGCAGGCTCTGGGGGCCGAAAAGTTCTGTATGTCAGTCCAGTCTCTAACTCATGCAGCCTCTTTGCATTGGACCTGGAGCAGCAGGGCACCATCCTGTGGGAGAGGTTCCTCTCTGGCGGTCAGGTAACAGCTTCCAGAGCGGAGCTTGACGAACTGGGCCTCTCATGTATGGCTCTGGGTAATGTATCAGCGATCAGCCGGATGGGTGAGGAGAGCTGGCCCCAGCACGGGCCGGCTGCTCTGGTGGGCGCTGCCGATGGGTTCGTATATGCCATTGAAGGGTGCTCAGGGGAGAAGATTTGGTCTCTTGCCGTTGATGCGCCGGTACGGGAGGTGATTTTTGCAGACTGGACTGGGGACGGTGCCGAAGAGGTGGTGGCTCTATCAGTCGATGGGTATTTGACCGGTATTGGCCAGGCAGCGATGGAATCACCAGAGTGGGTGGTTGATCTGGATCCTGAAGTCTCCCTCACCGAGGATGTGGAAGAGATTGAGGCCATAGATTCCCTACATGCAGCATGGGCGACCGTACCCGAAGCCTCAGGGTATTTTGCTGCGGCTTATACTCTTGACGGGCTCATGGTGACAGATGGGTACCTGGACATGGGGCTTGCTACTACAGGTACATTCAGCGGGCTCCATCTGGTGCAGGGGGTGCGTTATGTGGTGGCGGTCAAGGCTGTTGGTGATAAGGGAGAGTCGCCCCCCCAACTGTCCAATGGGGTAACGGTGCGTTTGGGGGACCATGAGGGGGATGTTGGAGATGGGGGGAGTCATGGAATCGATGGGGATGTGGAGCCTTCTGATTGTGATGCAGAAGCAGATGCTGTCAGCTTGGATGGGGAGAGTCTGGAGGGTCTGGGCGATAATTGGTATATTTCTGAATCAGGCTGCAGTTGCTCCATTACTTCTCAGCCTGTCGGCCATCAGTCAGGGGCAAAATTCTGGTCGTTTGCAGCTCTTGCAGCTCTTGTAGTTCTGCTTATAGGTGTGCCTTACAGATTATGCCGCCCTAATCCCTGATTCATCGCCACAAGTGACGGTTCAATCCCACCTGCCTGGATTCAGCTATGAACCTTGCCCCTGGCACTGCTTGCAAACACGCCCAGAAAACAGAGCCCGGCAAATACTGCGCCATCCAGCAATCTGGGTAAGGAATCCACCCAGTACTGGGCCAACGGAGAGTCCCGTGTAGACCCCTGCAATGTTAATGCCGATAGCCCGCCCCCTGAGTGCTGTGGGCCAGGAGGCTATGAGTAAGGGCATAGATGCTGCCAGAGGAATGGCGCCGGTTGCTCCCTGTAGCAACCTCATGGTGAGCAGGCTGTTCTGGGAAGGAACAAACGCAACCGCTGCTGTGACCAGAGCGAAGGCGAAAGTGCCCCAAACGAACATGTTGCGGCGTCCCCGCAGGTCGGCCAGCCGTCCCAGCGGCAGTAACAGTGCGGCGGCTGCCAGCATGTAGCTTGTGTTTACCCAGCTCAGCAGGGGTGCGGTAATGCTCAGCTCCCGTGCCATATGGGGCAGGGCAACATTGGTGGCAGCAGACATGAACGGGACAAAGAAGGATGAGATGGTGACTACGCCCAGTACCACGTAGGCGTGTTTGTGGACAGTTGGCTTGTTGTCGGGAGGTGGAGTATGGTCGCCGGCCGGTACTTGCCTGGCTGGTGCTTCCGTATGGGACACTGAATTGACGATGGTTTTCTGCTTATCATCTCTCATCAAAAACAGCATATCTTTCTATATCAGTTTTTTACTTGCATCTTGCAACTTGCGCCTCGCCTTCACTTTTAACTCCCTAAAATACTGAACCACATAGGGAGGGTAATAAACGAGAGCACAGTGCTGTAGAAGATGGTGTTGATAATCATGTTGGTATTCAGTCCAAACAAATTACCCATCAGGTAGGAATTGAACATGGATGGCATGCCAGCCTGGAGCACAATCACCTGCTTATACTGGAGCGAGAGGCTGGTCTGCTCCAGAACAATCCAGGTTACCAGTGGAATAACGATGAGGCGGCAGAGAATGATCATAGCAACAACTGGCAGCCGCTCCTTCCAGTTGCTGAACTGCAGGGTGAGACCGATTGATAACATGATGAGTGGCACTGTGAGCAGCCCAATCCGCTCTAGAATGGAACTGAATCCCTCAGGAACCACCACGCTGTGCAGGGCAATTGCAATAATCAGCGCCCAGATGGGTGGAAACCGGAGAAGACGCCACAGAGCCATCCACAACTGCTTACGCTTATTAATATTGGCCGCTTTTGCTGCATCACGCCACGATGATTTATCAGGCTGCTCTCCGTTGACCAATTCTGCACCTTCTGTGGGCGCTGCTGTCGTAACTGATGTTGTTTGTCCCGATGGCGATGGCAACCCAGTAACACGACCGGTAGAAACACCGATTAGTACCCCTACTGTATTAGCAGCCAACATGGCCCCGAACAGGTCATAGAATGCAGCCAGGGCCAGAGCTTGGTTGCCATAAAAGCCCTGAATAATCGGATAACCGAGAAATGTGGTATTGCCAAACGCAATCGTGAGCATGAGAGCGCCCGCATCGGGGCCCTTCAGTTTGAGCAGCTTGACCAGAATGAAACCGAGCAGAACTCCAAACCCCACCACCAACCATGCAGCCACAGGAAGGATGGCCACAGTCCACTGGAGCTGGGCATCATGGAGTGCGGTGAAGATGAGCGCTGGCAGAGTGAAGTAGAATACGAGCTTGCTCAGGTCACTGGGGGCCTCTTTGCTGAGCAATCCGGTTCTTCGCAGGATGTACCCTGATGTTGCCATCAGAGCAACAAATGAGAGTATCTCGGTCATAATAGCCTGGAATTAAAATCTGAATCTTTCACCATGTCAGCAGGAGCCGATTGGTCGATGAAGTATGTCCTCCTTTCAACCCGATTGCAAATGACATATGCATACATGGACTGTGGGGGGATATGTCGGAATGGGTCAAGTTGCGGTTGGCTATTGGAAGGGTAATGTTTGGGGGAGGCGAGTGATTCTGTCAACTATATCAGCAAAATCAGCCTGGCTGTTCTCAGGGCTGTACTTCACAGACAAATGGTGTTCTTGTATCGCATCTCAGGTCATTCCACCTGCCCGTATTCAGCAATTGGGAGCAATTCTCAGACTCCCAACCGTTTGGCTCCCACGTATTCCAATTGGTGTAGGTGACCGGACTTCCATCAGTCCAATAGTACGAACCTTCCTCCGTTTCATCACTGAAGCCTATCCAGATAGAACCTCCGTTATGATAAGCGATGTTGTACAGCGCACCATTTTCTGCTGCATCGGAGATGGTAGCCAGGTGGCCTCCCCGAGTCTGGCAATATTCTTCAGCAGCATTCCAACTCATCGCATCAGAGTAGAACAGGTAACAAGCGCCATCAGTGGGACTCAAGGTTGCCGCAGCAGCGCCCATACCTATACCGCAAGGCAAGGAGCAGTCGCTATCGCAGCCATCACCATCAATGTAGTTACCGTCATCACACTGCTCACCAAGATCCCTTATCCCATCCCCACACCAGGCTGCTGTTTCGCAATTCATGCGACAAGCTGAGCCCGAGGCATTGGAGTTGTTCGTCCCATCATCGCAAGCCTCTCCCGGCTCAATGGTGCCATTGCCACACGTGGTCTCACAAGCGGGAAACTGCACAGTGTTACAATCGACATCGTTCCAGTAACCGTTAGAGTGCATCTCCGCACAATCTTCGTTGCCACCTGAATTATTTGGTTCATAAGAGGCCCAGAAAGCGGAGGTATAGGTACTTCCGCTGACCCAGCGCCAGGCTCCTTCTTCAGCGATATCATTGAGTCCCAACCAGATGGTTTCATTTTCATTAAGCCAATTGGCAAGAGCAAGGTTCTCTGCCGCATTATTGACCGTTACCAAATTACCACCAACCATATTGCAGGTAGAGCTGGCATTGGCATAGGGAACCCTGGCGGGGAAAAGCATTAGGCATGCTCCATCCGACGCCCGAACCAATCCTCTTATGGCGCCTGTATTGTGACCACAGTCCAAAGTGCAGTCATTATTACAGCCATCCCCTTCCGAGCCATTGCCGTCGTCACATTCCTCTCCCTCATCTATGAAACCATCTCCACACTTTGCAGAGACACAGTTGGTCTTGCAACTGTTTGGTTCATCGGAGTTATCAGCTCCTTCGTCGCACTCCTCATCCGGATCAACTATGCCGTCGCCACAGATGGGGAGTATACAATTGGACTGGCAGCCATCAGCGTCCCGGTTGTTGTTATCGTCACATTGTTCACCTGGCTGTCTTATGCCGTCGCTACATTCACCAATTATCTCCACCTCTCGTCTCACATAGGTGAAACCTCCACCTGAGCTATTTGAAGGCCAACGGAGCATCACCACATCGAAATATCTCCGTTCTGCAGGGATATAGAGGGAATAGGTAACATATACAGCCTGGTTTGGGTTTGAGCTGACAGCATCTCTCCAGTTAGTGTAGAGATACTCTGGCATTTCAGTTAGTTGGGATGTGGAGTAAGGTGCCCACAGTGTGCCTACAGGGCTTATGTCATTATTGTGTTGAGATTCATAAACAGAGTTGTAAAGCCCCATATTCTCCCCACGGGTAATGCATACTTCATTGGTGATGCAGTCATGATTCTTGGGGTCTGAAGCATCAGGGTAGCTGGGCACTTCAAATCGAACCCAATCACCACACCACCCGTCATCTGCGGTAGCACGGGGGTCATAGTTTTCCGCTTCAGGGTCTGTGCAACCAACCACCAAGGCCCGGGATCTGGACCATGCAAATCCTCCACCTGGCCCGCCACCAGACCATTCGGTAATTACCAAGTCGAAGTAGATGGATGTGCCTTCCACATGGAGGGACATAACCTGGCCGATCATGCTCTGGGGGTCGCTATTTACCGCAGTCGTGAATGATGTGTAGTCCTCGGGTGATGCGTCTTTGGTTGCCATAGGCGCCCACTCGGTTCCCGCAGGAGATGCCGCCCCATAGCCGCTCTCAAGGGCTGCATTGTATAAGGATTTGGTGTCACCCCTGGTCAGACAGACGCCTGGTACCACACAATCCTGGTTGGCCTGGTCTGCCGGGTCTGCAAAGTCGGCCTTGGAGAAATGGTGTACTTGAGCTCTGGCCCAGGCGAATCCACCCCCATAGCCACGAGATGTCCACGAGAAGGGGACCAGATTGTAGGTTGCACCATCCTCTACTTGCATGACCATGGGAGACAGTACCCACCAGGAGGTTCTGGGAATGGAACTTCGCCAATTAGTAAAGGTTAGGTCCTGGCCGGCATAACCTGCAGCGAATTGAACACCTGTTGGGGAATAATCATAATTATACCCTGACTCCTGGGCGACATTGTATATGCCTTCTTGGTCGCCACGGGAGATGCAGACTTCTGGAGTGATACAGTCCTGATTGATTGGCTCAGTGGGGTCTGCATAGTCATCTTTGCGGAAGATCACATAGTCTGCATTGCCGTCACAGTCCACATCCATGGGGTCGTTCAGAATGTCGGCATCGGATGAGTTGCAGTCGAGCAGATTGGGGACCAGGTCGCAATCTGTGTCATTGGCGATGGGACCGATGTCTGGGGCGGTGTCATCACAGTCATCGGCGGTTAGTATCCCGTCGCAATCGGCATCGCTGGCGATGGCTCCCAGATTGGAGTCATTGTCGTCGCAGTCGTCAGCGGTGAGTACCCCATCGCAGTCAGCGTCTGCGGCCATGGCACCAAGGCCGGGCTCATTGTCATTACAGTCAGCAGCGGTCAGCACACCATCGCAATCCGCATCGTTAGCAATGGCGCCCAGATTAGTGTCATTGTCGTCGCAGTCAGCGGCGGTGAGTACGCCATCGCAGTCAGCGTCAGCGGCCATGGCACCAAGGCCGGGCTCATTGTCATTACAGTCAGCAGCGGTCAGCA
>CAYZFJ010000028.1:0-2810 GCA_964477705.1 uncultured Myxococcia bacterium | reverse complement strand
CACCATCGCAATCCGCATCGCTAGCAATGGCGCCCAGATTAGCGTCATTGTCGTCGCAGTCAGCGGCGGTGAGTACGCCATCGCAGTCAGCGTCTGCGGCGCTTGCCCCCATGCTAGGGTCATTGTCGTTGCAGTCGTCAGCGGTCAGAACACCATCGCAATCCGCATCGCCAGCAATGGCGCCCAATTCCGGGTTGGTGTCGTTGCAGTCGTCAGCGGTGAGTATGTTATCGCAGTCTGCGTCAGCAGCGCTTGCTCCCATGCTGGGGTTATCGTCGTTGCAGTCGTCTGCAGTGAGCACTCCGTCGCAATCGGCATCGCCAGCAATGGCGCCCAATTCCGGGTCGGTGTCGTCGCAGTCGTCAGCGGTGAGTATGTTGTCGCAGTCTGCGTCAGCAGCGCTTGCTCCCATGCTGGGGTTATCGTCGTTGCAGTCGTCTGCAGTGAGCACTCCGTCGCAATCGGCATCGCCAGCAATGGCGCCCAATTCCGGGTCGGTGTCGTCGCAGTCGTCAGCGGTGAGTACGTTATCGCAGTCAGCATCCTCAGCCTTGGAGCCTGCTTGCGGGTCTGTATCATCGCAATCTTCGTTTGTAGGTACACTGTCGCAGTCTGCGTCATTTGTGTTTGCCCCCACCTCCGGGTCATTGTCATCGCAGTCTTCGGTGGTAGGGATTTCATCGCAGTCTACGTCGTCAGAACACCCCTCAGCACAGGCGGGCACCCCGTCCACGTTTCTACACTGCTTCTCGGACAGGGCACAGTCCTCCGTGGTTACCCAATTCAGGCAGCCTTTACTGTCCGGTGAGCACACTTGAAGGAGTGTACCGTCACACTGACTGGATTCAGCTTGGCAAGAATCCTCACAGGTAACTTTAGGTTTTTCATCTTGGGCACAGGCGCTGACCAGGATTAGAGAGGCACAGAAAAGAGCACACCACAGCGTTGGTTTCATAAATTCATCTCCTCGAAAGGTTTGGTTGTGCTGTCTATTGAATTAATGTATGGGAAAGACAATGTTGAAAACTAAACTGATTTTTATCATAAGCGATTTATGAAATAAATATTGTTTGGTACACTTTTAAATTTTTTAAAAAATTTATTCTGGGCATTTAAACCACTGACTGGACCTTCGATAGTTCTGAATCTTCTCTATCTGATGATTCGGTTCTAGTTTGATTCCAGTATGTTTTTTGACTACATTGTCCCCCTGATCTCACCCTTAGACAAACTGAGGATTTGATATGCCTAAAGATTCAGAGCCATTATTCTCGTCATTTTTTCCTGGACTGCTCGAACAGCATCCTGTTCTCCATGGACTCCTTGCCATGGCTGCCCTGTTCATTCTGGCGTTGCTGGTCATGATTCTCACTCGGAAGGTTCTGTTGCGGGTGGTGGCCGCTTTTACTGCCAAGAGTCCATCCAGGTGGGACGACATCATGTTTGAACAAGGGGTGTTCAGCAACATGAGCTGGTTCATTCCCTTGCTGGTGATTCAAGAAGGACTCCAATGGGCCACCAACCTGCCAGATCGCCTCACCGTGCTTCTGGCCCGGGTAATTGCCTCCCTTATGGGCTGGGTCTTCGTGATTTCCTTGAGTGCATTCCTCAACTCCCTTAATGAAATCCACAATGTCCGGGAAGCAGACGGAAAGTCGAAACGCCCCATTAAGAGCTATATACAGGTGGGAAAGATCATTCTATACACCATGGGTGTCATCGGTATTGTGGCCACCTTACTGGGTAAATCACCATGGTATTTGCTAAGTGGTATTGGGGCTATGTCAGCAGTGCTGTTGTTGATCTTCAGGGATACTATTCTCAGCCTGGTGGCAGGAATACAGCTCACATCCAATGATTTGGTGCGCCTTGGTGACTGGATTGAGATGCCCATGTTTAATGCGGACGGCGATGTGGTGGATATTGCCTTGAATACAATTAAGGTCAAGAACTGGGACAACACTGTAACCGTCATACCGGCTCACAAGTTTCTTGAGAACTCATTTAAGAACTGGCGCAATATGCATGAGCTGGGGGGAAGACGGATTTGCAGATCTATTTACCTTGATATTTCTACTATTTCGTTTCTTGATGATGAGCAGATCAGCCGCCTGGAGCATATTACTCTCCTTAAGGAGTATCTGGCTGGCAAGCGCAAGGAACTGGCCGAGTACAATCAGGCCGTAGCAGCCGGTGAGTCCATCGCCAACACCAGAAGGCTCACCAATATAGGTACCTTGAGGGCATATATGATCGCATATTTGCGCAATCACCCCAAGATCCACCAGGAAATGACTCTGCTGGTAAGGCAGATGGAGGCCACACCGTCTGGGGTTCCCTTGCAGGTTTATGCATTCACAAACAACACGGCCTGGATTAATTACGAGGGGGTACAGGGAGACGTCTTTGATCATTTTATGGCCATGGTGCCTGAATTCGGGTTGAGGGTGTTCCAAAATCCCAGTGGTGCTGATTTTAAGAGCATTGCCCCCGTATCTCAGAATGGCTTTAAGCTGGAATCCTCCGTTGGTAAACCGCCCTCGATGCGCTCCGATGCCCTGTCAACTACTGCCGAAGAAGGATCTGACAACTGAGCTCTGGCACCAATCTCTAGTAGGGAGGAGCGGCGCTCGCCCTCCAGAGCTCCGTGTCGCCATCACCCCCCTAACTTCGTGCCTTCGTGTCTTCGTGTGAGGCCATCAGGTGCAAGGAACAATATGGGTCACTACCACTAATTCCCCATCCCTCCCAACGTCTGTAGGGGCACGGCATGCCGTGGTGCGACGATTAAAACTGGTGAAATGTTGAGG
>CAYZFJ010000027.1:20401-26867 GCA_964477705.1 uncultured Myxococcia bacterium | reverse complement strand
CTGTCAAACTGTTCATGCCTCCCCGGCAAAGCCGGGGGATCTCCTATTACGTTAGATCACCATGGACCAACACAGCCAGACACCTACACCCAATCAGCCACATGCAGAGACTGCCCCGGCAGAACCCACGTCAACTGTCAGGCATTCAAAACTTCCCATTCTGGGCATGCATTGCGCCACCTGCGCCAACAACCTGACCAAAACCCTCAAGGCCGTGCCCGGCGTTATGGAAGCAGCAGTGAACCTGGCCACAGGAGTTGCCACGGTCACCTATCGCCATGGTGCCATGGGGCCACCCCCCAGTACCATAGCGCCCCCTACCCATGATGAAGCCCATCATGAAGACACCACCGCCACAACAACTATGGCAGAGGCCGCCCTTACCAGCGCCCCAATCCTGGTAAAAGCAGTCCGTGGAGCCGGTTTCGATGTAGCCCTGGCTGAAACTGCCGTTACGCTGGCATTCCCCACACCATCGCACCAGGACCCAGCTCAGGTGGAGCAGACCATGATCAGGGTCCGGGAGCATGTGCCAGGCTCAGTAGAACTGCACTTAAAACCTGGTGCCTCCACCCTGCGTCTCATCCACATCCCCGGCGAGCTGGAGCTGGAACCCCTCAGCACCGAATTGGAGCGCAACGGCCTCCCGTCAGTGGCTGATGAGATGCTGAGGCAGAAGGATACCCTGATATTTGACGAGCTGACCAAGGCCTCAGGTCAAAACCAGAATCTCCTCCAATATGAACGGATGAAGAGACGATTCTGGGTCTCTGCCCTGTTAAGCATTCCCGTCATGCTCACCCACATGATCCCAGGGGTAATGTCCCTGTTTCCGTCACACCATGCTGCCAACCTTTTCATGCTGCTCCTCACCATCCCCATACAGTTCTGGGGTGGGCTCCCCTTTCTCAAGGGGGCAGTAAGCGGTCTGAAACACCGGCGGGCAGACATGAACACCCTGGTCAGCGTTGGTACCCTGTCGGCTTTCACATACAGCCTGATCGCCACTATCCTGCCCATTGCCGGACTGGCCACAGATGATGGCGCCACTCTGCCAGTGTATTTTGAGACATCCGCCATGATTATTGTTTTTGTGCTCCTTGGCCAAACCCTGGAAGCCAGGGCCAAAACAAAGGCAGGGGATGCCATCACCCGACTTATGGAGCTGCAGCCCCCTACGGCAACCATCATGGAACCAACCGGCGAGAAGACTGTGCCAGTTGGAGAGGTGGAGCTGAATCAGCGCATCCTGATCAAGCCTGGAGAGAGAATCCCCGTGGATTGCGTGGTAGAGGCTGATGCCACCATGGTGGACGAAGCCAGCCTCACCGGCGAGAGCACCCCCGTTGAGAAGGAGATTGGTGACAGGCTGTTCAGCGGCACCATCAACCTGACCGGCGGGGTGGTGGCCAGGGTAACCGGTACGGGCAACAGCACCGCCCTTGCCCGGATCATCAAGCTGGTGGAAGAAGCCCAGGCTCGCAAGGCGCCCATCCAGCGGCTGGCGGACCGGGTTGCCGGAGTCTTTGTGCCAGTGGTCCTGGTCATTGCGGCTCTTACCCTTATTGTGTGGAGCGTTGTTCCAGCGGAACCGGATATGACCCGAAGCCTCCTCAATTTTGTGGCAGTGCTGGTGGTTGCCTGCCCATGTGCTCTAGGATTGGCGACTCCTACCGCCGTGCTTGCCGGCACCGGTCGGGGGGCTGAGATGGGCATCATGATTAAGAGCGGTGAGGTGTTGGAGATCACCAGGGAGATTACCACTGTGCTCTTCGACAAGACCGGAACTCTGACCATGGGTGCGCCCATGATCACCATGGAGGATATTTACCTCACAGGGACAGGGGCAACAGCAGGTACCCATATGGACTCCGAACAACCCCAGCAGGATCGAACTGAACTGCTGATACTAGGCGCTGCAGCAGAGAGGCGTTCGGAGCACCCTTATGGGAAAGCAATACTCCAGCTCGCTGCCAGCCAGGAAGGCCTGGGTATTCCAGAGCCCGAATCCTTTGTGGCCCATGCGGGTAATGGTGTGGAAGCGGTGGTAGGCGGGAAAAAGATACTGCTGGGCAACAGGCGGTTCCTGGCCGGACAAGGCGTTAATACAGAGGTATTCCGAGATATGATCGGAGAGGTAGCCAGCCTGGGCAAGACTCCCCTGCTGATAGCTGTAGATGGGCAGGTTGCCAGCATATTGGCCCTGACCGATCCTCTCAAGGAGGGGGCGGTGGAAGCCGTTACAGCCCTGAAAAATCTGGGGCTGGAAGTAGGGATGATTACCGGCGACAACAGGCGCACCGCCAATGCGGTGGCTGCGGCTCTTGGACTCGATACAGACCGGGTGATGGCAGACGTGTTGCCCGCTGACAAAGCCGCACAGGTTGTGCAGCTACAGCAGGAGCCGCTACCATCAGGGCGCCGCCGGGTGGTAGCCATGGTTGGTGATGGAATAAACGACGCCCCGGCACTGGCCCGCGCCCATGTAGGCATCGCCATGTCAACTGGAACCGATGTGGCCATGGAGGCCGGTGGAATCACCCTTCTGGGCGGAGACCCCCGGAAGGTAGCCGATGCCATCAAGCTCTCCTCCAAGACCGTAGGCACCATCAAGCAGAACCTGGGTTGGGCCTTCATTTACAACATCCTGGCCATTCCCATTGCCGCAGGAGTTCTTTATCCTTTTACAGGTATACTCCTTAACCCGGTTATCGCCGGTGCTGCTATGGCGTTTTCCAGTGTGAGCGTGGTTTCTAACTCTCTGCGGCTCCGTTATGCAATGCGAAGAGAGATGAGGGAACGCCAGGAGTCAGCGGTATAATTGATTAGAAGATCTGATAAACAGGAGAACAACAGCTTCGATGAGCCACATGGATGGGAAGGCGGTGATTTCTGCCATTCAGGGTGGTTTCACAGGTCTTCAGTGCCAGCTCCGGTGTGTTATTATGATGGCTCAGGTGGGCCAACACTGCCCACTGCAACCTGCTGCCCGTATGATCATTGAGTAGTCGGGCAGCATCATCGTTGCTCAAGTGACCGCCACTGCCCTTTACCCGCCTCTTCAACCAGTTAGGATACGGCCCGCACTCAAGCATCTGGCGGTCATGGTTGCTCTCCAGATACACCCCGTCCAGGGTGGGCATGAGCCCCTCCAGTTCCCCGAACACATAGCCAAGATCTGTCAGGATTCCCAGCCTCCGCCCTCCATACTCCACCACGAAACAGACACCATCAACCCCATCATGGGGTGTGGAGACCGTGTGAATAACCACATTTTTAATTACAAATGAACTTCCACCAGAAAAAGTCTTCCAGTCTGAGATCTCACCCATGCGAGAGCAGCAAGTGTGATAGGTACCCAAAGTGGAATAAACAGGAGCCATGCAGGCCCGATGCAAAACGCCAGCACATTTTGTGTGATCACTATGATCATGGCTGAGAATAATGGCATCGATTCGGTCTAGCTCTTCCCCTTTGGACTCCATCCGTTCTTTTAGGGATTTTCGGCTGATACCCGCATCAAACAACAATCTCGTCCCACCTGCTTCTACAAATAGGCAATTACCGCTACTGCTGCTCTGGCAGGAAAATGACCTGATCATGATTAAAGTATCTCCATATAATAATCCCCGAAGCCCAGTACACCCCAACATCCCAACAGCCCAACACCCCCAGTACAGCAAATCCAGCCAGCCAGCCCGCCCACACACCACCCCCGCCAGATCAGACCGCCAACCATCCTCCAGTGCTGACCATTTATCAAACCAGCTCCCATATCTCAATCCCATTTCCTGCAACCATATACCAAGGTTACTGTTGCACACAATTGAACTACCCGATAAAGTCTGTGGGTCTGGATTATTAGAAAACTGGAACCGACCCAATAATTGGGCATGTTATTTTAGCTCCCCAGTGGGTTGCCAGTCGCTGGATCCAGGCCGGAATTGGAAGGTGTAATGAATAATAATAAGAAGAAGAAGATTGTGATCGTAGGTGCTGGAATAGCCGGGCTCTCAGCCGGCTGTTACGCCCAGATGAACGGTTTCGAAACTGAAATCTTCGAGCAGCACAACCTGCCAGGCGGCCTCTGTACCGCATGGAAGCGGAAAGGATACACCTTCGACGGATGCATCCACTGGTTAGAAGGCTCAGCCCCGCCGAACAGCTTCTTCACCCTCTGGCGAGAAATTGGAGCAGTACAGAACCGCCAGTTCATCTACCCAGACGCATTTACACACATGACAGGAAGCGACGGCCGCGAGTTCATACTCTATACGGATCCGAATAAACTGGAGGCACACATCCGGCAGCTCTCCCCTCAGGATGGAGAACCCGCAGCCCAGTTATGCCGCTGGATCCGCAAATTCAGCCGCTTCAACATGGATATGACCGGCATCCCAGGTCAGATGTCAATCCTGAAGATGCTCAAAACCTACCTACCCACGCTGCCATTTTTGCCAAGTTTAGGGCGCATATCACGCCTGAACGTGGGTGATTTCACTGCTACCATCAAAGATCCACTCATTCGAGAGACTTTTAATAATTCCATAGGTAAAGACATGAGCCTTCTGGCGCTCATCTTCACCATGGCCAGCATGGCAGGCAAAACTGCGGGCTATCCTCTTGGAGGCTCACTGCCCTTTGCCAGGGCCATTGAAGAGCGCTACATTGGACTGGGTGGTCAGGTCCATTATCAGAAGCCGGTGAAACACCTGCTTACTAACGGTAGCAGTAGCGGTAACAACGGCCGCAAGACACAAGGAGTAACTCTTGAAGACGGGACCCAGATTGATGCAGATATTGTGATCTCTGCTGCCGATCTTCGGTGGACCATAGACAAGCTTCTTGAAGGCAAGTTTCCATCACCTGCCCATGAGCAACTGTTCATGACCACTGAACTGGTTCCCTCAGCTATTCAGATCTCCTTTGGACTAGATAAACGGTATGAAGAAGACCTGAACTGCATAAATTCCATATTCCAGCTGGATCCACCAGTTACACAAGGCGGCCTGCTTGATCAGATGATAAGTGTGCGCAATTACGGATCTGATCCCAACATGGCTCCTGCTGACGGCAGTGTCATCGTGGTACATTCCAGTGCCAGGTATGATTACTGGGCCAGGTTAAAACACGGCTCAGCAGCTTACAAAGCAGAGGTAGAGAGCCTCACCTGGATCATTCAGAGAAAGCTGGAGAGCATCTATCCAGATTTTTCTGAACATGTGGTTGTATCCGATATGGCCACGCCTCTCACCTTCGAGAGGTACACCAGAAACTACCTTGGCAGTTTTATGACCTGGTCTATGAACAAGAACAACCTGAAGGCAGTGCAGACAATCCCCAATACCATCCCCGGATTGTCCGACTTTTTCATGGCAGGAATGTGGCTCATGGGCCCTGGAGGGCTTCCGGCTGCGCTGAAAACTGCCCGTGATACGGTTGCTGCCATTTGCAGACAAGAAGGCCAGAAATTCCTCACCAGCTTCCCATCCACTGCCCCTTGAGCAACCACCGTCATGTCATGGTTTTCACCCGATACCTGCTAACCTGACCCTGCTAACCGAGAACCGGCCATGGAATCAAGAACGGCCTATACTCTTAACCCATGTGTTCTACAGTCCGAACCGCCGGCACCCTTCCTGTCAACACCATGGCAAAATGATGAAGCTGCTCTCCCGAATGGAGGTCCAGATCGTGCCATCGCACCAGGAATTCATGCTTTTTTAGCCATGTCTTCCGAAAGGATGCGGGATCTTCAAACAACAACACGTCACTGGCCATGTTAATCAAAATGGCATAATGGCCATTATCCCAGGATTTCTTCCACTCACCTAAGGTCATCTCCCGGTCTGCCCACGCCTGAAGGAGCACTATTACCGGATGAAGTGCATCCAGATAGCGGCCCATCTGCTCAATAGTCCAACCTGTGCCAGCCTTCACCCCAAACCCCCTGGCTTCGGCTACCTTGACCATCATCTCCGGTGATGTGCCGTTACTATACGTAGCCAGCTCGTCGAGCAGGATATCCTCCCGCACATCCTCACCATAATATGCCATCACCAACTGGAGAGCCTTAGCCCCGCAGTCAAAATCAAAAGTCTGCCGCCCTGCATGAAGATTGATCATGGTGGGTCATCCCCGCCTCTCCAGAGGATATTCCCACTGGCACCGCCACGGTCGCTACAGTCCCCGCCATCGCCGCCAGCCCTGGCAAGAGGCTGTCCAGGAAACCACAATTTTTCCATGGTAGCCTTCAATGCATGAGCAAATGCCAACCTAAGCCGGTTCACGGCATGGAAATCAGGAGTACCATCAGGATTCCGGTACAAGGCTTCGCCCGTCTCCTGCAGAATAGCCGGGACCTTTCCGACAGCAGGCTCAGGATCCAGTGAATCAATGGAATTGACAGCACATATGTGACCATAAACTTGGGTGTACTCGGATTCATTAACAGTGATTTTTATCT
>CAYZFJ010000027.1:0-20391 GCA_964477705.1 uncultured Myxococcia bacterium | reverse complement strand
GGGAAGGAGGGAAGCGAGCTCAGTGGCATAGGTCTGAGCGAGGAGATCAGGAGAATAACGGAGAGGTTGCTCATCGTAAGGTGAAAACTGGAAATTCATCACATCAATCTGCTTCCCCATCATCCCTCTGACTGCCACCGAAGAGTGGCCATCAAAGAGCATGCTCACATCCCCCTGCTCAATCAGTCGTCTAATACTATAATGAAAGGGCTCCAGGTACTTCTGAGCAAGAACACTTCGCAGAGAAAGGTCCGGTTCCCCACCATGGTGATAGATGGGCCTGCCACAAACATCTACCAGGGGTACAGCATCATCCAGCACCGCCGGATGACGATTTGCCTCCAGGATTAAGCTACACAGCGGAAAGGTAATCTGCCTATTGTCCAGGATATCTCTGAAGTCGTAGAGCCAGTTGGTGAACCAGTCTACGTTTTCAATGAGTTGAGAGCTAAAATTGTCAGAAAGGCGCCTTGAGCTGATCTCCTGTGGCAAAAGGATGCTACTGTGAGGAACAGTCACCAACAGACCCCGCACTAGATTCGCCTGGAGGTGGGGATTCTGGTGCAATGGTCGAATCGCCTCAAGTGATTGCAAGCGTAAACATCCTCCCTGTTACTACGCCTTGAATACACACCATACATACTGTGAGCAACAGGAGAGCAATACAATCCATCCGACCAAGTTGAAAGCATAAAGAGGAAAGTGGTTTGTGGGTAGTTCAGGGTTCAGAGAGTACTAACGGAGGGGGAGGTGGCAGGGGCGAGTGCCACTCGGCCCTACACTCCCTGCCGGTACCCTATGAACCTGAACTCTACTCACATTGCTCACAACTCGCAACCTTCAACTTGTAGCTTGTTACTTGTAACTTACAACTTCCCAGGGTGAGTAACACTCACCCGGGGCTATGCTTCCTTGACTCCTGTCTATCCTGATTGTTAAATTGCGCCACCATGAGTACTACAAGACAAAAATTCATCGAAACGTTCATCGCAATTACCGCCCGGCAATCCGGATTCGACCCTGAGGAGATCCGGGCCAGCCTCACCACGCCACCGGACCCAGCCATGGGAGATGTTGCTCTCCCCCTGTTCCGGTGGGCCAAGGCACTCAAGAAAGCTCCCGCTGCCATTGCCACTAACCTGGCCCAAGAGCTGAACCAGTTCCCTGCACTGGCAGGAACTGACCAGGGGGCAGCAGATGACCATAGTGAGCACATCGCCAAAATTGAAGCTGCCGGCCCATACCTGAATGCCACCTTCAACAACAAGACCTTTGCACAACAAGTGCTCTCCGAAATCATCGACAGAGGAGAGAAGTACGGTTGCAGCGATCTGGGCAAAAACAGGAACGTGGTGGTGGACTTCTCCTCCCCCAACATCGCCAAACCATTCAGCATAGGCCACCTGCGCTCCACGGTCATCGGAAACGCAATCCGCAACATGTACAAGGCCCTCGGCTACAACAGCCTGGGGATGAACCACCTGGGTGACTGGGGTAAACAGTTCGGCATGCTTGGGGTAGCCTTCAGCCGCAAGCTCCCCCAGTCGGAGAATGAGCTCCAGGAAGCGATGACCAGGGGTGAAGGAGTCCTCTATCTGCGTGACCTGTATGTGGAGATTCACGCTGCAGCAGAAGTGGATCCATCCATTCACGACCAGGCAAGGGATTGGTTCCTCAGGTTGGAGCAGGGCAACCCCGACGAGATGGCCCTGTGGCAGAGGTTCAGGGATCTGAGTCTAGATGAGTTTAACCGGGTGTACGGCCTGCTTGGAATCCAGTTCGATTACGTGCGGGGTGAGGCCTTCTACTTCCAGACCGGATATGTAGACCGCATGGTCAAGGAGCTCAAGGCTGCCCGGCAGGAGAAAAAGGGGACGGCTGTAGGTGACAATCCCACCTCTGCCATCGAAGCCAAAAAAGAAGCCGAAGCCCCACCACTGCTCCAAAAGAGCGAGGACGCATGGATTGTGGACCTGAGCGACCACAACATGCCCCCCTGCCTGATCCTGAAGGCTGATGGAGCTACCCTCTATGCCACCCGGGATATTGCAGCCATAGTCCAGCGTACTGAAGAATTTGATCCAGACCGGATCATCTATGTGGTGGGGGCACCCCAAAGCCTCCATTTCAATCAGGTGTTCCTGGTCCTCCGCCAACTGGGCTATGGCAAGGCTGCTGACCACTGCGTCCACGTACCATTTGGCCTGATTAAGTTCAAAGAAGGAGTCATGTCCACCCGCAAGGGGAACGTGATCCTTCTGGAAGATGTGCTGAATCGCTCCATTGAACAGGTTCGGGAGATCATCAAAGATCGGAGCGGGTACACAGATGACGAGAGAGAAGAGATTGCCCAGAGCGTAGGAATTGGTGCCATCGTCTTTGCCGACCTGTCCGCATCCAGGATCAAAGATTGGGACTTTGACTGGAGCCTTCTCCTCAACTTCGACGGCAGAACCGGGCCCTACCTGCTCTATACCCACGCCAGGCTGGCCAGCATACTCCGAAAATACGGGAGCACCATCAACACAGACGTGGACTGGGGCCTACTGGACGACGCAGACTCCGCCCGACTGGTCCGTGCCCTTGCCCGCTACCCAGAGGTTCTGGTGGATGCAGCGGACCAGTATGAACCGAGTATCCTCTCCAGATACCTGCTGGATCTCGCTGAGGCTCAGAATAAATTCTATAACGCCAACCGGGTTCTGGATGAGTCCAATCCTGACACCACCAAGGCTCGTATCCTGCTCATAGCTTGCGCCCGCCAGGTACTGGACAATGGCCTGCGAATTCTTGGTCTAAAACCAGTCGAAAAGATGTGAGGTGAGATTTCACATGAGCACTCCTGCGACTCCCCATACAGCACTCACTTCCCCCTTACTGTACCGCAACCAGTCATGGTTTCCCGATCCCGCTCTGCTTATGGCAGGAGAGCGGGCAGTGGCATTGGCACTGGAGGAAGATCTTCTCCTGGGTGACATCACGTCTGAGGTGTCTATTCCGCCGACCCAAATTTCATCGGCAATCATCGAAGCCAGATCCCACATCACCATTGCCGGTCTTTTCTTGGCAGATCTGGTTTTCTCCCGGCTGTCCATGGGATTCTCATCGCTGTCCGCCTTATCCAATGCACAGCCCGCCAACGCCCACCCCCACTCCCAGGCCCAGGCCCAGGGCCAGGCCCACAACCACTGCCACCAGCCAGTAACCATCACCCTTGGTGACCCCACCATCCAGGATGGCGCAACAGTGGAACCGGGAACAGTCATCCTTGGCCTCCAAGGCCCTTCACGGCTTCTTCTGGCTGGGGAACGGACCCTGCTCAACTTTCTTGGGAGGCTCTGCGGAGTGGCCGGGCTCACCCGCGCCTACACCGATACTGTGGCTGGCACTGGCAGCACCACACGAATTCTCGATACACGCAAAACCACCCCGGGGCTCCGCATTCTGGAAAAATATGCGGTTACCTGCGGCGGAGGCTTCAACCACCGCACAAACCTGGGGGATGGCATTCTGCTCAAGGACAACCACATCAAGGCCTGTGGAGGAGTCACACAGGCAGTATTGTCTGCCCACCAGAGAGCCAGGCACATCCACAAAATAGAGGTCGAAGTAACCACCATGATAGAGCTGGAAGAAGCTCTGGCGGCTGGTGCTCAGGTGGTGTTGCTTGACAACATGACTCCCGAACAGGTCAAGGCTGCTGTGGAGCGGTGCAGCGGCCTGGCGGTGACTGAGGTCTCAGGGGGAGTGAACCTTGGCAATCTCACCGCCTATGCGGCAGCCAATCCCGACTACATCTCTGTGGGTGCCCTTACTCACAGCGCCCCTTGTGCAGACTTAAGCATGGTGTTTCTGTAGGTAGCCCATGAAAACCGAACCAGACAGACTGCTTCTTGCAATAGACATCGGCAACTCCAATCTGGTCGCCGGAATCTTCAATCAACAACACCTCATCTACCAGTGGCGGATGGAGAGCAATACCAGCCATGACATAGAGGAATACCAGGCACAATTTGCCGCCATCCTCACCAGCCATAAGACACACTGTACACAGATCACCTCAGCCATCATCTCCAGTGTGGTCCCATCCCTGGAGAAAACTCTCAGCCAGATGTGCCAGAAAATTTTTTCCATTACGCCAACTGCAGTAAGGTCCAATTTAGATACAGGCATGAAATTGAATTACCAGAGCCTGGCCACCCTGGGACCAGACAGGATCACCAATGGCGTGGCAGCACTGGCTCGGTATGGAGGGGGCGGTCGCCCAATTATCGTCGTTGATGCTGGTACCGCCATCACACTAGACGTTATTACCAGTGATGGAGCTTTCATTGGGGGAGCTATTCTTCCAGGCCTGAACGCAAGTATGAAAGCCTTGACCTCAGAAACCGCCAGCCTGCCTTCAGTGCCTATCGAGGTGCCTGTGCAGGTAATCGGCAGGAACACCGTGGAATGTATTCAGAGCGGAGTCTGCCTTGGCACGGTCTGCATGGTGGATGGGCTCCTGGCGAGGATGGATGAAGAATTAGGCGGTGGCTGTACCATGGTGGCTACGGGAGGCAATTCTCCCCTCATCGTCAAAAACAGTCGCATGCTTACCATCCATGACCCTGATCTGACCCTCATGGGGCTGCAAATCATCCACTCAAGAGTCAAACGACACGAAGCTGCATCAGGAGAGTCAGGGACGAAGTGCGCAGGTGCATCCTAAGCAGAGCCCGCCACGCCAACAACGACAGTGTCGCCACCGCCACCCACGCTCACAGATAAGTGATAAGACTGAACAGAAAAATTAATTAAATTTAGCTGAAGAGAAGCAGAGCGGAGAGGGCAAAGCTCAGAATGGCGTAGAATTCAGGGAAGACCGCCAGAAGAAATGCCTGTCCCATGCCCATTTTGTCCTGGTTGATGGACTTGATGCCTGCAGCGCAGACAATACCCTGGTACCAACCGGAGAACAGACAAGCCAACCCGGTGATCATGCCCGAAGCGAATACCACCAGATAATTGGGGTCTGCAGCGGCCATTTCTTGCATACACAAGAAACCAACCGCAAATGAGTAGAGTCCCTGAGTACCGGGAAGAACAGAAACCGCTATTCCCTGATTACGTTTGTCTTCCCTCATCCCAGCAACAGCGCTGCCGGAGATGCTCAGCCCAATTGCAGAGCCGGACAAGCCAAGCCCAAGCAGACCAAGCCCCAAGTACGCTAGAAACAGAGACCAATCAAACCCTTGCAGAGCAACAGTAGTCATAATAAAGTCAGCCTCCTTTGGAATGCCGCTGGAGTGGGCGGTACTGGCTACCACCTCCCTCGAAGAATTTACCGAAGAACTCCAGGAACTGAAGTCGAGCCGGATGAACAAGAGATCCTAGCACACCCATTAGAAAATTGAAACTGTGACCGAAAACCAAAATTAATAATGCGCCAATCCACCCCGCAACCGGTACCGAATCACGCACTGTAACAGCCATATAGTTGATAACGGTAGCAATGATACCCGAAGAGAGCCCCAGCCCAAAAATCCTCGCGTAGGACATCACATCGCCGAACAGCCCGGTAATATTGTAAAGTGCCCAGGCACCACTCCCAATTCTGGCACCAATTTTACGACTTGGATTCTCAAAAAGCAGAATAAGTGCCATACCAGCGAGAAACAGAATGGGCGTTCCTTTAAGAACCCACACCGCCACACCCGGGAACAGGGTGATCCATCCCACTACCCCAATCGCCTTCTGGTACTCCTCATACCTGATCGCACGAACAAGCTTGATGACAAGCCCAAGGACAAGTTGCACAACACCCAAGCCAAGAGAAAGGTAGAAAAATTTTTCAGGGTTTGCGCTAAATTGGAATAACAACATGTCCTCATTCAGGCCCAATTTCTGGAGTTCTGGGATCTTATAAAGGGTAAGCCCAAAAAAAGAACCCATTAAAAGCCCCACTACCACAGAACAGCTACCCAGAACCTTCAGTAGATTCATGACTTTCAGAGTATCGCCAGATGCATTACGGAAGAATTTTTTTTGTAAAAAGAAGGCCAGGAGGATCAGTGCGATGCCATAGCCAGAATCACCGAAGCAGAAACCAAAAAAGATGCCCATGAAAGGAGCAACCAAGAAAGTTGGATCCGCTTCATTATAATTGGGAAGCTGGAACATCTTGACCAGTGGCTCAAAAGCCCTGGTCAGCGGCCCGTTCTTCAAAAGAATGGGGGGTTCATCACCGGGAGCAGGATCTGCCACCAACACTCCCCCGCCTGCAGAAAGGACTAGCTCCCTCACTGCCTCTTCACTTGGGGCAGGGCACCACCCGGTGATTGCAAACAGATGCTCATCATCACCACGGTTCAATGCCCCGGCTCTGGCCCCTGAGAGCTGCATCTCGTCAAGAATGCGCCCTTCTTCCCGATCCAGTACGTCCACATGCCTGGCAAGGATAGCCAGTCTAGCATCCACTTTAGCCAATTCAGCTTGTACCTGGGCCAGTTCACGGCGTATCTCATCTAACCTGCGAACTGGAGCAACCATCTCTTCAAGATCGGTGAGGACCGGATCTTTAACCAAAGAGATCAAAGCAACAGTGGCGTAATTTCGTCCATCGCTCCTTGAGGCACTGCCAGCACTATCCGCACCAACCATGTGGGGAAGGATTTTGACCACTACGGGGTGACCATCATTCCCAGCTTCTACAGAATGTGCCGCAACTTTGCCAACCCTCACCCCCACTGCCCCTGCGAGCCCAACACTGAAACCCCTTGCCACCAGGTAATCCTCAACCTTGCCAACCTGCTTTGCCCGCACCCGGTAAACCCGGATAAAAGCACTGGCTGCCCGCAGCTCCTGGATGTCCTGTTGACAGAGTTGACCCCATGACAGGGCATTACCCTCTTCCTTAACCAGAGCCGAATGCCTGGCATCCAATCCAGACTTGGTGGTTGATACCCCATCGATGGCATCCAGCACCCTCCTGTCAAAGAGCCTCATGGAGTCAAGCTGGGCAATGCCGGGCAAACTCACTCGCCCTACAACCACATCCTCTAGCTCTGGCCCTAGATCAGCACCTGAACCAGCGGCCTTTTCAGACCCACTCTTGCCAACCTTAACAGAAGCATCTGCAGCAGAAATAGAGACAAACAGGGAACGGTGCCGCTTTAACACAGTCAGCCTGGAAACCAGTTCTCCATCCAGTTCCCCGGTCCCTCCCAATGGCACAGGCTGCAACACACCCAAGTCCTGCAACCGGTGCAGAAGGACTTCCTTTCTTTCAGCAGGGATTACCGCCGAGAGCCGTTTCATACGGACAACTGCCAACTCAACCTCCGTTAGAAATTGTGTCTTCCCTACTCACCATACCCGGCCCCACCCCACATCTGGCACCTTCAGCAGCAGCACTGCCACCACCACCACCACCACCTCCTCCTCCTCCACCCGCAGCAACCGGTCCAATACTGCTCGCCCTCATCAGCTTCTCCTTGGCAGCCTTTGCCCTGCACACCGCTGCCGTTTGCTGATCCCCGAGATAAACCCTGATTTTGCGGATATTCTCCGTAGCCTCAGGAATAAGAACTTTCTCATACAAATTTATGCGCTGGGTTGTCTTGGTGAGCTGGTATTCGAGGGCTTTCTCTCCAAGCTCAATTATCTTAATCTCTTCCCTGATTGACAGGGCTTCTTTCCAAAAGGCCAGTGCCCGATCAAGAAAAGGAGATGCGCCAACCAGAGAATATGGCCCTTCCTTGAACCGCATTCCTGAAAATACAGGTATCCGCACCCCAGCCACATTACCGATTACCTGATCAACACCTTCAACAACCAGCAGAGCATGTACCCTGTCTTTATAAGCCTCCAGCATTGGTGCGAAAGAAGAAGCGGAATCGATCAATGACTTAAGATCCCGGCGGCGGCGCCGAATCGTGAATTGAATGTCACGCATCTCAGCCTGGAGCTGCTGCTTACGCAGCTCCAGGGTAGGAAGAAATTCCTCATAGAGTTGCAGGGAATGTTTCTCAGTCCTTAGCGAATTCTTATTCAGCTTGATCTTGGTTGATGCCAAACCCTGTCACCTCTGTGCTGCAACTGTTCCTGTTGCTGATTTCGCCCCAGACCCTGCCCCAGAACCCGTTTCACCACCAGCACCTGCCTTCGGCCAGTACTTGTCCAACAGAGACTTCTTGATGCCAACCTCGTGCTCAGAGAAGCACTCAGCCATCGTCTTCCAGCCCAAATCCAATGCATCATTGAGGCCCATATCAACCTGCAGATCCATAAACCTGGACCTGAACAGTTCGCTATACTTAACGTACTGCTCATCTTGCCCGGTCATCTCGAAGCCCATGGCAATCTTCTTGCTGGTCTCCAGCGCCTGGGCATAGAGGCGGATCATGGCGTTCATCACCGCACCGTGATCCTCACGGGTCACTTTGTCCACCACATTCTGCTTAAGTCTGCTCAGACTTCCAAACGGATTGATCATACCGTCAACCAGGTAATATTGGCCTTCGGTGATATAGCCGGTGTTATCAGGAACCGGGTGCGTCACATCCCCGCCAGGCATGGTGGTGACTGCCAGGATAGTAATAGAGCCTGCACCGCTGAAATCCACAGCTTTCTCATATCGGGCTGCTAAATCTGAATACAGAGAACCAGGATACCCAAGGTTGGAGGGGACCTGTTCCATCGACACGCTGATCTCTTTAAGGGCATCTGCAAAGGCGGTCATATCAGTGAGCAGCACCAGCACCCGCTTGCCCTGGATACCGAACTGCTCGGCAACGGCCAGTGCCAGATCGGGAACAAGCAGCCGCTCGACCACTGGATCAGAGGCGGTATGAACGAACATCACCGTCCTGTCCATCACCCCTCCCTGTTCGAAAGTACGCTTAAAGTAGATATACTCGTCAAACTTGAGCCCGATACCACCCAGAATAATAACATCCGCCTGGGCCTGCAGGCCAACCCTGGCCAAAAGCTCGTTGTAGGGCTCACCAGCCTGAGAAAAGATGGGCAACTTCTGGCTCTCAACCAGAGTATTGAACACATCAATCATCGGGATTCGGGTCTCGATAAAGTTGCATGGCACCACCCTCTTCACCGGGTTAACTGAAGGTCCGGCAATCTCCACTTTCTCCGCATCTACCAGTGGCGGCTTCCCATCAATGGGCTGACCAGACCCATTAAAAACTCTTCCAAACAGGTCGTCAGTAAAGGGAACCTGCATGGGGTGCCCGAAAAACCTGACCTTGGCTCCATTAGAGAGACCTTTGGCTCCGGTGAAAATCTGTATCGACACCCGGTCTCCGTCGATCTTGATAACCTGGGCCAGCGAAACCTCACCGTTATGATTGGTAATCTGGGCTAATTCACCAAAAGAGACTGCCTTGGCGTCCAGCTCGGCAATATCGCCTACAATATTAGCGATCCTGTTATATGCTCTTATCATATCTCGTCTTTCCCTCCGCCGCCAGAAGCCTCTCTATAGTCATCTCGTAGGATTTATAGTCGGCGGAATCCTCCACACAGTAGTTCTTCTGGTAGTAGGCGTCCTGAATAGTGGTGAAAAACTTTCTCGCCTCGGCCTTATCAGCAAAGCGGGAGCTGAAATCTGCCCTGAGCGCCTTATCCAGGAGTTTAAAGTCACGTACCTGTCGAGTAATAGATGTGGCCTTGTCCACATCATCAAACGCATTCTGCTGCAAATAGACAGCGTCGATCATCTCACCCTTCAGATACTCAACCAGATCATGCAGGCTGATCCCCTCCTCGCCCACAACAGTCATCATCCGATTCACCTCTGTAGAACGGCGCAACAGGCGCTGGGCGTTAACGACCATGGAGACCCACTCAGGGTCCATCTTCTCGTTGAGATGGGACTCCATCTGGCGCAGGTAGAGAGACCAGGAATCCAGGGGATCGATGGCCGGGAAACGCCTCTCGTCTGAGCGCTTTCGGCTTAATCCAAGGAAGGCTGACACCACCTTCAGGGTGGCCTGAGTCACAGGCTCCTCAAAGTTTCCGCCTGCGGGAGACACGGTACCCACCAGAGAGACCGCTCCCGTCTTGCCGTTATGAAGTCTCACCACACCGCCACGCTCATAAAGGCCAGCAACCCTACTCTCAAGATATGCAGGGAACGCCTCCTCCCCCGGGATCTCCTCCAGGCGGCCAGACATCTCTCGCATGGCCTGCGCCCAACGTGAGGTAGAGTCTGCCAACATGAGCACATCCAGCCCCATCTGGCGGTAATACTCGGCCAGGGTAATCCCAGTATAGACTGAGGCATCACGGGCAGCCACCGGCATGGATGAGGTATTACAGATGATTATGGTCCGGTCCATCAGGGAACCACCGGTTTTTGGGTCCTCCAGGCCGGGGAAAGAGTTAATGGTCTCAACCACCTCACCAGCACGCTCACCACAGGCAACAACAAGCACCACATCCACCTGAGAATATTTTGCCATCAGGTGCTGCAAAACCGTCTTACCTGCGCCGAACGGGCCAGGAATACACGCTACCCCGCCACGCCCCAGCGGGAAGAATGTATCAATAATTCTCTGCTGGGTAACCATCTGCGTCTCAGGGTATAGGCGCTCTGCATAAGCCTTGATTGGCTTCTTTACAGGCCAGGTCTGCCGCATGGTGACTGAGATGATCCGCCCCTGTCTGTCGCGAAGACGGGCGATCTCATCAATGACCGTATATTCCCCTTCACCAGCTACCCATTCCACCGTCAGTGAACCAATCAGATCAAAAGGCACCATGATTCGGTGCGGGAAATGGCGCTCCTGCACCCATCCCAGCCATTCGCCGGGGAGCACCGCACTGCCCGGACTGCATTCAGGATGGAAACGCCACTTTCTCTGATGATCCAGTGCTGGCAGATATTGGCCACGCCTCAGGAAAAATCCCTGCCTGTTATCCAAAAGGGTGAGCGGATTCTGGAGACCGTCAAAAGTCATCCCTAAAATTCCTGGCCCCACCTCTACTGATAGAAGCTCGGCCGTAAATTGCACAGTATCGCCGACCGCAATCCCCTTGGTATCTTCAAACACCTGAATACTGGCCAGGTTGCCCCGAATTTTGATCACTTCTGATTTCAGGCTTTCGTCGCCACACTTTACGTATGCAACTTCGTTCTGGACCAGGCATCCGGTTTCAACCTCTACCTGAACCATATTGCCATTTATGCCAACAACCCTTCCAATAGTAGGAGAGCTTCCGTTCACTAGAACACCTCCAGCATCTTTTCAATGTGGGCAACCTGGGGCAAATCCCATTTATCAAGCACCAGCATCCTGGCCAGATAGACCAGAACAGCGTCTGCTGAAAAGGGGTCCATCACTGGAATACTGTCCATGGCAAATAGCCGGGCCTCGTCAAGCAGACGTTCCCGTTCCATGGGATTATCCATCTCAACCACATGCAAAAGGAGATCATGATGAGATGCGGGGGCCAGGGGCTCCTCAAGAGTAGCTTCAGTAATATTATCTTTATCCACCACCCCACCAGAAATCGAACCACCATCAACAGAGTCCAGCTTATCACCGGCATTAAGCCGTTTTCTCAACTGTAGCAGACCGTTGAGAAGGGATACTTCAAATTCCAGCCATGCCGATAAAAACAGGCTGTTTCGGGAGGACGCTTCCTCGTCCACGAATTGAAAATAGCCTCTCCAGAGCTGATCTTTCAGGCTGCTCAGGCCCGTACTGGCGCCCCCATTCTGATGACTGATACTACCACCCTGGCTGCTGCTACTGTCACCGAGCTGACCTGTAAGCTGCCTATCCATCTGGCTCCCCAGCTGATGGCTGCCGTGCCCGACCTGGCCGATCACATTCACAAGGCCAGCCCGTTCAGGCAGCATCCGCAACACATCCTCCATAAAACCGGGCAGATATTCATCTCCGTCGGCAACCTTTCCTGCGAGGATGTCAGGCGTAAACAGGGCACGGTGATCAAATAGCTGGGGTGTACCGCAGATAATCGCCTCCAGATTTGCCACATCCAGTCTAAGCAGAAGAATTCGGGCTAAATCCCAGTGAGGCCGGGTCAACTCTTCCTGCAGGATGGCGATCAATGTCTGGAGACTCAGAGGTGGTTTACCCGGCACGGAAGGGAGCTCGGGCAACTGAGTCATCAGGCTGTAATAACTCACTTCCGCTCCTGCATAGCCACTCTGCCACCACCAGTAGACGCAGCGACAACTTTATGCTGACCGCTCACCTTGTTGGGATTGACATAAAAAGCTTTGCGAAATCTTGGTGAGATAAATCTGGAGAACAGCTCCTTAAACCCTTCGTCAGAGAGATCGATATGAAATCCTCCAGCCTTGAAGCCGATTTTACAGCCCCACGAGAGGGTATTATCAAAGGAAATTTTAACTCCCTCAGCTGCTTTATTTCGGAGCCTGGCAAAGAAGGCGGATTCTAGTTGAGCCTTTCGGGAATCGGGCAGCACTACTTCAAGGTCATCATGGTACAGACCCGACTGAATAAATCCCTTAATCATCTCGAGAATCACGTTCTCAAGAAACTCAGGTCTGGAGAGGGCATGTTCAAGGGTGTCATCCAACTCAGGGATAACAAAGCTGTTTTCGACAGCCTGTCGGAAGGCTGCTAACCCCACCACGGCAGCATGGCTCATCTCGGTCTCAAGGGTAGCAAGAGTCCTTGTCTTTTCCTGAGCAGCCTGCCGTGTAACCAAATCAGCCTTAGCCCTGGCATCAGCCAGGATCTTTGCTGCCTCAGCCTCAGCCTTAGCCACGATACGGGCAGCCTCCTCCCTTCCTGCAGCCAGACCCTTGTTTTTTAATTCCTCAACAATCTGCTGTAATCCGTATTGTTCCGTCTGATCCATTGATTGCCTTTTCATGGGGTGAATAATGTCTGTTTTCAACACCTAAAAGCAGGTGGAAAAACATTAACATGATTCCCATAATTGTCCACACTGGGGAGTGAGGAAAACAATGAAAAAAACACCCTTACCAAATACTAATCCCCCCTACTTACCCAATGACAGAAAGGGGATGCGCCGGAGAGGCTTTGGTCTTGGCAGGAGCTAATCCTCATTAAAACCCAAATGCAGATCCTGGGCTGCAAGACCCGGTTTACCTGACACACACCCCGGCACCCCAGTACACCGGGGTGCCGAATTGCCGTGGATTCGCTATCATCCAAAAAAACGAGTCATCACGGCACATAATGAATGTAATTCATAATTTGATCTGAAAATTCCCATAAATGTGGCACAAGCACAATTTCCCCATCAAGGCGGCCGCAAACGGGCTCCACAAGAAGGCCCACCAGCTAAAATGGATTTTAACCACACCCAGCGCCGACGCTAAATTGAACAAGGCTGAAAAACTTTCTACATTCATTACCAAAAGTTAGTCTTTTCAGTCCTTGACCTGAGAATTGACACGGGTTAAGGTCGATTGTCCATCCTTCTAAACAGCAATCAGAGCACCAAGAAGGGTGGAGCCCCTGTGCCGTTCAGCGTAGCTATTACGTCTAGCAAGTTTGAGTTTGAGGTTGAGCTTCTGCGAGCCCCTAGAAAGAACGAGGACAAAAATAGGCAATGAAGAAATACGACACCAGGAACCTTAGAAATGTTGGCATCATCGGTCACGGTGGATGCGGCAAGACTTCTTTGGGAGAAGCATTTCTATTCAATTCGAAAGCGACCACCAGGCTGGGAAGTGTTGACGCCAAGTCGTCCAACCTGGACAGCGAACCGGAAGAGATTACCCGGGGAGGTTCTGTCAGCGCCGGTTTCGGTATGGTTGAATGGAAAAACTGCAAAGTTAATATCGTTGATACTCCGGGCGATTCTAACTTTGTTGCTGATACACGCAGCGTGATGCGCGGCATCGATGCCACCCTGGTGGTGATCAGTGCGGTTGATGGCGTGGAAGTCAACACCGAGATGGTATGGGGACTCTCCGAAGACCAGAAGCTGGCCAGGGCTATTTACATTAATAAGATGGACCGTGAACGGGCCAACTTTGAGAACACCCTGGCTGACATCCAGAAAACCCTCGAAGTCAAACCGGTCCTTTTTGCCCTTCCCATCGGCAAGGAGGAGAACTTCCGTGGAGTAGTGGATGTACTTAAATCCAAAGCCCTCATTTTTGCTAACGATGCGAGCGGAAAGTTTACTGAAGAAGACATCCCCGCTGACATGAAAGAGCAGGCCGAGCAGGCACACCATGATCTGATAGAGAGCATTGCAGAGACTAATGAAACTCTCATGGAAAAGTACTTCGAAGCAGAAACCCTCTCCATGGAGGATCTCTTAGGCGCCATACCCGGTGCTGTCAACTCTCGCCAGATACTGCCTGTCCTTTGTGGATCTGCCACCAAAAACATGGGAGCCCAACTGGTCCTGGATTTCATTGCCGACTTCTTCCCATCACCCATTGACAGACCAGCGATCGTAGCTACCCGACCTAACACCAGTGACAAGGTCGAGATCGTGGCCAGCGAGAACGAGCCATTCCGGGCCTTGGTATTCAAGACTATTGCAGACCCATTTGCTGGCCGCCTCTCTGTCTTCCGGGTCTATTCTGGCGTTCTGAACTCCGACTCCACATTCTATAACGCCAGCATCGGCCAGAAGGAGCGGTTTGGCTCTATCCTGCTGCTCAACGGCAAGAAACAGGATACGGTAGACATGGTTGGCGCAGGTGACATCGCCGCCCTGCCCAAGCTCAAGGAAACTCAGACCGGTCACAGTCTGGCTGCAGACGAAAAAAATGCAGTGCTACTGCCTCCCCTCACGCCGCCTCAACCCTTCGTGACCTATGCGGTCAAGCCAAAGAGCAAGGGCGACGAAGACAAGATCATGACCTCGCTCCAGAGGCTGATGGAAGAAGACATGAGCTTGCAGTTGGGGCGTGACGAGCAGACCAAAGACATCCTCCTCTCCGGCATGGGCCCTGTCCACATCGAGACCACTCTCAAGAAGCTGAAGAGAAAATTCAACGTTGAGGTTGAGCTCCACCTGCCCAAGGTACCCTATCGAGAGACCATCAAAAAGACTGCCCAGGCACAAGGTCGCCACAAGAAACAATCAGGCGGACGTGGTCAGTTCGGAGACTGCTGGATTGAGATGTCACCTCTGCCCCGAGGCGAGATGTATGAATTCGTAGATGACGTCTTCGGTGGTTCAGTCCCCCGCCAGTTCATTCCGGCTGTTGATAAGGGAATCCAGGATTCCCTGGGCAAAGGTCCCTTGGCCGGCTTCCCGGTGGTCGACATCAAGGTCAGGCTTTACGACGGCTCCTACCATGCGGTTGACTCGGATGAGATGTCGTTCCGTATGGCTGGCTCCCTCGCATTCAAGGCTGCCTACGAGAAGTGTGAGCCCATTCTCCTGGAGCCTGTCATGCAGATGGAGGTTGTGGTGCCTGAAGAGAGTCTGGGCGACATCATGGGCGACATCATCTCCAGGCGGGGCCGGGTTCTGGGCATGGAGTCCAGGGGTAAGAACCAGGTGATCATGGCTCATGTTCCCATGGCCGAGGTTCTAGAATATGCAGCATCCCTCCGTTCCATGACCGGAGGCAGAGGTGCCTTCACCATGCAACTGGACCATTATGAGGAGGTCCCTAACCACCTGGTAGACAAGATTATTGCCGAAGAGAAGGCTGCCAGAGAATAGCAATTGTGCTAATCGACAAGGCTTACCTTATCTTACTGGTTAGTGGCCTTGGCTTTGGCTTGGCTTTGGCTGCTGACCTGAATAGCACCACCCACACCGCCACACACTCATATTCCTTTATATATCCACCGAAAACATCCCGCTCCCTGGAACCGTTAAGCTCAAGCCACAATAATTGATGGCGTGCATAATGCAGGCAGATCACCTTACGAGACTGGTACCATAGGCGAACATAAGGACTATGAAAATTGATTTTGATGTTCCGCTTTACTTGCATGAAAAGCTGTGAGATTCTAATCTGTAATCCGCACATTGCCGTGACCCTGCCCAAACTCTTCAGCAATTGCCGGAGATGGTGGCCGTAGACATGCGATGATTAAAGCGATTGACTACTTTTCGCGAGGATGCACCCGCGGAGCAATAGATGGAGGAGAAGAAACGTGAAGGTCTGTCCAGAATGTAAAACTGAATATTCAGGCTTGGAGCGTTTCTGCGCCAACGACGGAACCAGGCTGGTAGAGGTGGAGACGGTGGTTGCGGAACCAGACCCTTTTCTGGGGAGCATAATCCAGGACCGTTACAAGATTAACGAGTTCCTGGGGGACGGACCAACCGGGAGAGTTTACAAGGCCGAACACGCCATGCTCGGTACCGTCTATGCGGTTAAGGTACTTGAGGTTCAGGCATCGACAGCCCAGATCACAGCATTCCGAAAGACTGCAGCCAGGGTTGGCAGCCTTAATCCCGAATTTTTCATTAAGGTCCATGATTTTGGACCACTTGATTCGGACCGCCACTACCTGGTGATGGACTATGTGGAGTGTGAGAATCTGGGTAGTATTCTGGCCCATAATGGCCCCATGGAGCCGGCAGATGCAATCGACATGGCCCTCAAGGTGACACGGGCCCTCGAGTTGGCGCACGCCCAGGACATTATGCACCTGAACCTCAAGCCATCTAATGTGTTGTTACGAGGTAACGGTTCAATCTCATCAGTGGTCAAAATTTCTGATTTCGGCATCTCACACTTGACTGATCTGTCCAAATCTCCAATCGATCTGGCTCGAATGGGGCTGCTTCGCAGCTCCGCCACAACGATGGCTCCTGAAATGATCGAGGGTAGGGCTGCGGACAAACGGACCGACATCTATGGTTTAGGTCTGCTCCTCCACTCTGCCCTCTCAGGGAGGGCTGTTTTTGGTGGTAGTAACGACGTAGCCATTCTGGAGCAAGTGCTTCAGGGAGTTCCCGGGTTGCCTCAGGTGAATGGGAAGGGAAGACCGGTTCCCACAGAGCTGGTAGCCTTGGTCAACCGCATGACCAGCAGAAATGCTGCCCACAGACCATCCAGCGCCAGTGAAGTTCTTGCCGCGTTGAAAACCATCGCCGCCACTCTTAATAGCGCCATAAGACAACCAGTCATGCCGGTAGGGACAGGTGGTTCTGCCTGGCAGACTGGGGGTCAAAGCGTGGGGTATATTCCCCAGCCGAGACCTGTTACCGCAGTGCCCGGATACGGGAGTCCCCGACCTGCCCCCGGTGTTAGACCATTGGCTCCACCACCACCGCCGCCACCTCCACCACCGCTACGGGCTCGGGCCACTCCTCTGGCAGCACGCATTCAACCTGTTGGCGGTGGGGCGTTCCCTGGTGCTGGTGCCGGTATTGGCCGTAGCACTGGTACAAATTATGGGGCCGGTGCGCCCGCATTTCAGCGACCAAGTGCAGCTACAGGGGAGGAAAGACTCGGACTGCGAAGCATCCTCAAGGGCCGCGCCACAGGAGCTCCACAAACTGGTGGGACTGAGCGCCAGGCTCAGGGGATTCAACCGATACCACGTCCAGCGCCAACACCTGCAATACAAGAGCAACAGGCGGCGCCAGCCCCCCAGGCTACTGCTCCGCATCGGCAGTTTGGCCTGCGAGCTGCTGCCCCGGCTGTCCCAGGCATTGGAGCTAAAACTGATGTACTGAAAAAGGCAAAGATGGCTGCTCCGCCCATAGCTGGGGCAGTTATGGGCGTGCCAGTGGTAGCGGCCCCTGAGGCTCCCCCAGCCCCAGAGCCAGTGCTCGAGCCAGTGCTCGAGCCAGTTCCAGTGGCAGTTCCAGAGCCAGAGACAGCAGCTGTTACTGCAGCACCACTGGAAACCCCAGTGCAAACAATGAACGATACGCCGGAACTTACTCCCGAGCAGGACACCAATTGGTCTATACCTGAAGCAGACCTTGCCATTACAGAATCCGCAGACGACTTCATGGGCGGATGGGATGAAGTTCAAACCGACACTGCCGTAGTAGACACCCCTGTTGCAACATCCGAACCAGTCACTCCCACCACACCTCCTACCCAGGAGACAAAGAGAGCACCCCAAGAAGAACGGGCTCTGGTAAAGGCAAACGATCCTGCACAAACCGCTTCACCCTCATCTGGATTCTTTGGACGTCTCTTTAAATTCGGCAAATCCAAACAGGCGACACCAAAGACCACACAGCCAACAGTGAAATCATGGGCGGCGGCAGACACTGAGCAAACCCAGAAGGACCCTGAACCCTCAGATAGTTGGGATATGGGTGAAGTCGACTCCTCCTGGAGTGAATTGAATGTGGTCGGACAGGGGCAGGAAGAAACCGCAGAGATCGTTACAGCCCCGCAGGCATCTGACGAACCTGAAGTAGAGGCTGTTGTAGAGCCTGCGTTTGAATCCATGGAAGCGCCAGATCCAATCGCCATACTCGAACCTGAACTCGAACCTGAACCGGCACCAGCATTAGAACCATCATCAGCCAGCGTTGCTGCTTTTAATGATGAAAATGCACAAGTTGTCTCTACCCCTTGGGAGAACTGGAACAACAGGGTAGTAGGATTTGAAGAGGAACAGGCCGTAGTAACCGATTTATCTGAAGCAGACACATACCCAGTCGAGGTTGCCTTCGAAGGGGATATCAGCCCTGCAGACCATCCACTGAACGGCCAAACCCAGCTGACTGCAGAAGCTTTATTAGATGATCAGCCTCCATCTGAAATAGATATGAATTGGGAGACTCCTGCAGACCTTGAACCTGTCTCTGCCACCATCGATGACACGGGCTATCACAGCACAGGAGAGGCCACAACTGCGACTTTGGGAGAGATGCCAGCAGGTCAAGCAGCACCCGATATGCTCACAGGTTTGGATGCCCCGCCTAGCACTGACGCTTCCACAGATGACTGGTTCTCTGCAGACGGAGCATCCATCGATGCCTGGGGAGCCCTTGGCGATGAATATTTCGCCCAAGAGGATGCTGCTGCTCAAAGTGGCGGCAAGAACAAGTACCAATCAGATACCACCCGCCGCAGTAAAAAGCCGATGATACTTGTTGCCGTAGCCGTGATTGCTGTAGCAGCTATTGTGCTCTCCCTATCAGGCATACTCACAAGATCGGATGAAAAAACTGACAGCCGACCAGAGCTACAGCTTGCCCAGGAGAAGCAGACCCCAACCGATGTGGAACAGCAGAGGCAACAGATGGGAGCTGCTTCAGCTACCACTCCCTCCTCAATAGAACAGGGCTCTGCCGGCGATATTGCCAAGCCCGATGCTGATACTGTTCAAAAAGGGCAGGAGGCAAAAACAGACCAACAGGAAACGCTCCCCAAGGTAGAAGACAAGAAGCCGGAAACACCTAAGGATGAACCTGTAGCCAATGCTGCAACTCCTGCTCCTGCTCCTGCAGGCACATCGGCTGCACCAGTGATACCTGCCGCAGCGAAAGAAGAGGTCACCCCCAAGGCTGCACCAGTCAAGCCCGCAGCTAAAGCACCAGTAGCTCCTGTGGCACCAGTTACCGCCAAGACCGAAAAGAGCGCTGCTCCCGTACAACAAGCAGAGGCCATCCCCAAAAAGGAAGATAAGCCGCCAATCGCAGAAACGAAACCAGTGGCAGCAGCAAAGCCTGTAACTAAAGAACAGCCTGCAACCACACCATCTGCTACAGCAAAAGAAGCTAATACACTGGTTCCAGCAGCCAAGCCCATTGCTACTGCCGCACCAGCGGCCCCCACAGCACCAACTACACAGACCAAAGCTGCCGAATCAGCTCCACCCATAACAGTTGACACTGCTGGCAAATCCGTTGATGAGTTAATCGAAGACGGCAACAGTTATATAAAGAGTGGCAAGTTCAACAGTGCAGAACAGGCATTCCGGGCCGCAGCAAAATTGATGCCCCGCAACGCAGCAGTTCAATCTGGTCTGGGTGATGTTGCCTTTGAAAAGCAGGAATTTGGGGAGGCAGTCCAATACCACAGCAAATCAGTGGAGCTGGCCCCCCGCAATGCGGGTTATCACAACAAGCTGGGGATGGCCTATTTCAGGGCAAAGAACTATCCCAAAGCAGCAGAACACTGGGAGCGGACCATGGAATTGAACCCCAACGACACCCGCGCTAAAGCCTACCTGCGCATGGTCCAGAAGAAACTGGAACAATAACAACCAGCCGCACAGCGATGCCGTGCCCTTCGTCAGCGGTGCAACCAACCCGCCAGTACCCTCTAAGCCCAGAACCATGCTCCCTCTGCTTTAGACTTGCCGCTCTAAATGTGAGGGGAACACGGAGCTCTGGAGGGCGAGCGCCACTCGCCCCTACTAGTGATTGGTACTAGAGCTCATAGGGAACACTCTCCTTGCAGCCTGCCCATATAAGGCACATCCCACCCACGCCACACCTCCCTCCCAACGCCTGTAGGGGCAC
>CAYZFJ010000026.1:8267-27149 GCA_964477705.1 uncultured Myxococcia bacterium | reverse complement strand
CCCTGTTTGCCGTATTGCCGGTTGTGGCTGGGGGATGAGAGGTGGGCAGAGGGGGGGGGCGGGAGTGTAAGTGTTTTAGCCCTTGACTTACACTTGGTCCAGCATGCATATTGGCCCAATGCAAGCTGGAAATAAAATTTTTGTGGGGTTATTTCTTGCCGTGGTCTGCATTGTGGGTGGATTCAGCCATCAGGCTCAAACCATGCCAGTGACGCAATTTGCCAAGGCATCATGGTATGGGATGAAGTTCCACGGCAAGAAGACCGCCTCCGGCGAAATATTCAACATGTACGGATTAACTGCCGCCCATAGAGAGCTCCCCTTCGATACCCACGTTAAGGTCACCAATCTGCTTAATAATGAAGAGATAATGGTTCGGATTAATGATCGGGGCCCTTATCATGAGGGGAGGAGTCTGGATTTGTCTTATGGGGCAGCAGAGAAACTGAAGATGCTCGACAGGGGGGTCATTCCTGTACGGATGGTAATTGTGCCACCAGAGGGAGATGGTATTCCGGGAGCATAATAGTTCTGCCTCACCACCTCCAAAGACATATGTGTTCTTTTAAGGCAGATTAATTCCAAAAAAGTGTCTGGGCGGGTTGGGTGCGCCGCTGACGAAGGGCACGGCATGCCGTGCCCCTACAGGCGTTGGGAGGGAGGTATTGGGTGGGTGGGTATGGAATTGAAGCACAGCACGTTATGGGCCGAGCAGGGCCGCCAATCGCGACTCCTCGATACCTACCCTGATGACCTTCTCTTCGCTTACCGCAACTTTGCCAGGTGTTCCACCTGGGTAACGGCGCAAATTCCTGCACCTGGTCCAGATTACATCTGCAACACCTTCTCGTCTCCCTGTACGCGAAAAATGGACAGCCAGTGTGGCTGCATCAAGGAGAGTCTCATGATTCACCTGGGTAGAATCTCCGCCCCTGATCGGGATGACTACATGGGGGCCTTCGTAGTCTCGAATGTGGAGCCAGATGTCTCGCCCTCGGGCGACCCGGAAGGTCAGTTGATCATTGCCGACAGCAGTCTTGCCTACCATGATCCTGTCACTGCCGTTGGTAGCGGTAAAGGTGCGGTATGGGAGGGCGCTCTGGGTTTGGCTGTCGACTTTTTTGCGCCGATTTTGAGTGGTTTTAGTGCTCCGCAGTCGGGTAATGTGGATTGGGAGCGGTTGTATCAGGCCCAACTTCTGGCATTGGGCCCAGATGCTTGCAAGGCGGCTGGGGTCCATGTAGATGGGGGCTGTTGTGGTGCCTGCTGGTACGGTGAGCGTCAGGCTTTCTGCAAACAGCCGCTCCAGCTTTTCGGTTTGCTCCATAGTCTTTTCCAGGCGGCTTTCGACCATCGTCTTGGCCTTGCTCAGCCTGGAATGCTGTTTGAAGTAGCGTTTGGCGTTCTCAATAGGGCCCAGGGCCGGGTCGAGCGGGATGCGAATCGGGGGCATCTCCTCGGTAAAGTAGTCTGGCAGCATGACATGGCTATTCCCCCGCTGTACCTGGTTCAGGTTAGCCAATAGCAGGTCTCCCCATTTACGATAGTCCATGGCCGCTGTGGAGCGATCCAGATCCCTGGATATTTTCTCCTCCAGCTTCTTCTGGCGGTTGAGCCCAGTACGCAGGGAGCGTTGCAGGTCTGCTGCCAGGCTGTGCAGGAGGGCGTCCTCCTCCTGTTGGGAGTAATGCTGCTCCACCTCTTCAAGGATTCGTTCCGGGCTAAAACGGCAGGATTCGTTGGACTGTGGCTGGGGGGCGGTGGGCTCAACCTCAAGCTCAAGCTCAGGCTGAGGCTGGGGGCGGGCTGCAGGCGTGTTCCTATTGGCAATTGCTTCTTCTCTGTCATCTTCGGTGCTAATCCTGGCCCCAGGGGGAATAGGCATCTGGTAGGTATTCCCTGTCCGGTTGTCTCGCAATCTTGAGGAATTGGGGAGGACTGAGCCGAGGATCTGATCATCTCCGTCCAGCAGGAAGATATTGCCGTGGTGGCCTGTCAATTCGGCCAGTATGGTGAACTGTTCACCGCCCCGTTTGATTCGAATAGCGCACAGCCTGTCATTGGTGGGCATCCCCATGGAGATCAGCCTTCCGTTTTCGCAGTGTTTGCGGAGCAGCATACAGAATGAGGACGGAACATCTCCCCCTTCGAGGAGGCTGGGTTGGGACAGGAGTCCTGCAGGCAGACTGGGACGGGACCATGGGACCTGACTGATTCTTCGCCTACCAGATTTGCAGGAGATAAGCAGATGGTTATTTTCGCCGGGAGTCCTTATGGTAACCATTATGGTCCACGCATCTGGCTGGATGATTTTCTGAATCTGGCCTCCGCTGAGAGAGCGGTTCAGCTTTTCAGTGGTCAATAATAGTTCCAGGTAATTGAGGCTCATGGTGTTAAGGGCTGTTTCCTGTGTTGTGTCATGAAAGTGTGGAAAATCCGAGAGTTGCTGCTCTGTGGAGATTGGCCCGACTGGCTGCTGGATGTATCAATCTTCCGTGGGTGGGTTGCCGAGCCATGGAATATCCACGCCGCCAGCTCTGGCGTCAGTCCATCTGGCGAGCACGAATATATGGTCACTTAGCCGATTTACAAATGCAAGAATGCTCGAATTGATTTGAAAAATTCTGGAGAGCTCCACCATCGAGCGCTCTGCTCGTCTACAGACGGCCCTTGCCTGATGCAGATGGGCAGTCAGGGGAGCACCCCCAGGGATAATGAATGACTTCAGCGCTGGGAGCTCAGATTGCATTCTGTCGATCTCCAACTCCAGAGCCTCCACCATTCTTTTAGTGGTAATAGTGACTTGTTCGTCGGCTTCATTCCGTTCTTGTTTGAGGCTGAACATGCTGGCTAACTGGGTGCTGATGGTAAAAAGGCTGTTCTGCAGGTTACGGATCATCCGGGCCGCATCTTCGTCTGCCCCCGTGTGAGCCAGTCCAACCCCCAGACAAGCGTTCAGCTCGTCCAAATCACCCATGGTCTTCATAACTGGGTGGTCTTTGGGGAGTTTCTGACCATATCCGGGATAGTCAGTGAGTCCACTGTCGCCAGTCCTGGTATAAATCTTTGCCATAAGAGCCTCTTTGTTCTGCGCTGGTTGTTTTTTATCCCAAAGTCCGGGAATTCTCACTTTGACATCATGTTGAACCCGGGGCTGTGCTCGGAGCAAGTCAGCCTGGCACTGGTTGGGTCTGGTTGTGCTGCTCTTTAAATTCGCTACCCACCAGAGCATCTGGTCCCTATCCGACCAGAGGAAAGATGGTATATAGTCTTGCGAAATCCAAGTGTCTATCCTTGGCTTACTCCAGAAATGCCAGCCGAAAGAGCTTTGTAATGTCACCAGCTTACCATTGAACACAGGGTTGAATTAATAAAAAGGTACGATAAATTAAAGTTGCCTATTGACGCTATGCGTGATCGGTCTTATGCTACTCGAATCGGTGGCCGCCAGGCCGCCGTACCTAGGCACCTGCTGTCGCCCCCACGGCAGGTGCCTTCTTTTCTTTTTGGGCCGCACCTTTACTCGTCATCCCGTACTATTTACCAACTTAATTTCGTATCCGTCATGTGCTTGCAGCCCATACCCCCTATTCCCCTTTGGCCGACCTATCATAGCCAGATGTTATGTGCCCCAGGATCAAAGCCTGGTTTCCTGTGGTGCATTCAGGTTGATAGATTCCCAAGTTTGGCCCCCATCTTTGGTGGTCACGGCCAGGTTGTTGTAACCAACGATAAAACCAGTGCCGTCAACAAAAAAGATGACTGAGAGGATTTCCGATTCTGTGGGGGGATAGAGCCTGGTCCAGTTTCGGCCATAATCTGTAGATGAAGCGCAAACTCCATTACTGCCAGCCAGCCATGCCCTGCCGTCTGGGATAACACACATGGTGTTCAGATCCACAGTGCCGCAGGGGTGGTTCACTTTTTGCCAGGTGCGTGCTGCATCCGCTGTGCGGTAGAGCACCCCTTCGGGCCCGCACAGGAGGCCCTCCATCTCGTTGAAGAATCGACAGCAGGCGATATCAACACCACCCTGCTCCAATCCCTCGAACTGATCATCAATGGCTGTCCAGGTGTGACCCCCGTCATCAGTAGCAAAATGGCACGTCTTCATAGACTGCCAGGTTAGTGGGTTCAGGTCCTGACTGAGCAGAAACCCTCTCTGTCCGCCGGGCAGGAAGGTGAGACCAAAGGGGAAGATGTCCTTCTCTGCAGAAGCTTTCCAGGAACGGCCACCGTCGTCGGTTTCCAGGAGTGGTAAGCCGCTGGAAATAATGAACCCTCTGGTCCGGGTGCAAAAGCAGATCTGGAAGAACGGATGGCTGAGGGGTAGCCCGGTGCCTGGGGCCCCAGCTTCCCACACCTCCCAGGAGTTGCCCCCGTCCAGTGTGTGCCAGAGTACGCCATCTTCTCCTTCGCCATGCTCCCCGCAGACCCAGCCTGTAGTGCTGTCGAGGAAAAAGGCACCATAAAACCGGTGGTCAATGGCGTTAAGGCTGCATCTTGCCATATCTTCCCATGTTTCCCCTCCGTCCAAGGTACGGAAGATGGCTCCAGGGCCTTGAGGTCCACCGGTGATGATCCAGCCATGTTCCCGGTCTGTGAAGAGGATGTCGCTATGGATCATCTGCGTGCCTGACGGGGCCTGGGATGTGGCTTTTTCTGCAGGTAGCCTGGCGCAAGATTGGCCGCAGCCATGGGGACTTGTCTTTGTTCCAGTCACTGTTACTCTCGCTGTTTTCCGGGTGCTGGATGGGTGCCAGGTTTTATCCGGAGTTGGAGGGACGGTCCATTCTTTGACCGGTCTTTTGTGTATTGTAATTGGTCTCTGATGGAATACCAATTTGCGATGGTGAAATGCTATGGGTTCTGGTGAGGTATGTGTGTTCGGTCAAGGCAGTTTGATTTCACAAATTGTTTGGGCGAGTTGGGTGCACCGCTGACGAAGGGCACGGCATGCCCGGAGAGTTACTAGTTGAAAGTTTCAAGTTATCAGTAGGCAGCGGGAGTTCGGGGGGGCAGGAGTGGCCGGCTGGTTGGGTGCACCGCTGACGAAGGGCACGGCATGCCGTGCCCCTTGTACAGGCGTTGGGTGGGTGGGTGGGTGGTGTTGGGTTGGTGGTGTTGGGTTGGTGGGATGTATTCACGGCTTGGATTGGCTGAAGTGTGGTGACCATGGGGCGGCTGATTCATATTCTGGCTGAGAGAGGAGGCCCCGCTCTACCATGAGGGCCATCAACCGCCGAATCCTCTCAGAATGGTTGGGCGTGATTGTGCCTTCCCTGAAGGATTTCTGATAACGCCCCGGAGCGGGGATTATGCTGATCAGGTAAGCGCATTCCAGCGGGGTGAGCCACTGGGGCTGCTTGCCAAAGTAGGTGTGGGAAGCATGCTGGATTCCGAATACTCCAGGTCCGAACTCAATCATATTCAAGTACAACTCAAGTATCTGTTCTTTGGTCAGGGTTCGCTCCAGTTTGATGGCAAGGAAGAGCTCCTCCATCTTTCTGGCAAGGTTCTTGTCCCTGGTCAGGAAGAGGTTTTTAGCGGTCTGCATGGTGATGGTGCTTGCTCCCCTGGCGAACCGCTTCTCCTGGATGTTTTTGATTATTGAGCCCCTGATGTGGAGAAGGCTGAACCCCCCATGGTTATGGAATCCGCCGTCTTCCTGTATCAGCACCCCATCACGAAGTAAGGGCGGGACCTGATGGAGAGGTGTCCAATGGGAGCTGTCTGGACCAAGCAGAAACTGAAATGTGCCGTATCTGGTCACCGCTGTGTGGGGATAGGTTCCCTGCAGTTTATTCATGTTTATGCCTGGTCCGGGATGTATCTGCAGCCTTGATGAGTTCAGGTCCACCAGGAGCAGCATGTCTTCAGGCGACTTGAGGTCCACGTCCAGGTTGATCTTCAGTGACCATGGACCAACAAACCGGGTGCCTCTAAGGTGGCTGAGCATGTCTGCGGGTATGGCACTAGTAAGGGTTTCGCCCGACTGTGGTCCTGTGTCCATGGTCAGGGCAATGCGCCTTTGGGTGGGGGTAATGGTCGACTGTGCTCCCAGCTCTGCGGTGAGTCCGTTCAGGCTTATCTGTGCATAAGGAATGGCGGTGGTTCCCGTACACTGGTCTCGCTCAATAGTGCCCTGCAGGGTGAGGTTCAGCCCATTGACCGTGTTGCCACATAACCTTGGGCTGTTTATGGCCAGGTTTCTCGCTTCCACGTGGTAGCTGGCTTCCAGGGTTATTCCGTCCGAATGGTCCAAATTAAAGAAGATGGCTCCTTCCAGTTGCCCCCCCTGGATGGTGTTAGCAGCGGCAATGGGGAAGTTAGTAAAGATGATGTGACCCACGGTGACAGAGGGGTGGTGTTGGTATTGGATGTTTAGAGCGAGTAGCCCGGCAGGGGTTGGGGGCTGGGGATCAGCTTCGTTTATAGCGTGGACTTGGGCAGGAGTCGGGAGCTGCTCTGGGATGGGTTGGAGAGCAGTGGTTTGAAAGGTTATAGTGGAATCAATAGACTGGCTGTCTCCAGCAAGTTCAAGGATTAGATCTCCACGGTATCGTACACCCGTTTGCGCCGGGGTGGTGGCTGTGTTGGACATGGCGCTGTTGGCTGGAGGTGTACTGGCGGGCAGAATGTTGCTGGTTAATACAATGACCAGGTTCGGAATCTCCAGTTGGATTCGGGGGGCTTTCTCGCCTGGCACCATGAGGGCCGCTTCTGTAAAGGCAATTTTTATAGAGGCATTCTTTGAAGCTGAAAGCTCAAACTCGATTGGTGTGGGGCAGGCTATAGATAGCACGTGGCCTGTTGACCGGGGGGCGTGAGAGGCATGAGAGGCATGGCGGGAGTCTGTGGAGTCCAGCCCGGGCAACGCTGAATCCTCTTCGCTCTCTTGCAGCGCTAAGTCACACATGAAATCTTGGCCACGCCATTTAGCAGAGATGGTTCCTGTGTGGTGGGGTTCAGACCGGACCCCAGTGCTTTGGGCCGATGGCATGGTGATTCTCAGATTTTCCAGAATCAGTGGGGGGGCTGGTTGGTAGTGACTGGTGATGCTGGGCCCGGAGCCTGCATCTGCACCGATATCGGCACTGGCACTGGCACTGGCACTGGCACTGGTGCTGGTGCTGGTGCTGGTGCTGGCCAGGGGCATGTTATGGGATAGGCCGGATATGACCACTTCTCCGATGGTAATCGACCCTAAAAGCCTGGGAATGGTTAAGATTAGCTGGCTCAGTTTCTCCGCAATATCTCCAATATGGGGTAGCTCATGGCTTCCCATTGGGGGAGAAGAGCCTTCAACAGGCGAGTCTCCCGGGGAGCCTGCGTAATCGTTCTTCATCCCCTGGGTCAGGCTATTGTTGAAGTCTTCAGGGGTGACTCCGATTGCCAGTCTTTCAATCTTCATCTCCCACATTGGCCAGTGAGACCGTAAAGCAGCCAGACCGCCAGTGGTCAACTGAATATTTTCAGCGCTTATCTGCCTTGCTCCCCTGTGCAGTGCTGCCCGCTCAAGGTGGATTTGGTCTAACTTCGGGCTGATTTTGAGTCCGTTAAAGCTGAAGGAGTCTTGGTTGTCGATTGATGTGTGCTGCGGTACCAGATTCTGGAGTGTTATGGATGCCAGGTTGTCCCTGAAGAACCAGGTGCCGGTGCAGATGAGCAAAATGGTCACAATTGTGGCAGAGAGAAGAAGCCATAGTCTGCGCTGGTGGCTGTGCTGGCAGGAGCCTAGAATGGACGCTGTCTGCTGATGATTTCGGTTTTGGGTCAACATATTCAGTGTAACAATCCACCGTAAAACAACCTGAATCCTGTGCTGACCGGCCAATTTAGGAGGTCTGATCCGAAGGTTTTCAGTTTCGGGGTGACGTCAAAACAGGCTGCAGGTCAGTCCCAGCAAGGCAATGGTTCTGCTGTAGCTGCTGCCGTCGAGAGTATAATACCAGCCCGCTTTACCTTCCAGCGAGATCTTGTCGGTAATGGGTCTGGTTAAGCGCAGGATTGCTGACGAGTAGGTGTCCTCCTCGTTGTAGAACACCAGGGGATCTGTGGGAGTGAGCTGGGTGTCATCCCCCGTTGTTATGCCTCCCTGGAAGGCGGAGTTGATTTGGGTGTGCTGGATGGTGGTTTTGGCTGCCAGAAACATGTCGAAAGGCAGAGAAAGGCCTACTGAGCCGTGGCCGCCTACCCGGTACCAGGAGCTGCCGGTGGAGTTGGATTGGTTCACTGCCAGGTGGCCCCCGCCCTGCATGAGCAGCTTCCCATGGTGATGCAGGGAGAGGGAGAGGATGGTGAGTCGGTCTTCCCTAAGGTTCTGCGGGTCTCTCATGAGTATCTGCATGGAGTTACCCTGGCTGTCAAGGGATGGTCCCTGATGGAGTCGGGGGCTCTGGAATCGGCGCATGGTAGTGGTCAGGTTGAGGACCGACGCCAGGGATGGTGCTGGTTGACCGCTCAGGATGACGGAGAACGATTCGCCGTCATTATCATAGTAATGGTCCGGCTTGTAGTTAAAGGCCCGGTACCCTGCCTTTAACGCCAGATGCCAGTTGCCTTTGAGCTGGTCGTGGTGTAAGTCCAGACGGAGCCCGGCGCCCCCATGCATATAGTCGTTCTGGCTGAGGAGCTCTGTCCGGTCCTTGATGTCCAGGTCCGCTGCCAGATTCATAAAGCGGGAGGCGCTCCACCACAGGGTGCCAGCAGCCATGTTCACAAAGTGGTTATAGTCGGTTTGGTTGAACAGAAGCCTCGCTGCGCTGTCCAGGCTGGTTGCCACTCTAATGTGTCTGGATGTATGTGTGAATCCGGTCCTTAGATGGAGCATGGACATGGCATCACCCATGCGGTCAGTGTTGCTTGCGCTCCTGTTCACGTTGTTGTCGTATCCGGCAGTGGCCGATGCCTCTAGCTCAACATTGGTGCGATCACGGGGCGTAGGGGTAATATTCTGGCTGGCTACCGGGATTTTGGGGTAGCTTTCGGAGTGGGAGTCACCACCAGCCCCCACCTCTTCTGCTCTTGCCGTGGATGTAGTACACCAGAAGAGTAGCAGAAATGCTGCTGCCGCCATACAGGCATATGTGGAAAGGTGCTTTTTCACGAGATGACTATACAATTTTGGCTTTTCCTCTGTCGCTATTTTATATGTGGAGAGAAAGGTGAATTGGATTAAGGAGAGAAGGCGAAGGAATTATTTTTTGTTAATTAGATTGATTTCTCAAACTTAATTGTTGTTTTCTTGTTCGATCTACCGTTCCTGTCGAAATTGCATAGGTCTGGAGAAGGGGGTTTGTGTTGTTTTGAATAGATGCAGGGGAGGGAGGGGGGTGGTTGGGGGTGGGGGGGGGGGGCAGGTGGGCAGGTGGGCGGTGGTGATCCGGTGGCTGGCTGTGATTTCGGGTATCGCAGGGCATTTATGGACCGTCTGCTCTGGAGAGAGCAGGTTTCGGTCTGCAAGGAGATAGCTGTGGATTCCATCGGGTTTTCTGATGTGATTCTTGTGTTGCTCATTCTGCTGATTGTGGTGGCTGGCACAAAGCTGCCCCAGTTGGGTGATGCTCTTGGCAGGGGTGTGCAGAGAGTGAGGCACTCTCTGGGTGGAGTCGGTGACGATGTGACCGATGGGGTGCCAACGACGAAGGCAACCCGAAGTCGTGAAAAGAGTGAAACAGTTCCACCGGAAAAATCCGGAAGGTGAATTGATCTGGATAGATAAGGGTTTGTTTATGGTCAAGGATTATTCCAGGGACTCTTCTCTTCAGCCTTCTGCCCAAATGAGTGATGACGGGGCGGGGATCATGGCTCCGGCGATACCCATCTCTCAGGCGGGAGAGGGAACGGGGGAGGTAAGCGCGGCTAAGCTGGGGAGAGGGTTCATCTTTATCCTCTTTGCCAAGGTCTGGTTCATGATCATGGGGTTCGCCGTGCAGTTCGGTCTCCCCCGACTGTTCCAGAGAGCGGCCAGTTTGCTGGTGGGGACAGGCAGGTATGCAGGTCTGGGTGTATCCAGAGTGGCTGAGATGCTGTACGGGGATTATGGTGTGTCGGTTAGGACTGTGTCCTGGATCAACAACACCATGGTACAGGGCACCATTCAGACAGTCTCCAAGTATGTGTCAGAGGATGAGGGCAGGGCTATGCAGGTTAAGGCTGTGGCCTTGCGAATGCAGGCTCTCCTTGGAGGGGCCTTGGCGCTCATCTATTTTCTTCTGGCCGATGTGGGAGCATCAATCCTGGGGGATGGGGGCCTCGCCAAATACTTCAGGATTACTGCGATCATCATCCTCGCCTATTCCGTGTATGCGGTCCTGATTGGGTACCTTAATGGATTGAAAAAGTTCAAGGCTCAGGCAGGTTTTGATGTGGCCTATTCCAGCATGAAGACGTTTTTTATGTTGGGTGCTGCTGCCTTGGGGTTTGGGGTGAGTCACGTGTTGTGGGGGTTTTCGGGGGCGGCAATCCTGATTTGCCTTGTGGCAGCTCTGGTAGTGGGAGTGCGGGGAGGGGCAGGACGGTCGACAGCCAGTGCGGAGGAGGGAACTGCCCCCCGCTTCACTTGGCGCATGCTCCTGGGCGGTATGTCTCAGGTGGTACTGTATTTTATTATTTTTAATTTCTTGTTGGGAGCAGATCTCTGGATCGTGAAAGCACTGGCAGGCAGGGTGGGTGGAGCTGCCTTATCGAGCGCACTGGCCGGTGTTTATACTGGTGTTCAGTCTGTAGCCCTGGTTCCATACCAGGCGGTCTTGGCTGTAGCGTTTGTTGCCTTTCCGGTCATCAGCAAGAGCACTTTTCAGAACGATACCCTGGCCACAAAAGGCTACATCGACACCACTATGCGATACAGCGCCATATTTGTGGTGCTGGTTGCCGCCATTCTGGCCGCTGTCTCCACAGACATCTTGACCTTGATCAAGCCGAGCTTTGCTGCTGGAGATACTGCACTGCGTATCTACCTGGCCGGTGAGGTGTGTTTTGCCCTGCTGGCCATTGCCAACACCATCATCATCGCCTCGGGCAAGATGATGACAGCCGTGCTGCTGGCGTTTATTACCCTTATTCTGGATGTGGCTGCCAATCTGCTGATTGTGCCCGGTTTCCTCCGGGTGGTGGCTGGTGCAGATGGTGGGATGGCTCTGGATACGGTTGCTCTTGTGGCAGCTTCTGCAGCCACGGCTGGAGCATACCTGGTCGGTTTTATTGCGGCCTCGGTTATTCTTTATCGCTCTTTTAAGGCCCGGCTGACTTTATCTACTGTGTGCAGGGTTTTGGTCGCTGGGGTGGCGGCTGCGTTTGCTGCTTCATTGCTGGTGGGCATGGTCTCTGTTCCCCTGGTGGTGAAGATTCTGTTTGCCGCTGTTCTGGCCGCAGTTGTGTATCTGGGGATTCTTCTGGTGAGCCGGGAATTCGGGAGTAAGGATCTGGAGCGGGTGCTTCAGGTAGTCAGGCATAAGAAGACAACCAACCTGGGTGCGTAGGGAGGATCTCCCTCCCCTTCCTTCCCCCCTTCCCCGGGTGCCAATTCCTATCTTATCTAATTAATCCAATTCTATCCTACCCCCCCTGAGTTTTGCCGTTTTTGAGGGAGAGGCCCCCCATTCAACAACCTACCGATTTAATTTCTTACTGGTGGTTGCCGCACTGGGGGTATTGCCTAATCAGCCGGGTGACTTCTTTTTTCTCAGCTCGTTTCATCCTGAAATCTATCAATTGGCATGGGTCTGCAGGTGGGGTGGGGGTCGGCTCCCAGTGGCGGCGTACCCACGCCCCTTGTCTGACAATGGGGGCAGGGTGGGTGATTGCCTCATCAGGTATCGCCACATACAGGATACCCATGGTCATGATGAGAGCTACCATGGTTCCTATGGTTCCCCTGGAGCTGTTTTGGCGCTGACGGCGGGTTCTCCCACTCGTTTCCATAGTGGCGGGCTGGACAATGTGGCCTTCTGCTGTTTGGGATGTGCCTGCTGTCAGGGCTGCCTCACGGGTAAACGTGGAAGTTCTGCAGTAATCGAAGATGGCCACGACCAGGGGGATGAGCAGGGCGAGCAGGCCGGGTATGGCAGCAGGCCAGCCGGCCGGCATGTGGAGTAGCAGACCCATATTGCGGGGAAAGTACCCTTCGGCCATCAAGGGGTAGGCCAACTGGAAGACTGGATTGGAGAATTCCATGGGGTAGTGGGGGTACAGGATTGCCCCGGGGATGGTCATGGCTGCAGACATGGCAATCAGGAACCCTGCAATCACTCTCATGGGCAGGGACTTGATGTGGGCAATGGCTACACAGGCAGCGATTGCCGCTGCTGTGGTCATTGGGGCCATGTAGCGGGGGCCGGCCGTCCATCCCAGCATGATCCTCCAGTTGGGCATTGCTGCCAGCATCAGGATCATGGACAGGCAGATGGCCAGGAGAAAGAGAGCTTCAAGCCAGTGTTGCCCAACTATTTTTGTTTTATTTGGGGGCTCTGATGATGTGGGCACAGCGGTAATCGCCGGGGAGCTGGTGCTGGTCCTGGCCCTGGTCCCTCTGCGGTAGAAGATCATCAGGATAAAACCCGGTATGGTCAGCAGGAGCCATGGCGAGAAGAAGAATAAGCCTGCTTCTGCTGAAAAGAGCGAACCAAGCAGGGGCTTCAATGCTGGCAGGTGTATTCCGTACAGGCCTGGTGACATATCACGAATAAATGATACGTTCTCCAGGTGATCGTAGGGTGTGCTCAGTGGAGAGCCGAACACGGCATGCTGATACCATGCGAGTAGAGCTATAGGCACCAGGGCCGCCATGACGGGTGCCACCAGCAGCCGGGGCTGGCGACGGTAGGCCACTAGCAGATAAAGCCCCGCGATCATGGCAGGGACCGTGGCTGGGTATTCCAGGGATGGGGTTATGCCTAGCAGGAGCCCCCCCAGCGTCAAAGTGATGGTTCGATGTCTCGGGTTGTTTTTGCTCCCGTAAAACAGGAGAAAGGCCGTGCCTATGGCCAGTGCGGAGAGGTAGTGCCCGGTCAGAAGCAGGGCGTAGGGGAACGCCATGGTGCCTGTGGCCAGGGCGATTGTGCCCATGGTGGCTGCTGCTTGAGTGGATTGGTATTGTCTGCATGGGCAGGAGGAGGATGATGATGGTGGTGGTAATGGTGGGGATGGTAATGGGGATGAGCTGTGCGGTTCAACCCCAGCCATGCAGTCTCTTTTATCGGTAAGCAGAGAAACCATTCTCCGGCGGAAAAAGATCAGAAAAAAGAGAGATGGGATCAAAACACAAGCGGTTCTAGTGGCCCAGATGTACTCCATCTTGGTAGGGTCCCGATCAGCGATCAGGCGGATTACTGTTCTGGCTGCCCAATAGGGGGGAATGGCCAGGAAGGAGAGCCCAGGCGCCTTGGCCGGGTAAAGGGTGCCGTTGCATGGTGGCCCTGTGGCCCCATCCGTACACACTACCGCCTTGTCATTGACCCATCCCCATTCTGCGATCACCCCGCCCGTTGCCCGTGCTACCTGCTTTGTGCCTCTTTGGGTGAGCACGGACTGGCCGATGCTGAAGGTAGAGTCTTCCACCATGGCCCTGGTCTGGTAAAGTCGCACATTCTCATTGGGGTTGTTCAGATGGTCGAAATAGGGGAAAAACCACAGGTAACCCAGGCAGAGCAGGCCGAATAGAAGATACCATTTTTTGTTGATGTTCAATCCGGTCATGAGTCTTCTTCAATATATAAAAAGCAATCTTCTGGTGATGGCCAGTAGTCAGCCAAGCTTTTGGTACCATAGCTGGAATGCCAGCAATGTCCATAGGGGCTTGCGCATGTCAGCCTTGCCGGCCATGTGCTGGTTGAGCATATGCTGAACGGGCTCCGGGTCGAACAGTCCCTGCCTGGCAAGAGACTGGGGAGACAGCAGATCCTGAGCCAGCTCCTTCAGCTCATGCTTGAGCAGGCTGGTTACTGGAACGCTGAAGCCCTGTTTTTTGCGCTTGATTATGTTGGGGGGGAGCTTGTTTTCAAAAGCTCTCCGCAGGATCACCTTGGTCTGCTGTCCCTGCATTTTGGTATTGGCGGGCAGAGAACAGAGGAACTCCACCAGCCGGTGGTCGAGGAATGGGGCCCGGGCCTCAAGGGATGCGGCCATGGTGGCTCTGTCAACCTTAGTCAATACACAGTCTGCCAGATAGAAGCGTGCGTAGAAGTCGGTCATGGCATCACATCTGGATTGGTAGTTACCTCCCCAAAACCGCTCCATCACCTGATCCAGTGGGTCAACTCCCCGTACCCGCTCTCTGAGCCCTAAAGACATAACCCCAAGAGCGTGGTTGGGGGTAAAGGCCGAGAGCCAGATCTGGTGCCGCAGCCCCGGAGGCCACTGGGCTCCCCGCAGGAAGGAGCGGGCCTTGAAGGAGAGGGAGAAGTACTTCTCCTGGGTTGGCAGCAGGTTTACCATGGCGGAGATGCCGTGGCGCAGTGGAGCAGGGAGTGCAGAGAACTGATTGGCTGCCCTGTCTGCCCAGAATGTGGGGTATCCGGCAAGCAGCTCGTCTCCTCCGTCCCCACCCAGAACCACCTTTACGTGTTCTCTGCTGAAAAAGGCGAGAGCTGTAGTTGGAACAATGGATGGATCTGCCAGGGGCTCGTCGAGTCTGGAGACCGCTCTTATTGTCCAGTCGAGGAGCTCGTTTCTTTTCAGTATTCCGCAGTGGTGCCTGGTGCGGAGATGTTTGGCCACAGCCAGTGCGTGCCCTGATTCGTCATAACTCTGGTCTTCGAACCCCATGGAAAAGGTGCTGAGACTGGACGGGGAGAGGTGGTTGCAGGCGGCTGCGGTTATGGCTGACGAGTCGAGCCCGCCGGAGAGGAGAACACCCACATTCACGTCAGCCACAAGTTGCGAAGCCACAGCCTGGTCGAGACGGTGGGTAAACTCTTCCTGCAGGTTCTGGAACCACTTAACCCCCTTGGCTGATGCCGTGGTTTCCGGGAGGGCAATTTTGCCGAACTCCATGCGCCACCATGTGTTGATGGACGGGTTTGTGGTCAGGGGTCCATCCAGAGGCGTGGTGCAGGCTTTGGCCGTGGAGCAGTTTGCTGTGGTGGTTGTGGTGCTGGTGATTGAGCCAGTGCACTCCTGGTCGGGCCTGTAGATCAGGCATGAACCTGGTTCCAGCTTGTACACTCCCTTGATCATGGTTCGAGGTGAAGGCACATACTCGAACACCAGGTATCTGTAGAGGGATTCAGGGTCCAGCTCCTGCGATATGTCAGGATTCTTGAGTATAACGCTCAGTTCTGAGCCGAAGATCAGCCCCCGGCTGTTACTGCGGCCATTACTGTTGCTTGAGCAGGTGCCGAAGGTGCCGAAGGTGTTGGTCTGGTGTTGGGTATCGTTGTGGTTCTGGGTGGCTTTGGGAAGCAGGGCCCAGTACAGGGGCTTTTGCCCCATCCGGTCCCGGGCGAGGAGCAATTGGCGCTTGTGGGGGTCCCATATGGCAATGGCAAACATGCCTACCAGGTGCTCCAGCACACAGACACCCCACTGGATGTACCCGTTGAGGACTACCTCTGTATCGGATGCGGTCCTGAAGCGGTGGCCTCTGCCTTTGAGCTCCTGCCGCAGCTCCTTGAAGTTGAAAATCTCTCCGTTGAGGGCTATGGCCACACCAGTCTGGGGGCAGACCAGGGGTTGATCACCGTGCTCAAGGTCGATGATCGACAGCCGCCTGTGGCCCAGTCCGCAGCCGGGCACAATGAGACAGCCGCTGGAGTCCGGGCCCCGGTGGCTGAGGGTAGCGGTCATCCCGTCCAGGGTTGCCCTGTCAGGCTGACCACCGTCTGGAAGAATTATGCCGGCTATTCCACACACGTGCGGTTCCTTGTGCTTTTCTGGGTAGAATCAGCCGCTGCAAAAGCTCCAACTCCAATTTCAGGTGCGGCGCTGGGTGCTGTTGCTGATGCTGTTGCTGATGGGATTGTTACCTTGGGTGCGGAGGCCCCGGGTGTGCCCATGTTGTACCGGTTTCGAACCAGATAGATGGTTTTATCCTGGGATTCGTGGTAGGTGCGAATCATGATCTCCGCCAGCAGGCCAATCAGGACCAGTTGCATACCTGCCAGACAGCAGAATACGGCGAAGAGGAGGAGGGGCACCCGGTGAGCCCACGGGCCGGAAAAGAACCGGTGGATGATTCCCCCCATGCCAGTAAACATGCCGAGGAAAAATAGACTCAACCCCACGGATCCGAACAGGTAGATCGGTTTGGTGGAATAGGAGCCCAGGAATTTAATGGTGACCAGGTCAAGGATCACTTTGAAGGTGCGGTTCAGCCCATACTTGGATTGCCCCCACACCCGGCTTCGGTGGTTCACTGGCAGTTCTGCCACCTGCCCCCCCTGCCAGTGGGCATAAATGGGGATGAACCGGTGCATCTCTCCATAGAGTTTGACCTGCTCGATAACCGATTTTTTGTATGCCTTGAGGGTGCAGCCGTAATCGTGGAGGTGAACGCCGGAGATTTTTGAGATCAGGCGGTTGGCAATAACAGAGGGGAGGCGCCTGGACAGGGCCTTATCTTTGCGTTCTTTTCGCCACCCGCTCACTACATCGTAACCTTCTGCCATCTTTGTCAGCAGGTGGGGGATGTCGGCCGGGTCGTTCTGCAGGTCTGCATCCATGGGGATGATCACGTCGCCGGTTGCGTGGTCCATGCCTGCAACCAGAGCCGCAGTCTGGCCGAAGTTGCGACGCAGCTCCAGGGCTTTTACCCGGAGATCCTGTTGTGCCAGGGAGGCGATCACATCCATGGAGCCATCTGTGCTTCCATCATCAACAATGATGATCTCTCCGTCCAGGTCGTTCTGGTCCAGCACGGCGGTGATCTCTGGAACAAGTTTGTCGATATTGCACCGTTCATTGTAGCAAGGGATGACAATGCTCAGTTTCATCTTGGGATTGCAGTCCTGTCATTTGGTTGTGAAGCTGGGGTTTAAACGTCTGTCAGCTCCATCTTAATTCCGCTTTACCTACCATGAGGTAATGATTGAAGTAAAGAAAGGTTAGAAAGTGAAGTGCGGAGCTAATGTGCCCCGGAAAAAAGAAAAGGGTGGCACAGAAGAGGCTAGTCCATGCATAATTGTGAGGTTGCAGGATGGCGGGTGAATTGTGAAGGTTGTTATTATCGGCCCCGCATGGAAAGAGGGTATGTTGGAGCAGCAGATGTATACTCCCAAGAAATTGCCATTGATCAGCCTGTCCGGAGCGGTTTTGTTCCCGGGCACCTATCTCTCTTGCGACTCTCTCGCCCCTGAGCACCAGGAGTTGGTTCTCCGTTGTCTTGCCGAGGGGCATAGCCTGGTGATTGCGTTGGAACAGCCCATGGAACAGCACCTGGATGGCAAGCCTTCGTTTCTCTGCAGGGTTGGTACAGAAGCTAAGGCGGTGCGGTTGCGGCAGATGGATGGTCCTGCCAAGATTCTGGTGCAGGGAATGGGGCGGGTTCTCCTGCGGGAGGAGTCACTCCGCACTCTGCCTTACCGACTGGCCAGGGTGAGGCAGTTGCCTGATTTCGGTCAGGTGGCGTCTGAGGATGTGGATGTGTTGCGCAGGTGTCTTGGGGTGGTTGCGGGTATTATGGGACCTCACGGAGGCCCGTTTGCCCTCCTGGCGACTATGGATCTGTCTGCGGAGAATATGGCCGATCTGGCTTGTGCCAGTTTGCCCAACAGCGCCTGGTCCAAGCAGAAGGTGCTGGAGGCTGTTGACCGCAAGACCCGGGTGGAGCTCGCAACCCACATGCTCATGGACTTCATGGCCAGATTTCAGGGGATGATGGGGAGTGATTCCCTGCCTAACTGAAACTGAGAGTACCTTTGACCGATGATGACGGCTACCAGTGGTCATTGCCCCACTTCATGTGAATCACTAGACAGAGTGAATGCTCAAACCGTTAAGTATTAGGGACCGATATAAACATCATCAATAAACCAGCCATCCGGCCCGCCAGTTCCATTAGATTCAAAAAGGAAGCTGATATAGGCTTCACCATACCAGAGGGCAGGGATAGTAATAGTTGTTGTTCGCCATATTGAACTACTGGCAGAGTTGATAGTTCCTAAGGAGCTGCACCGGTCATAAATGTCGCAAAGATGTACGGATGCTGAATCAGTGAATTCATAATTATGCCAATGTCTAAATCTTAAAACTAAATTTCCTGTGGAAGAGAGAATAAAGGATGGTGAATCCAACCATGAGTCTCTTGAGGCAGAATAATCTGTATACAATTTAGTTCCCCATGTTTTGGTGGGGAAACCATTTGCCCCTGGTCCAGTGTAAGGAATGCCATATTCCCAGTCTCCTGAATATACACGAAACCCGCCATTGTTCTGCTGAAGATTGATATTAAGAGAGACGCTGACCAGGCATGTTGCAGTGTGAGATCCGTCATTGGTTGTGACGGTGATATTCGTCACCCCTGCATTATAGGCGTAAATAAAACCGCTGTTATCCACAGTAGCAACTGAAGTTGTGCTGGAGGACCATGTTACAGCCTGATTGGTGGCGTTGGTCGGTTGAATGTAATGGTACAGACGCTGATTGGCCCCCTTAACCAGCGCCAGAGTGGTACGGTTCAGGCTCACTCCTGTTACCGGAGTATTCACCAAAACGCTGCAGGTGGCTGTGAACCCCCCGTCCACTGATGTGGCTGTGATAACAGCATTGCCAGAAGAGCCGGACCTGACCAGCCCGTTGGCATCCACGCTGGCTTTGGACGAATCACTGGAAGACCAATTGATGGTCCTGTTAGTGGCGTCAGGTGGTGAAAAGGTCACATTGAGCTGCTGAGTATAGCCGCCAGGGGAGAGGGTAATGCTGGTTGGATTCATGGTTATGCCA
>CAYZFJ010000026.1:0-8257 GCA_964477705.1 uncultured Myxococcia bacterium | reverse complement strand
TCACGGTAACGTTGCACGACCCGGTGAACCCCCCATCCTCTGTCATAACGATAATGGAGGCATTTCCAGGACTGACCGCAGTGACCGTGCCTGTGGCAGGATCTACCGCAGCCACTGCCGGGTTGCTCGACTGCCAGGAAACTGTCTTGATGGTAGCGTTGGGCGGCAAGACAGCAGCGGTACATAAATCAGTCTCTCCTGGTGCCAGGGTGATCGATGCTGGGGAGACCTGCACCCCTGTCACTCTGACAGCCACCTGTATCGTAGCCGTAGCAGTATAGTTGCTGTCAGTGGTGGTGGCAGTGATGGTGGCTGTGCCGATGTTTGAAGCAGTGATCTTGCCCGTTATGGAGTTGATTGAGGCTACTGCCGGGTTGCTCGATTGCCATGTGACAGTCTGGATTGTGGCATCGGGGGGCTGGAAGGCCACATCAAACCGACCACTGTTGCCAGGAGCCAGGATAATGTTGCTTGGTGAAAGCGTCACTCCCGTAACCCGAATTCCAGAACGAATCGCTGTTTTTGCTGTGTAACCCCCATCCCGGGCGGTAGCCGTGATCTCGGTTTCACCCAGAGAGATGCTTGTTGCAACCCCGCTTGAATCCACGGAGGCAATGCCCGGGTCTGCCGACACCCATACCACCATCTGGTCGGTCGTGTCCGGTGGCGTGAAAGCAGGAGTCAGCTTACCTGTGGTTCCCAGCAGAGGTATGTGCAGCGCGGATGGTGTAATAGTCATGCCTGTGGCAGGGACAATCACGGTCACCTGGCAGGTAGCCTCATAACCCCCGTCCTGGGTTTGGACAGTGATGATGGTCTCCCCTGCTTCTATGGCGGAGAGCTGGCCGGTTTGGCCTACTGTGGCGACGCTCGGGTTGGAGGACGTCCAGAATATGGTGCGGATGGTGGCGTGGGCAGGAATCAGAGCTGCCTGCAGCCTCCCGGTGCTTCCCCGGTTCAAGGTGATGGTGGATGGGGTGAGGGTGACACCGGTCACCGGCACATCGCTGATGGTGACCATGCACTGGGCGGTGTACTCCCCGTCAACAGTGGTCACTGTCACTGTGGCCGACCCTGTGGCGCGGGCCATGATGATACCGCCATCATCCACTTCGGCCACGCTTGGCTGACTGGAAGACCAGGTGACCTGCTTGTTCTCCGCATTGGAGGGGCTTACGGTGGCCACCAGGGTAGTCTGGGCGCCGATGTTCAACTGGACGCTGGTTTTGTCAAGGGTGACGCCTGTCACCCGGCGGCTCACCACTATGGTGGCGAATGCAGTATGGTTGCCATCAACAGTGGTGACCCGGATCTGGGCAGTCCCTGCTGCCAGTCCGGTTACCGCGCCGCTGTCTCTGTTGACCGATGCAATATTCTGGTTGAGAGAGAGCCAGGTTACCCGCTTGTCAGTGGTATCTTCGGGCTGGAAGACGGCCTCCAGGGTGATGATCTGGTTGAGCCCGATGGTGGCTGTGGACGGTGAGATAGATACCCCGGTTGCGTGCCTTATGCACTGGCCATCGCCACAGGCCTGGCTGGCCTCGCATCGCCTGAAGCACTCTCCACAATGCGAAGGGTTGGTCTCAAGATCAGCACACAGATCGGTTCCGCACAGGGTAAGACCGGTTGCGCAGGAGGTGGTGCAGAGCCCGTTTTCGCAGCTTCTGCCCGCCTGGCATGGGTGGTTGCAACCTCCACAGTGCAGTGGGTCAGTCTTGATATCTACGCAACTGTTTGCGCACATAATCAGAGTTTCACCACAGTCCGTCTGGCATTCGCCATCTATGCAGACCTGATTGGGAGAGCAGGCATGGTTGCAGCTGCCACAGTGGTTGTGATCACTGCTGAGATCCCGGCAAATATTGCTCTGGTCCAGGCACCAGCCTTCCTGGATGATCCGGTTGCACTCGCCCTCCTCCCCGCAGAGCCATGAGGTGCAGGTGAGGTTGTCAAAAAAGCAATCAATCCCGGTGTTAATGGGGTGGCAGCCATCACAGCAGAGTGAGGGTTCATCACAGGAGCATTCTTCTTCTGCGGGGATGCAGACTCCGTCCTGGCAGAATCCGGCGGTCTCCGTATAGACCTCGTCTCCGTTGTCAAAGCCATCTGGGGTGTTGGAGGCTGGCGGTACCATCATGGTGCATGGTGAGTCCTGGGGAGAGTTGCTCCACTGGGTGGCTGCAGATGATGGATTACATACCAGGCACATGTTGTCCGGGTTGGGGGCATCTGCCCCGTGGCATTCCCCATTAATCAGGCACCAGCCAGAGAGAATTGCACCATCATTGTTCACGCAGACAATGTGGCTGCCGCTGTCTTCCAGATCGCAGACATCTGTGCTATCCACTCCGCCCGTATCATAGGCCAGTGTTGCATCCCCATCGGGGGTCTGGTCACCAGCGTCTCTTGGATCCGGTCCATAGTAGCTGCAATGTTCAGTGCCTTCGTATAGTGGATCACAAGGGTTGACGATGGGGAACTCGCTCACCTGTGAGCATGCGGCCAGGTGGAGCAGGGTCAGCGCCTGGAGAAGAACGGCAATATTGAGGGACATGAAGTAATTTCTTTGTACTGGTTTCATCTGGTCTGCCTGCTGTCCAGTGTGCTTCCGGGCCTCTAAGAAGGGTGTTGATGCTAAATTGGTCCAATTGACCGTGTATTTATACAGCACTGCTATATAAAAAGCCAGAGCCAGTTTGGGTAGTAATTCAAGTACATGTCCCTACTGAAAATCGATTGGTGCTGCTCATTTATGATAAATATTTTTGGTTGCGTGGGGGTGTGGTATTGAAAACGGCTGGGCAGGAACATTGAGGTGGGGGTGGGGGGGCTGCTGCTGCCGTTGCTCGTGTGGGGTAGTGGGTGGGTTGGTGGATAGCAGAGCTATGGTCAATATTTGTCAGCGGTGTCGCATATGAACATGTAGCTTACATTCCCTGGTGAATTGGTGTCGTTGTACCAGGTCAAGCCATAGGCGTTGTAATCATACCTCATGGAGGAGGAAGTACTATTGTCACCATTAGGTTCGGTGATGTCTGTTCTGTTACTAACCCAAAAACGTCTGTTATCGCCTGCTCTCCAAGCGCAGCTCTGGTTATCACTCCTTAAGGGTGTATTCATGCATTTGGCACCATTATAATTTGGATATATACCCATGATGCTCAGATAGTTAATGTTATTGCCTGGGTATATATTACGTGCAATGTACTGGGCAGATTGATAATGGGCTTCAGTTCTAGGGATGAACAGACGCATGCCCCATGCACTGCAATAACTCTCCGCATTTTGAGCGCTGTAATTGTAGCCCAGAGCTACTTTCAAGAAGGTGTACCCTCCTCCATCTGTGGTCATATCACAATATACAGTGATGTTTTGATAATTTCTGTATATAGAGTAATAACTACTTTGTGCCGGGCTGTGATACTGTTTGTACTCAAGGCAACTTCCCCTGAGGTTTACGGCCGTCCGGTAAGGGTCGTTATATATACCTGACCCTGCGAATGGAATTACAGTAACAGTGCAGCTTGCCGTATAGCCACCCTGCATGGTGCGCACCTGGATGGTTGTGGTGCCCAGGCCAACGGTTGTGATGGCTCCGCCTTGGGAGACTGTGGCAACATTACGGTTGGAGCTGGTCCATTCTACCCGCTTGTCCGCAGCAGCTTCAGGGATGACGGTGGCGACCAGGGTGACGGTGTCTCCCAGGGGGATGGCCAGGCTGGCCTTGTTTAGGCTCACTGATGAAACCAGGGGGAGTATGGTGATGGTGGCGGTGCCCTGCTGTGCTCCGTCATCGGTGGAGGTGGCGGTGATGGTGACTGACCCGGCAGAGATACCACTGACCAGACCATTGGAGCTTACTGTGGCGATCTGTGGAGCTGAAGAGCTCCAGGTTATCCCCTTGTCTGTGGCGTCTATGGGCATGAGGGTGGCAGTAAGTGGGACTGTTTCACCAACGGATATGGTGTGGGTAGATGGGGTGATGGTGACAGTATCCACCAGAATGCGTACTACCAGGGTGGCGCTGCCTATATGCCCCCTGTCCATCGTAGTAGCAGTGATCAATGCGTTACCCACAGTATTGGCGGTGATGAGCCCAGTGGTCGGATCAATGGTGGCCACCTGGGGGTTGTCTGACTGCCATGTTACCGCCTGATTGGTGGCGTCGGGCGGGCGCACCGCCGGGGTAAAGTTGCCTGTTTCTGTTGGCGCAAGCTTGAGCAGAGGGGGTGAGAGCGACACCCCAGTCGCCCTGATCCCCACCATGACCTGGGCAACTCCCATATGCCCACCGTCCAGGGCGGTGGCCGTTACCTCGGTTTCACCCATGAGGTGTCCTGTCACTATCCCCTGCGAGTCTACGGAAGCGATGGCAGTATTGGCTGAAGACCAGCTCACTGTATGGTCGATTGCATCGGGAGGGTTAAAGACAGGGGTGAACTGGCCTGTACTCTCCAGGATGGGAATGTGAAGGGGATTGGGAAGCAGGGTGATGACCATTACAGTCACTGCGCAGGTGGCAGTGAAACCCCCATCCTGGCTCTGGGCGGTGATTGTCGCATGCCCCGCATCCAATCCGTAAATGGTGCCGTATTGATCGATGGTGGCCACGTCTGGATCGGATGAACTCCAGAAGATGGAGCGGATGGTGGCGTTGGAGGGGTGCAAGGCGGCCTGTAGTCTTCTGGTCTGGCTCCGGCTCATGATCACACTGGTCGGGGTAAGGGAGATGCCGGTGACCGGGACCTCCGAGATAGTAACCTGACACTGGGCGGTGAACCCTCCATCTACGGTGGTAACCGTGATGGTAGCCTGTCCGGATGAGCGGGCTGTGATGGTGCCCCACTTGTCCACTTCGGCCACGCTGGGCTGATCAGACGACCATGTTATCTGCTTAATCTCCGCATTAGGGGGGAGCACTGTGGCGTTAAGGGTGGTTTGCCCTCCCACAGTGAGCTGCAGGAACTCCTTGTCTATGGTGACGCCGGTCACCCGGTAGCTCACTGTCACGTTGGCATAGGCCATATGGCCGCCATCCCGGGTAGTGGCCCTGATGAGGGCCAGGCCCAGACTCTTTCCGGTTACCAGTCCGTCTTCGTTAACCGAGGCTTTGTCGGGATTTGCGGAGAACCATGTCACAGTGGTGTCCGTGGCATTGGGTGGTTCGATGACCGCCTGGAGGGTTGCGGTCTGCCCCACCCCGATAGCAAGGGTGTCAGGGGAGATGGTAATGCTGGTTACCTTTCGGATACATTGACCGGTGTTACAGATCTCGTTTTGCCCGCAAACCATGAAGCACTGGCCGCAATGGGAAGGGTTAGTGTTTGTATCCACGCAGGCGGTTTCCCCGCACAGGGTCAGGCCGGTGGCGCACTGGGTAGAGCATGCCCCATTCAGACAGGCCCTCCCCTCCTGGCAGGGAGCGAGGCAGCGGCCGCAGTGCTTTGAATCGGTTTGCAGGTCTACACAGGTCTGGCCGCACAGGGTAAGAACGTCGCCACAATCTTCGATGCAATTGCCTCCCTGGCACAACTGACCCTCTAAGCACGAGTGGCCACAGCTTCCACAGTGGGCAGGGTCAGTGTTGGTGTCTCTGCAGGTGTTGCCCTCATCAAGGCACCAGCCCGCAATCAGAGTCATGTCGCAGGAGCCCTCCTGACCACACAGGTATTCGGTGCAGCTCAGGCTGTCATAGAAACACTCTGTGCCCTCATTAATGGGATTACAACCGTCGCAACAGATTGACTGTCCGGTGCAAGCGCATACCTGAACAATGGGAACGCAGTTGCCTTCTTGGCAGGCTCCTTCTGTGCCTTCTCCATCGGCTTGAGCGGCTTCTTGGTCATCCTCTAGAGTGCATAGCGTTCCTGTGGGGGTGTTGCTCCACTCCTGGTTGGAATGCCCAGGGCTACACTGCTGGCAGGGGTTAGTTGGATTGGGCGTGTCTACCCTGAAACACTGGTCGTTGATAAGACACCAGCCGGGTTTGGGGTTGCCCGTATTATCATCACGGCAGGAGGGCTGGGGAACATCTGTGTCCTGGGGGGTGAAGCCCGAGTCTAATCCAGTATCATCTGCCATTGCAACATCGAGGTCGGCATCAGTAGTCAGTTGGCCTGTGTCGTTAATCTGGTAGTAGGGGCAGGCGAGATCTCCCTGGTAGAGAGGGTCGCATGGGTTTACCAGCGGAAAATCCATTGGGGCCGTGCATGAGCATATAGCTAGAACAATGAAAGTAGCCAGGAGGAACAACAGCCCGCTGCTCTGGGGGAGGCAATTGCTGGTCTCGGTTTCCATTGGTCAACCTGTCTGTATTGCCCCATGCACCCGGTGTGCATGGTTCATGAAGAGAGACAACAAGATATCCAAAATGCACAACCCTGCTGTCCGTTAAGGAGAAGAGGTGGCTTCACCAGAGGTTGTCGGACAGAATACCTTAGCGGCAGAAGTCTTTAAGGCTGGCCGCAGAAGGTGATTTGACTTCTTACAGGCCGATTGCATTTATATCAGGGTGCCAACTTGTATTTATACAGCAAAGATTTAACGGATTCCAGTGTTCAAAATAGAATAATTTGCTGGCAGCGTAATTAGCGTAATCAGAGATTAAATGGTTATTGGGGCGTAATGTGGGCTGTCTGGTGCTCTCTATGAAAAAGTTTCAGGTTGAGAAACGTATATGGCGACTGGATGGGGGCTGGAGCTTGGATGGGATGTAGTGGGGGGTTGTGGGGGGCCTCTAAAAAAAAGTTTTGGGGTGGAAAAAGTTTTGGGGGGGGGGGGGGGGGGTGGGGTTGGGGGGGGGGGGGGGGGGGGGGGGGGGGGTGTGATGGGCAGTGAACAGGAGGGCAGGGAGGCAATTCAGAAGTTGAACCCCAGCTTGCCCCCGTATGTGTATGCTATGGGACTGTATGCAACTTCTGCGACAAGGGTCAGCACGGTGATGTTCAGACGGATGCCGCCAAAGATCTGGTAGAAGTCGATAAGCTGACTGGGTAGGACGAAGTTGGCCTCCCAGTCATTGGTGGCTACTGAATATTCGGATCGTACACATTCAGATGTGCGTCTGCCGGTGACAGCATCTACCAATTGGCCATTGCTGTTTTCTACACACACACTGCTGGGGAAGGAGTCGATTCCGGGTGTGGCGTCAAGCACGTGGGAGGCGGCGTGTACAAGGTTGTGAGCATAGCCTGCGAATGGGGATAGTTGGACAGTGCTGCTCAGCCCGAAGCTTTTTGAGATGGTGGCATCAGCACTGCCGGTCAACATGTCCAGTTGGGTGTTACCCAGGAGGCGATTAACTGAAGCACGGATTGCGATGTCCGGTGCGTATTTGATTCCCTCTACCAGGGCCCATTTTAATTCGGCGCCAAGGGTGAACATGTTGCTCTCCACCAGGTGTACCAGGGAGCCGCCCAATTCTAATGAGAAGGGCAGCCCTTTGCGTAACTGGAGCTGAATAGTGGTAAGCACTGAAGATGGTGCCGATGAGGAGTCGGTGGATTTGGCCTTTTGCCAGTAGTCGGCCTCCGGGTCTACGGGTGTAAAACTACCAGCCATGGCGAACTCAAAGCCAGCTTCACCTAACGTGGCTGCTGGTGATAGACGCCTGGGAGATAGGGCTAATCCCAGCTCAGATGCGAACTGGCGGAACCCTGCAGTGTCAGGGTAAAGGTTTTGTATCTTTCCATTCTCATTTCGCACAATTCCGTCAGTGCATTGGGGGCTGTTTTCAGGACAAACCAGGAAGCGGTGTAGCGAGAAGTCATTGCGGGAAGCCTGTGCTTCACCGGGTGTGAGCATGATGGCCAGGCACAAGCTCAGACTTAGAGCCAGACCGATGTTCAGGCTTAGGATCAGGCACGTGCTCAGGCTCTGACGCAGGCGCATGCTGCAGATGCGGGTATGAGTTGCCAAGGGGGAGGGCAATTGGAGATTGCCCTCTTGCGGGGCCTCATGTGGAGCCGTACTCCACCCAACGTGATTAGTAGCCCTTGTAGAGGTTGCGCTTGATCTGATTTGTCCCTTGTATTGCTCCATGTGACCCTCTGGTCAGGTTTATCCCCATTGAGTGCTGATGTGATCCTGACAGGTTCAGAGATTAGCCCCTTGTGCAACCGTCCGTCAAGGGCGGAAGGTAACATCGACCTGTCTCTTTTCGTTCTCCGGTGTAGGGGCGAGCGAGCGGCGCTCGCCTTCCAGGGCTCCGTGTCGGCAATCAAACTTGGACCTGGTTGGCTAGACGCTGGAAAAAAGG
>CAYZFJ010000025.1:0-27149 GCA_964477705.1 uncultured Myxococcia bacterium | reverse complement strand
TAGCAGAATCGTAGAACAAGTTACAAGAAACAATTAATCGCGCAGGACACTAGTGAGGTTCACAAATTTGAATGTGATCCAACCTTTGATATTGAAACGGAGAGACATGGCCTTTAGTGTCAATACAGGCGTCCAGATCCAGTCCAGGGCATCGCATGCAAATGCTTGCGAGTATGGCATGTGCTCCATGTATGGCGTGTGGGGCGTGTGGGCACGCTCACCCCTGTGTTGGGGTGCAGATAAATAATTAAGGATTCAGTATGTAGCCTGCCTGGGAGTCAGCGATTCTTTTTGCGGGCTTGCTTGGACTGCTTGCGCTTGTTCTTGGCTTTCTGGCGATTGACTGTTGGTTGTGCTGCCCTGGCCTGGGGCTGCTGTCCAGGAAACATGGGGCTGTTACCCATGGGTAAACCGCCAAACATTTGCGATAGCTCTGAGCTCCGCTCACCAAGAGATTTCATCTGCATGAGCTGTCTGAAACCGGGCATCTTATTCATAAAGCCCGTAAGCCCACCTTTGCCCACCTGGCCCATGAATTCACGCATGGCCTTGAATTTGAAGATCAACTCATCCACTTCACGTTCTGTGCGACCGGAACCTCTGGCTATTCTCTTCCGTCGGCTGGGGCCGATGACCTCCGGTTTTACCCGCTCATACCGAGTCATGGAGTTGACCAGGGCTTCAACCTTATCCAACTCCCGGTCGTCGATGTTCAATCCGTCTGGCATGCCGTCTGGAAAGAATGGCATCTTCTCGATCAATTCACTCAGGGAGCCGAGTTTTCGGATGGAGCGGATCTGATCCACGAAGTCGATGAGGCTGAACTGCCCAGAGAGGAGCTTCTCTGCATCCTTCTCAGCTTTTTCGGCATCGACAGTCTCCTCAAAGTCTTTCATCAGGCCGACGATGTCGCCAAACCCCAAAATCCTGGAGGCAAGACCTTCCGGGCGGAATTCTTCCAGCTTATCCAGGCTCTCACCCATGCCAAGGAACTTAATGGGTTTCTGGGTTACCGCCTTGATGGACAGGGCAGCGCCGCCTCTGGCGTCACCATCCAGTTTGGTGAGGATAATGCCATCCAGGCCAATACGCTTATTGAATTCACTGGCAGTGTTGACCGCATCCTGGCCAATCATAGCATCGCAAACCAGGAAGGTATTCTCAGGGTCTGTTCGTTTTTTGATGTGCTCAAGCTCAGACATGAGCACATCGTCAATGGCCAGGCGGCCTGCGGTATCATAGATTACCGTGTCGCACTTGTTAGCCCTGGCGTAACGGATTGCCCTCTCGCAGATGTCTGGCGGACTTGCTCCCTCGGTCGGCTCGCTGTAAACCGGCATCCCCAGTTGCTTGCCAAGAACCTGAAGCTGCTCCACCGCTGCAGGGCGGTATACGTCGGCTGCTACCAGCATGGGCTTCTTGCCCATTTTCTGGATATATCGGGCCAATTTGGCTGCGCTGGTAGTTTTACCTGAGCCTTGGAGACCAACCATCATGATACGGGTGATGCCGTAAGGAGCGAATTTGATAGAGGTATCAACAGGCCCCATCAGGGCTTCCAGTTCATCATAGCAAATCTTGATGAAATGGTCGGCTGCGGACGCTTTGACCTTTTTGCCCTGGATGTTGGTGGTGGTTTGGACAACTTCACCGAGGGCTTTTTCGCGGACATTCTGGAGGAATTGCCGGATTACGCCAAACTCCACATCCGCTTCCAGCAGGGATAAGCGCACATCCTGCAGGGCTTCGGTGATATTACCTTCATTTAATTCGGTCAGACCCCGGAGCCGCTGTTTGGCGGATCGGAACCCTTTAGTAAGTGTCTCGAGCATTGAGAAATAGACCCCTTTTTGGACTGGGCGCTAACATAGTAAGGCTGATGGAGGCTGTCAAGCCTGGTGTGGATTTTATGCACGCTGGAACGGGAACGGGGTGAAAAAAAGCGTTAGAGAGGGGGAGGCTGGTACAGGTTAACGGTTGAATATCAACCGCTTGACGCCTGACTCGAAGAGCACCTCCATCTTGTTGGCGCTTTTCACATTGATCACTAATCCCAGGCCGAATGAAGGGTGGGTCACTGAGTCTCCATCCTGGTAAGATTCTTTGATGTTGTAAGCCCGCACCGTCGTCTGATCTACTTTGGTGGCAAAAGTGGCCCAGTTTACGGTCTGGACAGGCTTCTGTTTTTTGGTCGTCTTGACAGGACGGTCGTCGGTGGGCCTGTAGCTGTGTTCATCTCCGCAGCCATTACAGAGGACCTGCTTGATGATCCCTTCTTTTCGGGTAACGACGGTGTGGGAGCAGGTGGTTCCGCAACGAGAACACCAGGCGTCCACATCTTGGCCAAGGTCGATCAGTTCATCGTCGTCTTCATCGCCCATGGTGATTTCAGGCTCAAATGTGTCCTCTTCCACATCAATGTCGTCGTATCCGGTGAAGTCTGGATCAAAACCAGGATCAAATTCATCGTCGTCGAATTTTCCATTAAGGATATCAATGCCCATCGTTTCAGTTCCCTCCAAGCCGATAGTTTGCCGAGGCCGGTTCCTTTTCCGGCTCCTGGGCAGGGGAGCAATGGCATATACTGTTGCCAGCGATTTCATTTCCAACAATTGAAAACCCAGGGTATTTCCTCAGGCATGATTAATTTTTTTGTGTCCATCAATTCATTGGGTATTTACCCGAATTCAATACAGGGTGAATTTTCACTGTTGGCCATAAAAACAAGTCTTATAACTAAAAATAGTTGAATCGAAGAGATCCCTTTTCTGGGAAGATTCTTTATTAAATCTAGAATCGAAATCATCGAACAATATTTGCGTCTCTGCACCGTTTTTAAGGATTCGTCAAATATTTTTTTTGTGGAATTGAAGATGAATAGCTTTAATCCCTTTTTCAAGGCACTTCTGAGCAGTATCAGCCAGCAGCAATTTGAAAGATAGCTGGTGATCAATATTGGCAGAGGTTTGAGAGGGGATACGGTTAGTGGAGAAGGAAGGGTGGTGGGATAATGGACTGTTTACTTGGTGGCTTTGTCGACCAGGTACGCAATGGTCAACCCGTCGTCCATGCTGACTGTTCCGCTGACTGCGAACACGTTGTCTTTGTCGGTCCACGTTGATTGAACTGTTTTCCAGGAGGCAGGCGTGAAATCCTCCAGATAGCTGGGAAGGCTCTCAGGGAGCTCTCGGTTGAGTAGTTCAGCCAGACCGGCAAGAAGATTCCGATAGCCGGCCATGGATGCGCCGGTATGGCCGATATCCTGGGTGTCTGGGTCTTTCTTGTCTAACTCTGCTGGCACGTTATACTCTCCCGTCAGGATGAAGAGAGATGTTTTGGGATCAAAAAGACCCTTGGCAACCAGTTTGGGCTGGTGCTTGTCTTTGAAGTCGGCCTGGAATGACTCTTTAAAGAAACCGAAGTAGATGAAGTCTGCTTTCCCTTCAGCGCTGATTTTTTCGCGGCTGGAGACGGCGAGTCTAGTTATTTTCATGTAGAGCTCAGCGGCTTCGTTCAGCTTATTTTGATCTCTGAGTCGGCTGGCCTGTTGATCATAGAGCCTTGCAAGTTGATGGTTGGCTTTTGATTTTTCGTTATACTTGACGGCCTCCTCGAGGGCTGCCTGAAAAGCAGTGGTATTGTCGATGCGTTCAGCATCTTCGGCTTTGGTCAAGTAAATCCGTTCCAGTTGTTCATCAAAAAATCGCCTGTTTTCATCGCTAAGGTTGGGGAGTTCCCGAGCAGCTTTCAGGTACTTGATCTGATTTTCAGTATCCTTCTTTTTGCCATATGCGTTGGCCATACCACGCAAGGCATCCACATCTGCCGGATCCTGGGCAAGCAGCTTGTCAAGGATGGCGATGGCTTCGTCGTTCTTGTTTTGCCAGATCAGGATGCTGGCCTCTTTGACCATTTCTTCCCGTGATTTAGAACAACCGGCCGTAAAGGAGGCAATGAAGGCGACGAGAGTGACGAGAAGGGCAAGGCACAGGGATTTTTTCATGACAGGTCCCCTTTGCTTGGGTTGGGTTTGACAGGCTCTAAACCTGTGGTTACCAAGGGTGGGGCCCAAGGTAACTATCCTTTGTTTGGGTATTGGCCAGATAGCCTTGAAGAATATACGCTGCAGCCAGTTGATCTGCAACCTCTTTCCGTTTCTGCCGGCTCACATCGGCCTCCAGCATGACCCTGTTCACTGCGGCAGTTGAGAGACGTTCATCCCACCAGACAAGCTCTACCCGGTCGGACAAATATTTCTGGAGTCTGGCAATAAATTGTCTTACTTTTTTGGCCTGTCTTCCCTCCTGTCCGTCCATTTGCAGAGGCAGGCCTACTACTAGAGTGATCTTTTCCTCTTCGTCTTGATCATCCCATTCGCTCTCGATCAGCGATTGGGCAATCTGGGGGAGATCCCACCCATCGGCGGGTTTGCGCCATGTGAACAGGGGGTGGGCAGTCATGCCCAAGGAGTCGCTCCTAGCCACGCCGATAGTCTTGTCGCCCACATCGAAGCATAAATATCGCATGGGGAGCATAATAATGGTGTACAGTTTTTTGGTCAACCCGACTTTGCCTGATTTGCAGATTGTGGTGCTGGGAGTTGTGAATTGGTAATCCATGGGGGAGTGTTCCACGTGTCACAACACTGGTTGGGCGAATACAGTTGCGAGCGGGTGGGATGTGTGATGGTGGGGTGGGGGAATGTGTGGTGGTAGTCCACCTCCGTATTCTTGACCGGTGGGGCTTTGCTACTGCATATTGATCATGTTTAACCCGTTGAAACCATTCAGTTCGTGTTTAAAATGCAACCGACAAATTTTTGAATGATCAAGAGCAGGATTATGGACAGTATTTTTGTCAGGGGAATCAAGTTTACCGGCCCGCATGGATGGACTGAGAGCGAGCGGAATGCGGGGAGCTCATTCGTGGTGGATGTGATGATCGCCACGGATCTCTCTCGTGCAGGGAATTCTGATGATATTCAGGACACCATTGACTGGAGGAAGATAGCTGATGCGGTGGTGGAGACGGGCACTATGAGGTCTTTTAAGCTGGTTGAGAGGCTGGCATCAGAGATCGTTGATAAGATTGTCGCTCTTTGTCCCGCTAGCGCTGAGGTGGAGGCAAGGGTTGAGAAGACCTCTGCGGTTCTGCGGGGCGAGGCGCATGGTGCCATGGTGACGGTGAGGAGGGTGAAAGAGTGACCAAATCTTGGTCGATTACAGGTGAATCGCCAGTTCTGGTAACGTCATCTTCTCTATTAGAGTTGGTGATGGAGCAGGCCAGAGGTATGTCGGTTGTGAGCCTTGACACGGAGAGCAATACCTTTCACGCCTACTATGAGAAGCTATGTTTGGTTCAACTGAGCTTTGGAGGCGCTGATTGTGTGATTGATCCTCTTATTATAGAGGATTTGTCCTCCCTGTGGGAGATCCTTCAGGATGCAAACATCATCAAGGTGATGCACGGGGCGGAATATGATGTGCTTATGCTCAAACGGAGCCGGCAGATTAGTATTACTAATATCTTCGATACCCAGCGGGCAGCCAGGTTGCTGGGAGTGGCACAGCCGGGGCTAGCCAACTTGGTGAAGGCTGAGTTCGGTGTAGAGCTCAACAAGCAGCTCCAGCGCCACAACTGGGCTAGACGCCCCCTGCGCACGGAGCATCTGCGCTATGCCGCATTGGACACCCATTACCTAGAGCCCTTGTATGACCTGCTCAAAACGAGACTTGCTCAGGCTGGTTTGGAGGAGCAGGCTGCCAGGCAGTTCGTAGCGGTGGAGAAGATGCAACCTCGCACTGAGGCAGTGGACCATATGCAGAAGGTGCGGAGTCTGCCGGGCTATTATGGCCTGGATGGGCAGAGCCGGGAGTTGGCTCGTGAATTGTACATGTGGCGGGAGAGCGTTGCCAGTAAGCTGGATTGGGCCCCCTTCAGGGTGCTCAGGCCTTCTGGAATAGTGAAGATTGCCTCTGCAAAGCCTTCTTCTGTTTCAGAGTTGGATCGCTACGGTCAGATAAACAGCAGGATTCTGTCAGCCAACATGGGTAAGCTATCCCGCATATTAACGGAATTTCCCAGGAGGAATTAATATTAACGAGGTCACTGGTTTCACAAACGGTTTAAAGCCAGGTCAAATTAAGCGAATAGGGCAGCTTTACAGGCGCAAAATGCCCATTGATGCTGTGCTGTCCTACGAACTGGCAACTTCTATGAGCGAATTGTCCCGTGAAATGGGCAGGTCCCTTGGAGTTCTGGTTGACAGGAGGGGATTGATTCAATGGGTGATTGTGGGGCATGCGGGAGGAATTTCTCTGCCTGACCTGGGTAGACACAGAGCTGGCCAGCAGAGGTTGCGGGGGTTACGGCTAATCCATACCCACCTTCAACCTGGGGGACTCAATCGGGAGGACCTTACCGACTTATCAAAGCTGCACCTTGACCTGATCTGTGCGGTAGATGTGCTGGAAGATGGCCGTGCGGGTCAGGTTCATATGGGCCACTTGGTTCCTCCTAATCCAGAGGGTGAGCTGTGGCACATCATGGAGCCGAAACCTGCATACAGGCTGGGAGTGGATTTTTCCTTACTCGTTCGGTCCCTTGAGGATGAACTGGCCCGGAAGAGTCTCATGGCTGGGGCTGGCTCTCGAGAGGGCGCTATTCTTGTGCATGTACAGGTGAGTGGCGACAGGAATGCGGAGGAAAGTCTGCATGAGCTGGAGATGCTCGCCGATACGGCCAAGGTTGATGTGCTCGATACAGTAATGCAGAAGAGGCCGGCTTTTGATCCCCGCTATGTGGTCGGTAAAGGGAAGCTGGAGGAGCTGGTGCTCAGGGCGCTTCAGTTGGATGTGGATATGATAGTCTTCGATCATGATCTCTCCCCAGCCCAGACAAGAGCGATCAGTGATTTTACGGACTTAAAAGTCATTGACCGGACCCAACTCATCCTGGATATATTTGCCCAGCGGGCTGTCTCCAATGAGGGCAAGCTGCAGGTTGAGCTTGCCCAGCTCAAGTATATTCTGCCAAGGTTGGCTGGCAGGTATGGAGCCATGATTCGTCAGGCCGGTGGTATCGGAACTAGAGGGCCCGGTGAGAAGAAGATTGAGGTTGATCGGAGACGGATGAGGGACAGGATCACCAAGCTGGAGCAGGATATTAATGAGCTGGCCCGGCGCAGGGAGAATCGGCGATCTTTGCGGCGTAAGAGGGAGATTCCAATAATTGCCATTGTGGGTTACACCAATGCAGGTAAGTCCACCCTGCTCAATGCGCTCACTAAGAGCAGCGTTCTGGCAGAGGATAAGCTGTTTGCCACCTTGGACCCAACCACCAGACGACTGCGGTTTCCCCAGGATCGAGAGGTGATTTTAGCTGATACGGTCGGTTTTATCAGGGATTTGCCCAAAGATCTGGTTAATGCGTTCCGGGCTACCCTGGAGGAGCTCCAAGATGCTGATCTGCTTATTCATCTGATTGATGCCACTGACCCGGATATGGAGGAGCGGAAAAAGCATGTGGAGTTGATCCTCGATGATTTGGATCTGCTCGATAAGCGCCGGATAGTGGTGTTTAATAAGATTGATCTGCTGGATTCTCATGAGAGGGAGGGGGTGTGCAGGATGGGAGATGAGGCGGTCAGCGCCAGGGATGTGTCCACATTTGAGCACATGCTTCACTCCATTGAAGAGATCCTCTGGCAGGATTCACTGCGGGTAACCAGGGAAGCAGGGAAGAATAGGGACGCGGATTGTGCTGAGCACCCATTTGAGCCGTGCTGTGTAGAAAACAATATAAATATGGAAGTTATGCAAGATCACACTGTTTGACAGGTTTGATTCGTGTTAGATTGGGTTTTCTGCATTAAGGTGGAATTGACCCCAGACGGAAACGGTTTACTGATTTTCTCTACTCAGACCTGCTGCTGAGTGAAGTATGGTTCTGTCTTTCATTGGAGTAGTATGCAATGGACTTGATTTCATGGATTTTATTGGTTGTGGCTGTAGGGCTTGTGGCTGCTTTGATGTGGTCGGTGAAGCGTTCTGGTGTAGTCCTGGAGAGGGCCAGGGAAGTTGAGGCCAATGCTGCTTCCCAGAAGAATGAGCTGGCTGAGGTGAGGACTGCCGCGACCATGGCCAGGCGGGAGTTGGAAGAGGTCCGTAAGGATTATAAATCAGCCCAGGATGAGATGAAGGAATCGAAACGGAAGGCATTCCAGGCTCAAAAGTCCCAGCAGGATCGGAGCAGCATGGATGACGAAGCAGCCATGATCCGGTTGCGCAGGGAGCGTGATGATGCGGTAGCCAAGTCCCAGGTTGAGACTGAGAGGCTTACGGCAGCTAATGAGCAGTTGCGTAAACAGGTGGAGCAGTTGAAGGTGCAGGTTGCCGATGTGAGCCGCAAGGCTGGTCAACAGCAGGATGCGATTAAGGGGACTGGGGGGCAGAGTGATGGCGACGGTGACAGGGAGTGGAAGAGGGAGATGGAGCGTGAGCTGTCCCAATTGAGGACCAGAGAGCGTAAAGCGGCAGAAAAGGGCGGTGATCTGGATAATAAACTTGCCCGTGTCTCAGAGCAGTTGGAGCGTATCCGTAAAGAGGGTAACGAGATGAAGGGGCAACTCAGAGAGAAGGATAATGAACTTCTCTCCCTGCGGAAACGCACAGTGACCGCCGAACGCTCGTATATCCTCCTTGAGAGGGAGCATGAGCTGGTGGCTGCCAGGCTGGCTCACCTGGAGGGCAAATCTTTTGTCGATTTTAATGTGACGCCTGTAGGTGATCCATTAGGGGCTGATGTTGCCCGTTCTGCTGATAACAGGGGCGGCGCAGCGGGTGGCAGAGGGAACAGAAGGGATAAGCATGATCGGAGTGGCGCAAGAAAAGAGCCTGTTGTTGCCATAGGGAGCAGCGGAGATGACTCTGCCTCCTCAGCCTCAACACCTGTGGAAGCCGAATCTCAGACCGCCGAGCCTGTCCAGACCGTCTAATCCCTTATCTTCTGTGGTCTTCCTGTTTTTCCCAATCATATGTACCCCATTGAATCTAATAGAGTGATCATTTCTTGTTGGTGAACGCACTCTCAAGTTACTGCTTAACAGCCTTAAGCATCAGCCCCCCTTTACCTGGGCAGTTTTGTGCTCCAGTTCTTTGGTGTTATGCTCATTCAACTGTCTTCCATGGGACATCAGTACCACAGTGGCACACTTCTCCTCGCCATTCTCCCGGGTGTCAGGCTGCTCGCAGCATTTGTCCTGCCTCCTGTCCTGGGCGGCAGGTGGAAAACAGCCGGTGTGGCGGGGATTGGGGCTATGGTAATTTTGCCCCCTGCATGGCCTCATATTCTTGCTCAGGCACCAATAGGAATTCATGGGGGGCCGTCGGCGGCTACGGCTGAGCTTCTTCCTTCCATGTTGCTCCTGTTCCTTGGAGAACTGTTTATTGGGGCACTACTGGGCGCAATCTGCTGGTTTATCATTTTCTCCATAGAGGGCGCATTGGCTCATCTTCTGGGGACGGAGTCTTATCGCCCCGTTCCCTACTCTGGTCAGAGAGTGCCCCCTTTGGTTCAGCCTGAAGGTGGGGGGAACAGCTTGGTGTCGGTGCTTACCATCCTCTTGTTACTTCTTTTCCTCTGGAATGGAGGGCATCATGTGGTTATCTCCTCGCTGCTCAATTCGTTCCAATGGTTGCCGCCAGGCTCTGCCCCTGGTCTATGGCAGGGACTCAGCGATGGTGGCAGTGGTGGCAGCTTCAGTCTCTTAATGGCTTCTTTTTTAATTCCCTTTGCCGGTCAACTCAGCAGTCTGGGCTTGTGTCTTCTCTTGCCCGGGCTCGCCTTGCTTATCCCTGTACAGCTGATCAGTGTGGTCATTTCCTCTATGGTTCGATGTGGGAACGATGACTTTCTGGCAGGAGGGTTTGTTTCCATAGTTTTGTCTCTCATCCTCTGTCTGTTGTTGGTTGGTTTTGCCCTGCCGGTTCTTGCTGAATTAGTGGTTGATTTGAACGGAGAAGCATTAGGCCTTTTCCAGGCGGCGATGTGGAAGGGGTGAGGGCGGTAAGGCAGGTGCTGACCAGGTAAAAAAGTAAAGGGCATGTCATGGTCATGAATGGAGTGGGGAAGAGGCTGGCGGGTGCGGCATGGAAGATGGGAGTTGTGGCCCGGAGCTCTGTGATGGGGCGTGGGATTTGCCTGATGCTGTGTGGAGGGTGGCTTTGGTGGCTCAATCGGGGCTTAAGTGAATATGCTGGAGGGGGGCTGCCTGGGGGGTGGGATTCAGGGCCAATAGTTGCAGCCCTTGGGTCTCCATCTAATCTACTCTCGCCTCAGCTCATCTCCCTGTTCAGGAGTTTGGGTTTCCGCTTTGTGATTTTGCCCATGTGCGTTGTTTTGGGCTCTCTGGTGGTTGTGAGTGCGCTTCAGGTTGCCTGGTGCTATGCATGGAAGGGCCGAGCTCATGGGGAGGTCAGAGATATGCCTCGGAAAATGGAAGCTCTGGTCGGTGAGCTATCCATCAAGCTGAGTGCATCATCAACGGTTATGTGCTGGATGGTTAGGATAGGTACGATCATCTTCCTGTCAGCTATGCTCCCTGTTGTTGTCCGTGATTTGGTGCGGTCAATCTGGGATGGGGCCAATGCCTTTGGGGTGAGGGCCGGCGGTTGGGGAGCCTTGCCGCAGCAAATCCTGTTCTGGTGCTCTGCAATCATGGTCGGACTAGGCTGCCTGTGGATGTGTGCAGGGGCTCTGGAGATGATCCTGCTACGCAGCAAATACCATGAAACTGCGGAGCTTGAAGCGCACAACACAAATTGTGGGGATGGTGGTAGTGGGAGGGGCGGGGGTGGGGGTGGGTGTGGGTGTGGGGGAACACTGATTGCACTCAAGCACAGGCACTGAGATGGATGGGAGATGATTTTGTTGCCTGGAATGCTTTTTCTCTAGGGAATCCTTGATTTCGTCTCTTCCCTGAAAAAAATAGATGAATGTGATGACCTAGTTCTATTGTTTGATTTACCATTTGCGGAAGAATGATTTTTCATAAATTGCGACTACCCGCTGGTGTTAAATGAAATATTATTCTTTTGGCAGTGTATTGGGTGCGGTATAACAGCCGACTATCTTCAGGCAGATACGACTGGTTATGGTGATGGAAGATGCTCGGGTGATTATCGGTTCTTTTCTGGTCTGAAGATGTGAGCCCGTCGTAGTGAGCTGTAGGACGGAGATAGTGGTGGCAGACGGAACCTAATTGAATGTGCGGAGGCTTGAACAAAATGCCCTTATCCTCGAATATTTCGGTTGTTATTCTTGCTGCCGGCGAAGGCACTCGCATGAAATCATCCTTTCCTAAAGTGATTCATCAGGTAGCTGGCTTCCCTATGGTGCATTATCCTGTGGAACTGGCCCGGCGGGTGACGTTGCTTCCTCCGGTGGTGGTTATGGGGAATGGGGTAGAGGTAGTGGGAGCCTCCTTGGATGCGGCATTTGGCCCTATGGGATACCGTGGTGTTTTTCAGACTGAGAGGAAGGGTACCGCCCATGCCGTATTGGCTGCCCGGGCTGCTCTGGAGGAGCAACTGGCCTCCCTGGGCGCGGATGCTGGCGACAAGTGGCAGGTGCTGATCCTGTATGGGGATGTGCCTAACCTCACCGAGCTCAGCCTGAGCCGACTCCTGGAGCAGGTGGAGGCGAAGAGCGCTGCGGTAGGTGTACTGACATTTATTGCCGATAACCCCACAGGCTACGGTCGGATTATCAGGGATCCAGTGTCAGAGAGAGTCCTGCAGATTGTTGAAGAGAAAGATTGCTCAGCCGGGCAGGCAGCAGTGCGAGAGGTTAATTCGGGGACTCTGTGTGTTAATGGGAATCTGCTGTTTTCTTTGTTAGATTTGATTGGCAACCACAATGCGAAGGGCGAGTACTATCTGACAGACGTGGTCAGGCTGGCGGTGGAGCAGGGGCGCACGGTTGTGGGAGTAGTGGCGGAGGAGCCTGGTGAGGTCCTTGGTGTGAATGACCGGGTGGATCTGGCACAGGCGAACCGAATCAGGCGGGAGAGGATCAATAGTAAGCACATGCGGAATGGGGTGACCATGGAAGACCCATGGAGCGCCATCATTGATGAGGGTGTGGAGTTTGGGCAGGATTGTGTGGTGGGGCCCTCGGTGCGGATTGGCAGAGGGAGCAGAATCGGCAGGGGCGTAACGATTGGAATGGGTTGTTTTCTGGGGGAAGGAGTAGTGGTGGAAGATGGGGTTGCCTTAGAGCCCTACTGTGTGATCGCTGGATCTTCAATCAGTATAGGGGCTGGTGCAAGGGTGGGGCCGTTTTCCCGGCTCAGGGAAGGTACCCGATTGGGAGAAAAAGCCCATGTGGGGAATTTTGTGGAGACCAAGAAAGCTGTTCTTGGTGTGGGGTCGAAGGCTAATCATCTGAGCTATATTGGCGATGCGGTAGTGGGGCAACGGGTTAATATCGGCGCCGGTACTATTACCTGTAATTATGATGGATTTGCCAAGCATCGAACGGAGCTCGGTGATGGTGTATTCATTGGGAGTGACACCCAGCTTGTGGCCCCGGTAAAAGTTGGGGCTAACGCTTATGTGGCGGCTGGGACTACTGTGACCACCGATGTTCCGGATGGATGTTTGGCCATCTCCAGGGCGCCCCAGGTCAACAAGGAGGGTTATGCTGACAAGGTGGCGGCCAGGCGGAAAGCCATGGAGGAAGAGAAGGTGCGGGCGGAGCAGGTTGGTAAAGAGTCGGGGCAGGGGCAGGAAAATGGACGTGTCCAGGACGCCGGGAATGGCCTGCCTGCAGTGGAGTCGTTGAACACTGCGGAGATTGCCCAACATGGGCAGGATGATGATGGTTCCAGTCAAGGGTGAGTCTGCGACGGGTGAATGGGTTAGTGATTTTTACCCAACGGGTGTGCATGTGCAGTGTGAGGTTTGTTCTGGGGTGAAGATGGGAATAGGGTACGAATCGGATTATATTGGTTGACCACGACAGTAGAGCCCGCATTCACCAGATGTATATAACTGGTTTTTGCTGGCTGGCCGTTGATTTGAGGAGGCTAAATGTGTGGCATAGTTGGATATGTGGGAGAAAGAAACTGCACCCCCATCTTGCTTGACGGACTCAGGCGGCTGGAGTACCGGGGTTACGACTCCGCAGGTGTAGCAGTTCTTACGGGTGAGGAGAACAGCCCCATCCAGGTAGTTCGTGCTCAGGGTAAACTTGCAGCACTGGAGGAACTCCTGAGCAGTAAACCTTTGGCCGGCCCTACCGGGATTGGTCATACCAGGTGGGCTACCCACGGGAAGCCCAGCGAAGCCAACGCCCATCCCCATGTGGTTGGCAATGTGGCAGTAGTTCATAACGGTATTATCGAGAATTATCTGGATTTGCGGGAGAAGCTCATTGCTGCAGGCCATTCTTTTAGCTCTGAAACCGATTCTGAGATATTTGCCCATTTAATTGATGAAAATCTTAGGGCAGGAGTGCCTCTGGAGGAGGCTGTCAAGAAGGCCCTGCTTAATGTTCAGGGCGCCTATGCCCTTGCAGTGGTCAGCCTCTCGGAGCCTGGCAAAATTGTCTGTGCCCGCAATGCATCGCCCTTGGTTATCGGCCTGGGAGATGGTGAGAATTATATTGCGTCTGATGTTCCGGCGATTTTGAATCTGACCAGGAAGGTTCTCTTTTTGGATGAGGGGGAGATTGCAGTGATCACCAAGGATGGAGCGTCAGTGCAAACTTTGGAGGGAGAGAAGGTGAATCGCCACTATAGACAGGTGACTTGGTCGCCGGTGCAGGCTGAAAAAGGCGGCTATAAGCACTACATGATCAAGGAGATCTTTGAACAGCCGAGAGCTATCGTGGATACTTGCCGGGGGAGAGTGTTTCCAGCTTCAGGACGGGTAAGCCTTGATGGTATTAATATCCAGTCAGAGCAAGTCGCTCGTTTGAAACGCTTTATCATTATTGGCTGCGGCACCTCTTATTATGCAGGTATGACGGGGAGGTCGTTCCTTGAGGCCATGCTTAAGGTGCCTGTTCAGATCGAGCTGGCTTCTGAGTTCAGGTATCGTGATCCGATCATTGATCAGGACGATATCGTGCTGGGGATTTCGCAGTCTGGCGAGACCGCTGATACCCTCGCCGCATTGAAGGTGGCCAAGGCCAAGGGTGCCCAGGTCCTCTCAATCTGTAACGTTGTTGATAGCTCCATTCCCCGGCTCAGTGACGGGGTGCTCTATACTCATGCCGGGCCTGAGATTGGAGTTGCGTCCACCAAAGCTTTTACCTGTCAGGTAGCATGTCTCCATCTGCTTGGTCTGTATCTCGGTCAGCTTGCTGGCAATCTCTCTGAGGAAGCGGGGCGCAAGTACATTGAAGAGCTTCTGGAGATGCCAGTGAAGATGGGGATTGTCCTGGATAGACTGGAGAACTCCATCCGGGAGGTGGCCTGGCGTTTTTATCAACACCGGAACTTCCTGTTTCTGGGCCGGGGGAACAACTTCCCTATCGCCATGGAAGGTGCCCTCAAGCTGAAGGAGACCAGCTATATTCATGGTGAGGGCTATGCGGCTGGGGAGCTGAAGCATGGTCCTATCGCTCTGATCGATGAGGAGATGCCGGTGGTGGTGATTGCTCCCCAAGACCAGCATTATGAGAAGACCATCAATAATCTGGAGGAAGTCAAAGCGCGGGGTGGGAGGATTCTCGCCCTTGGGACTGATGGAGATGAGCGCATTGCCAGGTCATCGGATCATGTGATCTATCTGCCCCCAGTACCTAATCACTTTTCTCCCCTTGTGACGGTGCTTCCTCTGCAACTGCTGGCTTACCATATTGCTGACCTTAAAGGGACAGATGTGGATCAGCCCAGAAATCTGGCTAAGAGTGTGACTGTGGAATAGACCACTCCATATCATTTGAGTCCTGGCAAGCGGCACCAACCAACCAGTCAGCTGCACGGTTCTGAACCAACCTTTAAATTGTACTCAAGGATAGGTCAATCCTCTGTACCGTTATAAACAACAGTTGTTATATTAAACCTCTTGAGAATGTGGTCTGTGTTTGAAAAAATAGCCAACCATGAACCATGGGTGTGTTCCACAGGAACGCAGCGTGCAACCAGGCTGATCTGCTGCCCATAAACGCACATAGCGACAGGTGATTGAGAGCAAGCAGATTGCGGCCTCATGTGGCAATTTGTTCGATATAAACGGATGGAGGAAAAATTGGAAACAGGCGTGCCCGGATGGCTGCATGGTCAGTTGGATGATGAACAGATAAGAGCGGTCACTGCCCAGGAAAAAGCGGTGATGGTTCTGGCTGGAGCTGGTAGCGGTAAGACCCGTTCGTTTGCCTATAGGGTGGCCTGGCTTATCAGGGAGCAGGGGGTTCCACCATGGCGTATTCTGGCCCTCTCTTTTACCAATAAGGCCGCTGCCGAGATGGCTGACCGGGTTCAGATTATCGGTGCTGGCATGGGGGAGGATTTCCATCAGGTACAGTGCAGCACATTCCATAGCACGGGGGCTCGACTACTACGTCAATATGCCTCCGCTATCGGGCTCAGCTCCGGCTTTGTAATCTTCGATGATACGGACTCGAAAAAGCTGATCAATGTGATCCTTAAAGAGAAAGAGTTAGATGGCGCAGTAAACGCAAACCTGATCTCAGACTGGATTGGGCGCTACAAGGATGGCTTATGTTCCATTGATTCCATGAAGCCGCCAATTGGAATAACGGGCGAACTGGCCATGGAGATTCTGCTTGAGTATGAGAATAGACTCATTCAGTCTAATGCCTGCGATTTTGCGGACCTGATTCGCCATTTAGTAATTGCTGCTGCTGAGAATGAGGAGGTTGCTCAATCCATTGGGGAGCGTTATCACCATGTGCTGGTAGATGAGTACCAGGATACTAACGCCAGTCAGCAGGCGCTGCTCCAGGTTTTGACAGGGGTGTATGGAAACATCTGGGTTGTGGGGGATGAGGATCAGAGCATTTATGGCTGGCGTGGGGCTGATCCGGCCAATATGTCCAGCTTTCTCGTGGAGCATGAGGGGGCTGCCCTATACCGACTGCAGCACAACTATCGCTCTCTTCCTTCAATCCTCACCGCTGCGGATGGGGTGATCAGCAGGAACGTTGCTCGGATTGGAAAGATCCTGATTCCGCATCGTGAGGGGGGAGATCAGATACAGGTCATGGAGAGCTTTGATGGCCGGGAGGAGGCCCGGTTAGTTGTGGATGACCTTGAAGCGGTTCTGAGGGAAGAGCCTGATGTTGACACTGGTATCCTTTACAGACTCAATTCCCAGTCCAGGCTTTTTGAGGAAGAACTCGCTCGCAGGGGAATCCCCTTCAGGGTCTTAGGTGGGGTAGGCTTCTACGAGAGGGCTGAGGTAAAGGATCTGCTTGCCTATGCTCGGGTTGTAGTCAACCCCGATGACGAGATCTCGCTACGGCGAATTATCAATACACCTAGACGAGGTATTGGACAGGTTGCGATAGACGCTATTGTGGAGGCTGGGGGCGGGGGTGGATTTGCCTCAGGCCTTCAGGCTCTGGCAACCGGGAGTAGTCGTGGGCGACAACCAAGATCTATAAGCAAAATCCAGGATTTTTATGGGCTGATGGAGCAACTGAGGGAGGGGTGTAGCCGGATGGATGCCAGCAACGCCTTGAGATACATATTTGATAAAGTGGGGTTCAGAACCTGGCTGGCTGAAAAGAGTGAGCTGGAGCGATTGGATAACATTCGGGAGCTTCTTAACGCGGCGGCAGACGCGGTTATTCGAGAACCGGGACTGGCTCTGTCCAGCTTCCTGGAAGATATGGCCCTGGTTGCCTCTGTTGATAAGGTTGAAGGCAGCGATCGGGCCAATATCTCTCTCCTCACTGTCCATTCGGCCAAAGGGCTGGAATTCTCCAATGTTTATCTGGTGGGGTTTGAGGATGGGCTCTTTCCTCTTATCCGTGAGTCCTCCGATGGTGTTGATGCATTTGGTCATGATCTGCTTGAGGAGGAGCGTCGCCTGGCCTATGTGGCCATGACCAGGGCTAAAAACAGGTTGCATATCAGCCACGCTGCATACCGTTTTCGTAACGGGATTACCTTGGCTTCTACGCCGAGTCGGTTTCTCCATGATATTCCTACTCAGGTTGTGGGCAGGGTTGTGGTTCGGCTTGAGGACGAAACAGGGGCTGATAACTCCTTCGGGACGAGTTGCTTCTCCTCCTGTGTATCGTCGGGGCGCTTCAATCATGGTGATTTTAGAACTACTACTGATGATGATTTTCATATGGACCATAGCCATGTGGAATATGATGAGGACTATGAGTTCATGGCTGGGATGGATGCTCTGGGACCAGGGACGGTAGTGAGCCATCCGGTCTGGGGTGAGGGTAAGGTGATCAGCATCAGCTCGACCCGCAAGCTGCGGGTTGAGTTCAATCTGGGGATCAAGCGGATAAATCTGGGAGATGTAGTGATCTTGCAGTGATGAGAATTGGAGTCCCATGGTGAGAACGTATACTTGATGTTGTTGTCAGTGGCGGTGGTTTGAGCGATCATGGGGCCTGATTGCGATGCTCTGTTTGATTAGATGGGAGATGCCTTTTTACAGGTACAGTTTGTGTCTCGTGAAACAATTACTACTCCACGCTTTCAGAAGCATTATTGGCCACATACCCTGGTGGATAGATCTCGTGGTGAAAGTCTGAATCCTGATCCGTGGCCAGGTAATCTTTGATGCGTGAGTAGTGCTTCCAGGTCATCCCTTTAACACGGATAATGTGGCGAATCTGCTTGAATGGCTTTCTCTCTCGGTAATTTACGATTGCCTGGGCTTTTGATAACCCGATGCCGGGCAACATGCTCAGATATTCGGCAGATGCTGTGTTAATGTTGATCTTTCCAGCCATCACCTTGACCTTTTTGGGGCGCACTGACTGGCAGATGGGGGGCGGGGTTTCTTCAGTTTCTCTATCGCTGAGGTGATTCTGTATGTGACGTGCTGGAGAGGAATGCTCTGGCATCTCATCATGGTCCTCTGTGTGGAGCAGGGCCAAAGGTTCGGATCGCCTCTCTTGCTCAGGCAGCCTTTCATACCCCTCCAATTCGTAGCTTTCGTCCGACTCTTGCGTTGTAGATGACTCTCCAGGAACAGGATTGTGCAATAAATCCATTATGGCTTTATCCACCAGTTCTTGGACCTCTTCAGCTCTGGTTTTGCCATTTCCAGCGATCTGCCATGATACGGCTGGTTTCGCTCCATTAATGTGTTTGGGCGTGGTGGTTACGGCTCCGGATCTTTGGGGGTTATCATGGCTGTTCGGGTAGTCTTCCAGGGAACGCAGGCGAAAACTGGTACCTGCCATGACCGGGCTGACCGTTACGCTCAGTTGAAGGCATCCTATTGCTGCTGCCAGCACGCAGATTCGTTTGACATGTCCCATGAAAACACTCCTTTCCTGTTGATGGGTTTGGGGCAGGTTGCCAGAGGGAGGATTCTCCCCGAGCCTGTCCACTTGATATTAGCTAGGGAGATGGGTGCTAGAAATATGCCATCGGGAGGGATAGCAGGCAGACGGTGTGTTTGCTGTGAAACATGGCGGAAAAGTGGTGTGTGTGGGCGGGTGTTGGTGTCCGATTATCGGAATTGACCGGAAATCAAACAGAAAGCTGCTGACGGTGGGACAACCCCCGGAGAAAACCGTTTATGGCCGATGCTGCCAGGTTAGCTGTGCGGTTATCTTCATCGAGGGGCGGAGATAATTCCATCACATCCAGGTATCCGACCGACGGGTGTCTACCTGCGATAGTGGCTGCAGCTACCAACTGAGATGCGGTCAACCCTGTGGGGTATGAGGCGGAAGCCCCGGGAGCGTCAGCACTGCGAACACTGTCCATATCCAGACTCAGCGCTACCGGAGAAGTGCTGCAAGCGGCTCGTACAAGGGCTTTGAGCATTACCCTGTCTATTCCATCCTCATACACCTGCTCCAGTGGCACAATGTGGACCATGTGCTTTTTTGCATAGGCAAGGTGAGCCCGGGCATTGCGCTCTTCCTGTATGCCAATGGTGGTCATTTTGCGGCCGTCAACCATGTCTCCCTCCAGTTCAAGGAGTCTGAAGAAGGGGGTACCGCTGGTGATGCCGTGCTCCAAATTTCTCATATCCAGGTGGGCGTCCAGATAAATCACACCTACGCTACCTGGGTGCGGGATGTTTTGGGGACTACCCAGTTTGAAAGGCTGGTTCATAATCGGATTGCTTTTCTCCCCGGTTTGCGAGTGGGAGTGGCCAGCGATGAAGCCACGGATTCCTGCAAAAGTCAGATCATGGCCACCTCCCAACACTATGGGAATTGCTCCGTGGATCATGATCTTTTCTACAATGGCAGTGAGTCGGTCATGGGTCAGGGCTGTGTCGTTTTTGGAAGAAGGGGCGATATTGCCTAGGTCCAGAATGTATATTCCCTCAAGTGGTTCAACAGCACCTGTAGTCATGGAATATAAGCGGTGTCTGATGGCGTCTGGTCCGTCACTTGCTCCTGCCCGCCCTCTGTTTCGGACAATCCCTGAATCATCGGTCACGCCCACAATGACCACATCCCAGGGGCTGGACTCCAGAATTTGAAGGGAATCATCCGGGTTGCGCTTTACCGCATCGCCCATCCGTGGGTCTGCTGGATCGTTGCGGGTAAAGAAGAGCTCTTCTGCTGCAGGGCATAGCCATTGGGAAATTCCAGACAGGGTCTGATTCCATGTGGAGGGTAGAGAGGATGACAAAACCATGGGTGGCTCCTGGTGGTGACCATCTCAAGTTTACAAAATGATTGGGGCTAGATGATGCATCTGCTACTTGCTGTGCCGCTGTCTGGTAATCTCGTAAAGCATCACTGCGGTTGCTGCCGCTACATTAAGAGATTCCATGTTTCCTGACAAAGGTATCGAGACCCGGAAATCACAGGTGTCAGCCAGGAGTCGCCTGACCCCCTTTTCTTCGCTTCCCATGACTAACACGGTGGGAACATCATAGGAGATGGTCCATGGAGCCTGACGCCCCTCTTCAGCCTCTGCTGCAACGGACCAGTAGCCCTGCTCTTTTAGTGTTTTTAAGGTGTTAACAAGGTTTGTTACACGTGAAACGGGCAGCCTCTCTATTCCACCCGCAGAGACTCTGACAGTAGCAGCGGTGAGTTGGGCGGCTCCCTTTTCGGGGATAATTATACCCTGAGCACCCAGGGCGGCACCGCTGCGGATAATTGAGCCCAGATTGGCTGGATCCTGAACCCCATCAAGCATAAGCAGCAGGGGCGTCTTGGTTTTTGTCTGAGCTAATATTTCCTCCAGATCAGTGTAACTGTGGGCTGCGATGGTGGCCAATATGCCCTGATGGTTCTGCCCGTCGGCCAGTCGGTTGAGGCCATCAACTGGTACATACTCCACCGGGATACCCATATGGCGGGCTTGGCTGGCAATTGCTCCTATCTTATGGCTCATGGAAGGGGCTGTTGCATCGGAAGAGTCGCCGCCTCTTGCCTCATTGTTTTTGCGCAAGGCCACCATAATCTTAATGATCCTGCCTGATTGAAGGGCTTCCTCCACAGGGTGGATGCCGAATACAACGCCTCGTTCTTCTGCTGGGACTGCTACCCTTTCTGGGTGAGGGGCTGGTTTTCTCGGTCGGCCTCTGTATTGCTCGTCCCCGCGTGTGGAGGGAAGTCTGTCGGGCTTGACTTGCGAGCGGGGCATGGATGGGGAGAGAGCTGGATCGCCACTCGTTTTTGGGGGGGGCTGGCGCCGGCTTCTGTCACGGCTCTGTGGGGCGGTATCTGGTCGCATGGCGTGTGGGGAGCGCCGGTCTCTGCTGGCGGATGCCGGGCGTGTGCGTGTAGCCCTGTCAGTAGATGCAGGTTCCTGTTGTTGAATATTCTTCCTGGGACGGTTGCGGGTGTTCCCCATTGTTAACTCTCGATGACCCAGTCACTTCCATATCTAAAGGAATGAACAGGTTTTGTTTAGGTTTGTCTTTATCCATTCAGGAGGGCAGTGTCAGGTTATGGACGGCACATAACTCTTGCACATCCAATCCTGTTCTGCCTGTGCTGGTCCGCATCACCCCATGTCCTGCCTTACGCCCATGCAACAATGAGGTCAGCTCAGGCCATTTGCTCCTTGATGAGAGAGAGCACCCTGTCTGTTGCCTCTTTGATGGCGACTTCCATGGATTCCTTCTGGCTGCGAAGTTTAAGCTCTACGTTGCCGTTTTTCAGGGATCTTGAGCCCACTGCCACTCTGATTGGTATACCAATCAGGTCAGCGTCCTTAAATTTGACTCCAGCCCGCTCATCACGGTCATCCATGATAACCTCTACCCCGGCTTGTTGCAATTGGGCATAAAGGTCCTCGGCAACGGCAACAGTCTCCTGATCGTTTATGGAGGGCAGGGTGATGATCACCTGGTATGGCGCGATTGCCATCGGCCAGATAATGCCGAAGTCGTCGTGGTTCTGTTCAATGGCAGCGGCCATGACTCTGGTAATTCCGATTCCGTAACAACCCATAATCATGGGCTTCTCATCGCCGGCCTCGTCCAGGAAGGTGGCTCCCATGGGTGCGGAATACCTGGTGCCCAGGAAGAACACCTGGCCTACCTCAATGCCGCGATATTCGTGATAGGTACCACCACAGCGGGGGCAGATGTCTCCCGCCTTTGCCTGTCTGATGTCACCAGTGATTTGGGCTGTAAAGTCCCTCCCTGGGTTCACATTGACCAGGTGATAGTTGTTTTTGTTAGCTCCAGTAACTCCGTTTGTGAGACCTTGAACAGCCCAGTCAGCCACGATAGTAGTCTTGGCGTTGACAGGACCCGCAAAACCAACGGGCGCTCCGGTGACTTCTTCCACGGTCTGGTCAGAGGCCAGAACGAGAGTTTCAGCCTTGAGAAGGGCGGTCAGCTTGATCTCGTTTACCTCATGATCTCCTCTGACCAGAACCAGTACTGGCTTGTCGTTAGCAAGGTAAACCAAGGTTTTTATGAAACTCTCCGGTGGCATCTTCAGGAACTCGGACACTTCCTTGATGGTGCGCTGCTCTGGTGTCTCTACCTCCTTAATGGGGGCAGGTGCAGAAGAGGCAGCATGGCTGGTGGAAGGAGTTGCCGGCTCCAGCTTCAATTCGGCCTGCTCAACATTAGCAGCATAGTCGCACCTGTCGCAGGCCACGATCAGGTCTTCGCCTGATTCTGCCAGCACCTGGAATTCGTGGGACATGTTGCCGCCCATGGCGCCTGTGGCAGCTTCCACAGGACGGAACTGCAATCCGCACCGTTTGAAGATTGCCGAGTAGGCGTCATACATCAGCTTGTAAGAGCGGCGGGCCCCTTCTTCATTAGCGTCAAAGGAGTACCCATCCTTCATGATGAACTCTCTGCCCCGCATCAGCCCTGCCCGGGGGCGAACCTCATCCCTGAACTTGGTCTGAATCTGGTAAAGATTCTTGGGCATCTGCCTGTAGGATTTTATCTCCCTGCGGGCGATGTCAGTGACCACCTCCTCGTGTGTAGGGCCAAGGCCGAACCAAGCCCCTTTGCGGTCTTTGAACCGGAGGAATTCTGGCCCGAATTTTTCCCAGCGGCCTGAGTCTTCCCAGAGCTGGGATGGCTGGACAATGGGCATGAGAATCTCCTGGCATCCTGCCCGGTTCATCTCCTCTCGAACCAGCGCTTCGATCTTGCGGATAGTGCGCAAGGCGAGGGGAAGATAGTCATAGATTCCTGCAGCAACTTTTCTGATGTAGCCACCACGCACCAGCAGCTTATGGCTGATGACTTCTGCTTCTCTGGGATCTTCTTTAAGTGTTGGTATCAATAAGCTGGAATAGCGCATGTTGCTTCCTTAATTCTACTTCAATGCATCTGGCCGGGCCACGGTAGTGCCGGCTGGCGCAGGTGTTAATTCCTGGTGTGCTCTCGTCTTGTTGGGTAAAGGGAATGGCATGACTGTATTCTCCCGGGATTGGGTGTGACAGCATTGATTTGCCCTTTACTGCGGCCAAGAGATATAAATCTATCTTCAAAAAGATGGAAGAGGTTCTTCTTTTTTTGCGGCAATAAAGCCTGTATCGTCGATGGAGATGAGGAGCAGCTCGCCGAGGGGGTTTCCATCCCGGTTGAACCCCATTGTCCCGGTTACACCCTGAATGCTGCTCTCCTCTCGCAGTGCCCTGGCAAGCCCTTCTCTGTTTCGATTCTGGGGGTAGAGTAGTAATTTGCCAGTACGCAGGATGCTGTCATAGGCATATGCCTGCAAATAATCGGGGGGTGAATCTTGGATGGCCAGGGTGTTGGTGACGAAATCTACCACCTCGGGTGTATCGTCCTCTGCAAAAAAGCCCACAGGCAATACGGCTCCCCGCAAGTAGCGCCCCGCCTTCTGGAGCAAATCAGGATCGTACCACGCACTGGTTCCCAGCATCTGAACTGGAGTTACGCCAGCCTCGCCCCTGGCTATTTTGGGAGCGGCTTCACCTGCAGGCAGGGACCAGAATCCACGGGCGGCCAAGTGGGCAGCCAGTGCGGAGACTCGCTTTGACGTGTCTGGAATGAAGATGGCGGTTACCTGGTCACGGCATGCCACCAGTTGCTCAAGGGCCTCCTTATAGTCGAATCCCGCTGCCGGGTAGGTGGTGTTGAGGACCACATTGATATCACGTTCCTTTGCCTGCCTGATGAACAGATCGGACATGCTCTTGCCGTATGGAATTTCAGGGGCCAGTATGGCGACACCCACCGGCTTTTCGGCAGGGGCAGTGGTTTCAAGGTAGTTGAGGACTGAACGCACCTCCCTGGGGGCATCCACAAAGTTGCGGAATACCAGACTGCCTCTTGGCGGGAGGGTGGGGTCAACGGTCAGGGAGATGATTGGCAATCCGGCTTTCTGGGCAGCGGAGGCGGCCCCTATAGCAGAGCGCACATCAGTAGGTCCTACCAGGCCTAGCACCGAATCATCCGCAGCTAACTCTCTGACTGCTGTGGCAGCTTCTTCGGCAGTGGTGCCGGAATTCTTTATGACCAGTCCTACTGGCGATGAGGTGCCGTCACCCAGTGCACCTGCAGCAAGGAGTCCACCCCACAGCATCTTCCAGCCGATGCGTCGGTTGTTGCCTTCGAGGGGGAGGAGCAATCCGATGATGGGTGGTTTGCCTCCCTGAAGCATGGTCTGGTGCCATGATGTCATGAGCCAGATCTGCTCTGCGAAGGAGCGTTCTCCTTCTGACGCTAGCCACTGTGCAGTTTTGGCCGCTGTTTCGCTGTTCCTGAGGTCACTGTCGCCCCGTGTGGCTGAACTCAGGATGCTGCGCATGGTCAGGTATGATTCTCCAAGTGGTTCACCAATGCGGCCCCTGATGGTTGAGGCTGAGGCGCCGTCCATTCTGTCGAATACGATGGTGCGGACCCGTTTGTGGGCATAGCGGCGGAGCTCTGGATCGGAAATCATTGGATAGGCGGTGGAGAAGGCCTTGAGCGCGGCTGGATAGCGGCCACCCAGCATCAGGCATTCGCCTTCAATCAGTCGGGCATTGCCACTCAGTATTTGCCCGGCATTGTGGGGAGAGGTATCTGCAGTCTCCTCATCAGTGGGATGGGTGGCTGCCTCCACGGCAGAGTGGGCGCACCGATCAAATTCATTGTTGGCCATATGGATTCTGGCCATAAGCAGTAGAGCTTCTGCTCTTCGGCTGCTGCTTTTTCCATCAATTATCTGCTTGAGCCATTTTTGAGCCTGGTCAGAGCGCCCTGCCTTGATTTGGTGGTGGGCAAGCAGGAGTCGTACCTGGTTACCCAGTGGTGAGTCAGGATGCTTGGAAAGGAAACCTTCAAGCAAAGCAGGTGTTTGCGGGTCGCCTCTTCTGGAAGCCTTCAGGATCTTCTCAAAATCCTGGGTTGCTTCAGGGGTGACGGGATCTGCGGGTTCACTGTGTTCATCGGAGCCATAGCTGAACATCCCTGGCGGGCGCTGGAGTCGGGTCTGGCCTGCGCATCCGGTTATGCCTGGCAGCAGGGTGAGAACGCTGTATGAGACGGCGATCAGTGTGTGAATTTTAGCATTCAATTAAAACGGCCTCCCGTCGGCAGTTTTAGTGGCCGGAGGTCACTTGTGTTTAACAGAATAAAACAGGCGGATAATAAACTGATAATTCCTGAAAGGCAATTACCCGTATTCCCCATAATCCCCCATTTAACTCCTTACCACCTACAAACAGCGTGTGTGGGCGAGTGGCGTTCGCCCGCAATGGAGAGGTGCAAGGTTCCAGGTGAAATCACCTCTGCCGATGTAGGGGCACGGCATGCCGCATGTGTGTTCGGTTAAGCTTCAATTCCATATCACCAAGCCCTCAAGGGCTCTATCACGTCTGTTGTGATCTGGGTCTGACGCCACCTCTTCCGCACCCCCATGTCCTCCCTCCCAACGCCTGTAGGGGCACGGCATGCCGTGCCCTTCGCCAGCGGTGCACCCAACCAGCCACACAGCAATGCCGTGTCCACTGTCTTCTGCCACCTGCCAACTTTTCGCTTGTAACTTGTTTCTTTTCTCGCCGGGGTATTGAATCTGCTTCACGGTGTGGTATTATATTCTGCGTTTTTCAATCAGGTCTGGAGGGGTTACCCAGTGAAAGTTACATCTACGACTTTTGTGGTCTCTGTATTGTGTCTGATCATGTTGCCTTCCTGCTCAGATTTACCTGTGTTTGTACCATCCAACCCATGCGATCCTGCCTACACGGGTGACGCGGTATGCCCGGCGGACATTGTGGATATAGGCTCTGTGCAGTCTGATTCAGGCCATGACGGTAGCGGTGATGTGGGCACTGCTGATAGCGGTTATCACGACTCAGGCGAAGGGGATGCAGGCAATTGCCAGTGCTCTGAGGTCAACGCCTGCTGTGATGGGTGCCAGCCTGTTGCCGTTGGCCAGGTGTGTGGCGATGATGATGGCTTGCATTGTACGGAGCTCCGTTGCTCTGAGGTTGGCACTTGTGATGTGGTAGCAGCCGAGGGCTGGTGTCTGGTGAACGGGGCCTGCCATAACACCCTGACGGACCCATTCCACTGTGGCTCCTGTGGGAATGAGTGCAGGCGGGCCGAGGTCTGTTTTGGTGGTAGGTGTGTTGATGAGTGCCCCTCAGGCTATACAGATTGTGATGGTAGTTGTTTTGAGCTGGCTGATGATCTTTTGAACTGTGGGTCCTGCGGGAATGCGTGCCAATTGGGCGAAGACTGCCTTGATGGTATATGTGTATTGTCGTGCCCTCCTGGACTCTCTGACTGCGACGGTGATTGCGTGGATTTGGATAGTGATCCTTACCATTGTGGGGCTTGCCGGGCTGAATGTTCCAGAAGCAAAGTATGTGGGAGCGGTAAGTGTACTGACTCCTGCCCGTCAGGTCGTGCGGACTGTGACGGCGCTTGCGTCACCCTCGACTCCAACCATCTCCACTGTGGGGGATGTGGGCGTGCCTGTAATGATGCTCAGGTGTGCAGTGATGGGGATTGTGTTATCCCCTGTGCAGCAGGTCTGATCGACTGTGGTGGCGCCTGCGTCTCTCTCGCTGATAACCGTGCCCATTGCGGAGCCTGTAACCACGCCTGCCCACAAGGGGCTGAATGTGCTGATGGGGAGTGCATCACCCCTGTGACCGGTGTCTTAGTGTCGCCCACCACCCTCAATCTGGGAACAGGCCAGACAGAACAGCTCACTGCTACCATCGCTCCAGCATCAGCCACTGAGCAGTCTGTTGTCTGGGCCAGCACCGCTCCTGCGGTGGCTGAGGTGACTGGAAATGGGCAGGTTATCGCCATTAGTGCCGGCAACACATTGATAACCGTCACCACAGTAGATGGCGGTTTCACCGCATCCTGTGCAGTGACAGTCACCGTGAAGGTGACGAGTGTGACCATGGAGCCGGCCCAATTGTCGCTGCTCGCTGATGAGACTGCCCAATTGCAGGCAATAGTTGCTCCCCCTGAGGCCACCAACAAGGCGGTCACCTTGGCATTTTCTAATTCAGGGGTTTCTGCACGTAGCGACACCGCGCAGATGACAGGTGGTGC
>CAYZFJ010000024.1:0-27287 GCA_964477705.1 uncultured Myxococcia bacterium | reverse complement strand
GCCGTGCCCTTCATCAGCGGCGCACCTAACCCGCCCTAACAAGTTGTTGCACTCAAACCACCTTAAAAGTACACGGATTCCGCAAGTCGTGCCCGAAGTTGTTGTATGAATGGTAAAACCGATTGTTCGCAGGGGCAGGGGGGAGTGTCTCTGTTGGAGCTGGTGCTCACCCCTTGAGCAGGTTTACTCTTTTGATGCGCCGCTTGCCCACCTGAATCAGGTAGTTCGCACCTGGTAGGAGAGTGGCGTTGGGGTCACCAATGGGAGCTTCGTCTACCTTTACCGCTCCCTGGGTCAGCATGCGTCTCCCCTCTGAGGTGGTGGAGACCAGACCGGCTTCCAGGAGTACATTGGCGATCAGGGGAGTGTCCTGTGGCATTGCTACCTGGACCTCCTCGATCTGGCTGGGCAGATTTCCCTTGGCAAAGCGTTCCTCGAATTCATGGCGGGCACTCTCTGCCGCCTGGGCGCCATGATATCGCCCCACCAGCTCAAGTCCGATAGCAATCTTGGCCTGCTTGGGGTTGAGCTGACCATGGGCTACTTGTTCTTTCATCTGTTCCACTTCAGTCCAAGGTCTGGTACTGAGCAACTGATAAAATCGCCACATAAGCTCATCACAGACGCTCATAATCTTGCCGAACATCTGGTCTGGGGGATCATTGATACCGATATAATTGTTTAAGGATTTAGACATCTTGTCGCCAGTGAGGACTCCGTCCACCACCTTAGCGTCGGTTCCCTCCAGGATTGGCATGGTCATGACCACCTGAGGCCGCTGGCCGTACTGGCGCTGGATATCCCGCCCTACCAGCAGGTTAAAAAGCTGATCAGTTCCACCCATTTCCACGTCCGCATTAAGGGCTACAGAGTCGTATGCCTGGATCAATGGATAGAGGAATTCGTGGATGGCAACCGGTCGGTGTTCTGCATAACGCTTGCGGAAGTCATCTCTCTCCAGCATGCGGGCCACATTGTACTTGGATGCCAGGCTGATCAGGTCTGCTGCACCCATAGTTGACATCCACCTGCTGTTGAAATCAACTACAGTTTTTTCAGGATCGAGGATCTTGAAGACCTGGTTCTTGTAGGTCTCAGCGTTTGCTGCAACCTGCTTGGGTGTGAGCGCTTTCCGGGTTTCCGACTTACCGGTAGGGTCACCGATCATTCCCGTAAAATCTCCAATAAGGAATACCACTCTATGCCCAAGATCCTGGAACTGCTTCATCTTGGTGAGAACTACGGTGTGTCCCAGGTGCAGATCAGGAGCAGTGGGATCATAGCCAGCCTTGACTGTGAGAGGTTTTCTGGATTTAACCGATTCCTCTAATCGGGCTGCGAGCTCCTCCTCCTGCTGTAGATCAACGACCCCTTTTTTTAGTAGTTCCAGTTGTTCTTTCGCACTGACCATTATCTTCTATGCTCCACTTCACTTTTGGATAAATCAGGCCAGACCGTGACCCTAAGGGGCGTACACCCGAACCCTCTGTACTGCAACGGCAAGCCCGGTAGCGGGGTCCCCATCCACAATGGCGCCTTCTAACACTGGCCTGCCCGAAGCTGCTTTGAACCCCGTATTGAACTGGGTGATGAATTGATTAAGCACCTGCTCCCTGTTCTGGCCGATGATCGAGTCGTCGGGGCCTGTGAAGCCCAGGTCGGTAATATAAGCCGTTCCCTTCTCTAGAATCCTCTCATCACCTGTCTGTACGTGGGTGTGGGTGCCTGCAACCATGGTGACTCGTCCATCGAGGAAGTAGCCCATGGCTTGTTTCTCTGATGTGGCCTCCCCATGAAAGTCAACCATGATCAGTCGGCCGGCCCGCGGCGCAGGAGGCAGGTCGGCCAGCGCATCCTCCATAGCCCGAAATGGGCAGTCCACCGGTTTCATGAAGACCCGACCGAGCAGATTGATGACTACAATCTCTACACCGCTGTGGGGATGTATCATTGTTAATACACCCTTACCCGGTGTTTGGGGAGGAAGATTGAGTGGTCTGACCACATAGTCTATATGGACGATTTGCCGGGCGAATTGTCTCCGGTACCAGACATGATTTCCTGTGGTAATAACTGAGACCCCAGCCTTGCGGATCGCCTGTGCTGTTTCCTTGGTTATCCCCAGTCCATCTGCAGAGTTTTCCCCATTGGCGATTACAAATTCGACGCCTGATTCCTGAATTAGTCCGGGGAGGACGGAGGAGAGGGCTCGAAGCCCGGCACTACCGAATATGTCGCCCACAAGCAGAACTCGCATGATACTTCCAGTTTAAGAAGAAGCCAGACCGCTATAATGCTCTTATCCAGGCAGCCAGGCTTTTATAGAACGGGATAAAATAGAATGGAATGATGCGGTACTCACAGCACTGACCGACAACAGCTACAGCAGCTATAGCACTACCACCATCACCACCACTACCGACAATAACGACAGCACCAGCCCGGCACCGGCACCAGCACCAGCAGAACCGATATCACCAGATTATTACCTGGCAAATTCCACGGCCCGAGTCTCTCGGATGACACACACCTTGATCTGACCAGGGTAGGTGAGCTCCTCTTCGATCTTGCGGGCAATATCTCTGGCTAGCATGAGCGCTCCAGCATCATCAACCTGGCTGTGCTCCACCAGAACCCTGACCTCTCTCCCTGCCTGGATTGCGTAAGATTTGCCAACCCCGCTGAAAGATTTGGATATCTTTTCCAGGTTTTCCAGTCTCTGAACATAGGATTCCAACATCTCCCGCCTTGCGCCAGGTCGGGCTCCACTCAGAGCGTCCGCGGCAGCCACCAGGTGGGCATAAACCGTATCCTGGGTGGTATCTTCATGGTGGGAGGCGATGGCGTTGACAATCTCAGGTCGTTCCCCGTATTTCTTGGCCAGATTAGCGCCAATGATGGCGTGGGATCCTTCAATTTCGTGGTCAACGGCTTTGCCAATATCGTGGAGGAGGGCTGCTCGACGGGCGATCTTCACATTCAGGTTCAACTCGCCGGCCATGATGCCAGCCAGGAAACCACACTCTACCGAGTGGGTCCACACATTCTGAGCGTAGGAGTAGCGGAATTTAAGTCGACCGATCAGCTTGATCAGCTCCGCATGGATCCCGTGCAGGCCAAGCTCGAATGCAGCCTGCTCACCGGCCTCCTTGATCTCCTTCTCCACATCGGCTGTGACAGCCACCACGATCTCTTCAATGCGTGATGGGTGAATCCGCCCGTCCTGGATCAGCTTCTCAAGGGAGAGCCTGGCAATTTCACGGCGAACCGGATTGAACGAGGAGATGATTACCGCCTCGGGAGTGTCGTCGATAATCAGATCGCAGCCTGTTGCTGCTTCGATGGCTCTGATATTGCGGCCCTCCCGTCCGATAATTCGGCCCTTCATATCGTCAGAAGGCAGGTTGACCACAGACACGGCACGTTCGGTTGAGTACTCGCCCGCATAGCGTTGCATGGCGATACCCAGGATGCGTTTGGAGCGCTTTTCGCTCTCCTCCCTGGTCTCGTCCTCGATCTGCTTGATTATCCGGGCGCTGTCCTGCCTGGCCTCGGTTTCGATGGTAGAGACCAGCTCAGTCTTCGCCTGCTCTTTGGTGAGACCAGCGATACGCTCCAGCTCGGTGTTCACACTGGCTATCTTGCCAGCGTAGATACGGGCTTGCTCCTCAACCATCTGCTCTTTGCGGCGAAACTCGTCTTCCCGGCGCCCAATATCGTTCTCCCGCTCTAGAATGCGGTCTCCCTTGCGATCCACATTCTCTTCTTTGCGAACCAGGCGCTCTTCCAGCTTTTTCAGCTCGTTCCGTTTTTCACGGGTCTCTTTTTCGAACTCTTCCCGGTTTTTCTTCTGGAAACGCTCAATCTCATCCTTTGTTTCCAGCTCAACCAGTCTATTCCGTTCGGCGGCTTCGGCCAGCATGTGCTGGCACTTCTGTTCGGTTTCAGAGAGCTGGGTCTTGCGTGCTCTAGCCAGTATGAGAAGAGCAGCGCCGATACCCAGTGCAAGGCCGCCAATTACGGCCAGTATGATTGCCATGGCTAAAAATGCCTCCTTGGAATCCCCTGTTGGTCCTGTGAGTGTCGCACTCGAGACTGATACCCTGGCAGGCAGGGATGGTCAGAATCGGGTGACATTCAAATTGTGGCAGTCAGCAAAGACCCCGCTTTATTCGCCTTGCCTTGTCTGCTGCCTGCCAGTTCAGGGGACATGCTGTCCAAGGCCGACGTCAATTCCCTTTGACTTGCCATGCACGGTGATGATGGTTTCATCTTCCGAGACCAGCATATCCAGTGGGATGTCGCCTGCCCAGGCTGGTATTTCCTGTACTACCTGGAACCCGAATGCAAGGCCTATCTTTGTGGCGTCCGGTCGGGCCCTATCCAGTGCAACATCGTAGTAGCCCTTGCCATAGCCAATTCGGTGACCCTGCCGGTCGAAGACCAGTCCGGGGACCAGAAAAAGATCGATATCCCCTACCGGTTCGGCCTTGCCGACCGGTTCGAGAATGCCCTTGAATCCCGGAGTAAGCTCATAACCGGAATTCACGGGAACGAATTGAAGTTCTTTTCCTGAAACACGTGGCAGGAGCATTATCTTTCCCGAGATGGCTAATCCGGCATGGAGAATCCCGATGGGGTTCACTTCGTTGCGGATTGCCACATAAAGGGCGATTTTGCGGGCGGATTTGAACCAGTGACTGTTGATAACGCGACTGGCAATGGCCAGACTGAGGCTCTGAATACTGGGTTGTGGCAGGGCAAGCCGCTGTTGCAGCATTTGGGCCCTGAGAGATTTTTTTCTGCCATCGTTGGCAGCGTCCGTGGGTGAAGCTGAATTACCACCAGCTCCACACCATGGGGAAAAGCCTCCCAAATCAGTACTCCAGCCGGGAATGAGGTCTGCATACATGTGGTGATTGCAGTTTCATTCCCGGTATTGACGCTCAATCTGTCCCTGCAAGACGGCTTGAATATTGTTCAGTCAGAGATTTTGCTCCGGTGGTCCGGTGCTCTGGTGGGCCGGTCATCCGTGGATAAACCGAAATCTTGACCCTCCAGCACCTGATCAATTTCGCGGAGCAGTTCGGTAACCCGTTCAGCAGCCTGCCGTCTTTCATTTTCGAGGTTTCTTCGCTCCCTGAAGAGCTCATCTGCTATATCAACAGCGGCCAGAATGGCAATGCTGTGCGTTGCAACAGCATTGGTGGCGAGCTGTATCGCATCCATCTTCATCGTCACATAATCGGCCAAGGCCTTTATGTAATCGGCGCCTTCCTCGCTTTTGAGGATGAATTCACACCCTGCGACGGTGACGGAATACGACTGTTTCAAGTGGAGCATAACCCCGTAATAATGAAAACGAATAAATTTCCGTGTAAATATACAAGTACGAATAATAAAATGTCAACCAACTATCATATTTGAATCGGGTTTGTATGAATATTCTGGGGGGTGGGTGGGCGGAAAAGATTTGTCCTGCAGATTGCAGGAGCCGTGATTGAATCAGGCGTATTGGTTGAAGTGGTGATAGGGCAAAGCGATGCGAATGGGGATGGGATGATGACGAGTGTGCGTCTGGGAGATTATGTGTGTGAAGCTGGCGAGATGCGGTGCGATGTGGTGCGATGTGAAAAGGGTCCCTGGCGTGGAATCACTGCTCAGAACGCGAAGATGTGGTCCTTTTCTGCTTCCTTTTTCAGCAGAGTAAGCAGGGTGGTCATATAACCCTCCATGTCCCTTCCGAGCACCTGGAGGTCTTTAACCCTGTCTACATATAGCTGCATCACGTTCGGCCCCTGGGCATCAATCAACTGGGATTTGTCCAGTTGAATCAGGTGCTCAACGTCTGCCTCTTTCTCTTCACCGGTGAGGGTCTTGACTGGCAATATGAAGGACCTGCCTCTCTGGGTGGCTTCTCCGGTAGGAACTACCACGCTGCCCTTTGGTGGGGGAGCAGTGGGACTAGGGCGCGGAGCGTAATGGATAAATACGTCGCTCTTGTCCTTAAGAACTTCACTGGAGTTGGAAATCTGCTCCAAGAAGCTCTTATGCTCTTTCAGGGTCAGGGAAGCGTGTTTGTAGCCCATGTCCCTGAAGGTGTTAGCCTGAACCACAAACTTCATCAGGTGGTTGGTGAGGAGGGGCCCCAGGATGGGGTTGCGGGTGATTACATCATCATAGGACAGCTCGAACTTGATGGTGTTCAACCTCTGAGCCAGCTCCGGATCAACTCTGTCGCTTTTAGTGTTTTTCAGATCAGACAGGATAGGAGCCAATTGGTTGACGATAGGCTCCACTTTGCCCAAAACCATGAGCGAATCATCAATCTTCTGATTTACCATCTGACGCTGGAATTTGCCGGTTCCAAGGGGATAACCTGCAGCCAGACCCAAAATCAGGGTTAACACAGCAATCAGGATTGCCGTGCGTTTCGTTTTTTTGCCCAGTGAGCCGCCAACTCCTGAGAGCTCCTCATCGCCATCCGCAAGCAGCAGATTGATATTGCCGCCAAATGCTGGTGCCTGGGATGCACCGGTAGTGTTCGTCGGCTGGCTTACCCCAGCAGCAAAGCTGCCAAACGGTGACAGGCTGGGATCTAAACTTGGGGTTGAAGATGCGGCTGTGCTGGTGGCAGGGACCTGTGCAGCTTCAGCTTCAGCTCCAACAGCCGTTGTCTGCTGGGCAGATTGGGCTGCTATTGGAGATGGGGTGCTCCCGGCGCCAGTGCCAGGCTCAAGTCTGCGTCCTGTAACTTTACCCTTGTTTGCAGTTTCGGTAGTTGCCGCTTTTTTGGGTACCCCCAAACCGAGTCGTTCTCTCAGATCCCCCACATCGTTACCTGAGGGGCCTTTTCCAGTGCTCACGGATGCTCCTCCTTGCTAGTTACTGTGTTTGCCAAAAATAACTGAAGGTATAGGCCAAAAATAAACTTACCAAACTTAGCCCTAACCCTTCTGGAACGTCAAGATCTCTGTTGGCAATCTGCAAGATATTCAGAAGGCAGCCGTTCATGGGCCATGGGAAAATTAAAATGCTTCCATCCACTGTTTAGGTTCAGGGACCCAAGGGAGTGGTCCTTTCAACTTGAAACTTTTGACTTGCATCTTCTTCGTGTCTTCATGCGAGGCTGTCATCATGTTCATGATATGTCCAGGACAAATAAAATATGCTATGTTATTGTCTTTCAAAATCCTTTCCGAATTGAAGCAAATTCCAATTCGGTTTCTGACATAGTTGGAGTTGCCTGTGATGGACAAATCGCAACAGACCTGTTTTACCCGGTGCGGTGGTCCTCTTACATTATCCAATCTGCTGCTGCTGCTGCTGAGTTTTCCACAAAATATGCTTCGTTTATGGTTCATGCTGATGAAGAAGGCGCCAGCACCTGCGATGCGCCTTATGTCGAGATCCAGGTTGAAGTATGCAGTGGAGGGGACGAGGACCAGGACCAGGGCGAGGGCAAACGCAACGGCAATGGCAACTGCTATGGCCATGGTTGTGATGGCTGGCTCCCTGCTTCTGGCTGGGTGCGGCGGTAATGAGGACTCAGCCCTGAAAGCTGTTGTATCTGCCGATGTCACCTCAGGCATGGCTCCCCTGTCGGTGCAGTTTCACGGGGATTACAAAGGAGCAAAGGATGGGGGTGTCTATGACTTTTCATGGCAGTTCGGTGATGGGAGCACCTCCAGCTCACGGTTGCGCAATCCTGTTCATACATATCTGGAACCGGGTGACTATACCGCTAAATTGGTTGTGACCGAGCGGAGCGATGGCGACTCCGCTTTTGCAGAGATTCAGATTCAGGTGGGAGGTAGAGCTGATCTGACATCGGATGGGTTGGTGTTTACGCCGGACCAGGTCACCCTGAGGGACAACATCAAGGTATCGTTCCTGATCAGAAACGATGGATTCAAGGATGCACCCAAGAGTGCAGCCTGCCTGCTCATATCTGAGACCGCCCAGCTCTCGCCTGAGACCACATGGCAACTGGACCAGGTAGATGTGGATGAGCTTGAACCGGGTGAGGAGTTTCTGGTTGAGGATTGGGAGGTGAAGGTGCAGGGTGCTCTGCGCAGCCGTGTCTATTGGGTTGCTGTGAAGGCGGATTGTGGTGAGAACGTGGATGAGGCCAGCCGGAATAACAATGTGGATCTGGCATCGACTCGGCTCTCGGTTTCTTCTCCTGATGATGCTCCAGATGTTCTGGTGGCCGATCTGAAGTTCGCTCCCACGACCACCTTCCCTTCCAGTCTGGTAAGGGTGGAGTTGAACCTGCGGAATGGGGGTACCAGGCAGTCTGGTCCATTTAACTGGAGACTGTATCTGTCTGAAGATGAAAACCTGAGCCTGGATGCGATTCAGGAAGACTCGGCTGAAGAAGGGCAGGACGCGGGGGATGCAGGTGGCGAGGGCCAGCCTGAACAAGACCTGTATGACGGACATATTCTTCTTGCCAATGGGCAACTCGATGTTTTGCCGGCTGAGACAGGCATTATCGTTAATACCAGTTTCAATGTGCCCGACTATCTGGAGTCGAGGCGCTACTTTCTCATCGCATTGGTTGATCCAGATGACACTGTTGAGGAGATGGACGAGAGCAACAATGTTCATGTTGCCCAAGCCATGCTCTCCGTTATAGATGGGCGGGTGGACGGTGTGGATGTACTCCCTACCCAGATATATGCGGGTGAGTACCAGATCTCGGTGGAAACCAACCTGCACGCCCTTGCCACCATATGTAACCGTGGCACCAGGTCGGCCGGCCCTTTCATGGTGAGGTTTGCGTTCAGCGAAGATGCGGAGTGGTCGGATGATGATGTTGCGGTTGGAGTGGCAAACCTGACCAGAGGTCTTGAACCCGGGCTTGAGGCTTGCAAGGATATCTCGCTGGTTCAGCCCCTGCTGCCAACCATGAGACCGGGGCAGTATCACCTGTGTGTTATGGCTGACCCGGTTAACAGCATCCCTGAAACTAGCAAAGATAACAACTGGGCCTGTGATAACCGGCGGGTAGCTGTGGGTAGCTCGGCACAGGTGGATTTGGCTGTGGATGCGGTGGAGTTCCAGCCTGGGGTGATAAGGGCAGGGGAGTTGATGGAGGTGGGGTTCAGGGTTGAAAATCTGGGAACGGATAAGTCGGGAGCTTTTGAGATTGGAGTGTTTATCTCTGAGCGTCAGGTGTTCGATAGCGGTATACGATTGCTGGAGACCTTGCAGGTAAGCGACCTGAAGGGAGGAACCGGGCAGGATATGGCTGCATTGGTTTCCGCTCCTCTGGATCTGGATGCCCGGATTGAGAATTATTATGTGGGGGTAATGGTAGATCCTTGGAATCAACTTGTTGGCGAGACCACCAAGGAGAATAATCTGTCCTGGGCTGCCACCTTCGCCAGGATTACAGGCGGCATGGGCGGATGCAGGCCTGATGCCATGGAGCCTAACAATTCCATGGGTGATGCGATCAGGCTGTCGCCCGGGTTTTATGAGGATATGGGGCGCTGCGGAGAGGATGACTGGTTTGCCATTCCACTCCGCTCTGGATATGGCTTCTTTGCTGCCATTGATTTCTCCTCTTCAAGAGGGGCTCTCGGACTGGAGCTTTATAAGGGGGACGGAGTCACCCTGATTGAGCGCAGTCTCAGGCCGGGTGTATCCAGGGAGACCGTGTTGTTGCCCCTGACCACTGTCGATACGGTGCTGTACCTGAGGGTTACCTCTGCCCCCCTTGATGTGGCCAATATGTACGACCTGGAGATCGCTGTTATGGAGCCACCCCCAGGTGTGGATGTGGTGGTGGGGAGCGTAGTGCCCGAGTCTTCCCGCTTTAACAGGGGGACTCCTTTGGTGGTCAATCTTCCAGTGACCAATATGGGGACCGAGGATTGTGGACCTCTCGAAGTGGCTCTCAATTTGATGTCGGTAGATGGGGGAGGTGGTGTGGAGGTGGAGCGGATCCCCATTCCTGAGGGGCTGGCTTCCATGGAAACAGTGCACCTGCAGGCGATACTCTATGGGCCGCCCGGGACTCAGGCCGGAATGTTCAGGGTGTTTGCAGTGGCTGATCCAGAACAGGTTACCGGCGATATCGACCACCAGAACAACAGCTCATCTACTAGTTTGGTCCAGTATGTGGTACCCCCTGAGGGCTGTCTAGATGATATTTATGATCCCAATGAGAGCTGGCACACTGCCAAAGAAGTTTTGCCTGGTATTATTACTGCGGGCTTGTTTGTCTGCCAGGGGTTTGATGACTGGTTCAGCTTTCAGCTTGAACAGGGAATGCAGGCCAACGTGAGGGCTCATTTTCTCAATGAAGATGGTGACATTGACCTTGAGCTGTATGGCCCAGATGTTCCTGTTCTCATTGAGCACAGCCGGACCACTGAAGACACGGAAGCCCTGGATTTTACGGCGGCTTCTGGGGGCACCTATTGGGTGAGGGCACTGCTCCATAGCGGCCCCTACCCGGTCAATGGGTACAGGCTGACCCTTAATGTGTCACAGTGTGAGTCAGATGATTCCGAGGTCAATGACGAGCCTGAATCTTCAGCTCAACTGGATGGGGTGGGGCTGACAGGCCGTACCATGTGCATTGGGGATGTTGATTACTATCGGGTTACCCTTTTTGAAGGGGTGCCTGTCACCATCAGGGCCAATCTGGTGGAGCAGGAACAGCAGAGTGGACTTCAGTTGCCTGTCAGCCTGGTCTTGTTTGCAGTTAGTAGTGAAGTTGAAGGGGGTGGGGAGTTGGTGGAGGTGGCTTCAACGTACGGAGACGGTGGTACGGGAGGCGGAGGGGGCGGAGGCGAGGGCGGTGAAGGGGGAGTGATAGATTACATTCCCCAGATGACTGGTGAGTATGTGGTCAAGGTTAGCCAGCAGGATGGCCTGGTGCTTCACTATGATCTGGTGGTTGAAGGGTTGGACGGGGTTGATTTGGTGGTTGATGGTTTGGCTCTGGAGCCAGGCACAGGGCTGGAGTCAGGTGGGCTTGTGGATGTGGCGTTTTCAGTCCGCAATCAACGGGCAGGGGAGGTGCCCCCATTTAGGGTGCGCATCGGGGCGTGGCAGGGGGCGCCTCTTGGTAAAAACGAGAGTGAAGAGTGGATACTGCCGGTCTGGAGTGACCCGGGTCTGCTCATTCTCCATGAGATGGTTATTCAGGGCGGCCTTACCCCCGGCCAGGTGTTGAATGATCGGGTTAGAGTGGCCATCCCTGCTGCTGCGGGAACTGGTGCACTGCAGATGGTTGTTCTGGTGGAGCCTCTGGCTGGGGAACTGAATACCGCTGACAATGGAGCAGTTGCTATGTTGAATGTGGTTCCCCAATGTTTTGATGATGCTTTGGAGCCGAATAATACTCCTGTTCAGGCATGGCCACTTGATGTGGGGACCTATCCGCTTGCCGTTTGTGGAGGGGGAGCCGATTACTTCAGTATTGTTCTGTCTGAATGCGGGGCTCTTGATGCCGTCATTACATTCAACCATCAGGCGGGGGATCTGGACCTGATAATTATGGACGAAACCGGAGAGGTGCTCCTTGCGGTGGCTTCATCTGGAACGGGCCTGGAGTCGGTGACCCTTGAGGGGCTTGAGGCTGGTTCATATCTTGTTGGTGTCCTGCCTTTTAATGGTGCATCTAATGCTTACCTTCTTGAAGTGAGCGTGAGGGCACAGGATTGTGCCACTGGAGGGTGAACTGTTTATTAACAGGATTGAACCTCAACCTTTTCTGCTGCTCCTCCATGTGCCCATTGTTACACGCATTACTGATGGACAACCTGAACTATCCATGCACTACCAGCCAATTTGTGGTCGCTAAAATATTGCCCATCGACATGTAGTGATTACTTTGAGCCTTGAAACCGGATGGGTAACATTTCCCGCACCTGCATTTGCCCTGAGTGATAATTTTGATATGCGGGCAGGCTGAGCTGGTTTCTCACCCCAGTAAATCAATTGGGGAATCCATACCATTATAAGAGGTAATGAATGGCCTTTCGTATAGCCCATGTTTCAGATATCCATGTACGTGATTTTAGTGGGATCAGGGCCCGGGACTTTCTTAACAAGAGGGTGACCGGTGCCACCACTGTTTTAGGTCGCATGACGCGGCATCTGCCCCATATCCTTAAAGCAATGCTGGATGACATCTCCTCTCAGAATGTGGATCATCTGGCCGTAACTGGTGATGTCTCCAATCTGTCTTTCGAGAGTGAGTTTCGTGCTGTGGTGCGGATGCTTTCATCGTTCGGTGAGTGTTCATCAAAAGTGAGCGTAGTTCCAGGAAACCATGATGTTTATACTAGAAAGGTAGCCAGGCAAGGTCTCTTCGAGGAGCATTTTCTCCATTTTATGCGTGGGGACATTCCTTACAGTTGCTGCAATAGTGATGAGTTTAGAGATAATAATAATAATACTAACAATATAAGCAGTATCAATAATGCTGACACTAGCGTTGGCAATAGAAATGATAGTTACAATAATAACGTTTACCCATATGTTAAAGTTTTTGGTCATGTGGCCTTGATTGGAATCAGCAGTGCCCAGCCCAGACCATGGTTTTCAGCTACTGGAATGGTGGGGGAGGAGCAGTTATCCCGGCTTCAGGGGATTCTTGCTCGCCCTGAGCTTGAGGGTAAGTATAAGGTAATAATGCTCCACCATTCGGTGTTGAATGCACCCCATTGTCGCTGGCACAGGTTCAGGAAACTTCTTGATGCAGCCCAGCTTCGGGAAGTACTCGCCCAGGGAGGAGTCAACCTGGTGCTCTCTGGTCATAGCCACGAGAGAGACGCTACCAGGTTTGCAGGCAATAACAGAATTATTCAGGTTCGGTCTGTGCCCGCAGGTGGATTTCAGAGCGAAAATCCTAAGCGGAAAGCCTGCTATGCTATCCACTCAATCTCCGATGACGGGGTGCTGGAGACCAGGTACAGGGTCTACAATAAGGAACTGGGTATCTTTCAGGATGATGACTCCAATTGGCTGAACCATTGGGACTGGGATGGGGAAAGTGATGGGGATAGAGCACAGTGCAGAGAGAGTGGTCAGGACTGGCGGTGGGATGGGTGCATTGATGGGCTCAGAGATAGGGGTGAGGAAGTGAATGTGTACGGGAATGTGGATTGGGATGGCATCAGCGGTGCATGCGGGGAACTAGTTGTTGGTGGTGCGGGCTGCTCGGAGCTTGCGGCGTTGCAGTGCTCCTGCCAGGAACATTGCAGCCAGGAGCAGGAGGGATCCAGAGCCACTACCAGCCCCGGTTTCTCCTCCGCTTGCACCGATCATAGCGCACCCGCAGCCATCTGATGTGCCGTTATCACCGGGGTTGTCACCATTTCCATTGCCACTGTCACTTGAGGAACCATCCCGTTCATTGTCGATGGATGTGTCGGCAAGCACTTCAGCATCATCATCCCCGTTTGTAGCTCCGGTATCTCCAGCGTCCAGGTGGTCAACGCCCGTATCAGCCGGGTCAACGCCAGTATCGTCGTCTCCACCTGTTCCTACATCTGTATCCGCAGGTTCGTCTCCCCCATTTACCGGATCATCTTCCTCACCATAAACGCACCTGGTGTTGCAGTTATCGATTGAGCCTCCTGGGCAAACCACCTCGCATACCTGGCCTGTTCCGCATTGGATCATGGCGCAGGGATCAGCAATACAAGCTGACTGTGGCAGACTGCCGGCTTGTGCTCCGGCAATGGCTACACAGACTTTTCCTGCCTCGCAATCGGCTAATTCACATGGATCGTTGTAGCACTGTCCTCCCACACAGGTTTCTCTCTCAGCACATGTTCTGCCACCACAGGGGTCTTCAATGCAGTCTCCGTTGATACAGGTCTGGCCAAATGGACAAGCGACCTGTGCACACGAGGTAGCACAGAACCTGCTGCTTCCCGACTGGGTGGGGCTACAGTATTGGTAGGATAAGCAATCGGTTGAGTCCGCACAGGGATTGGGAGAACAGGTGCCCGGGTACACACAGGCTTCTCCCTCAGGGCAGCCCATGTCTTTATCGAAACAGGTGCCACATTTCCCCTTGACACAGACTTCACCTTCTTCACAGTCCATCACACCACATGGGTCAAGACAACGCTGGCGGACTGGGTCGCATACTTCAGTAAAAGAGCACTCCATGGCGTGGCATGGTGAAACGCACAGGTTCTCTATACAGACAAGGGGAGACTGGCATTCTCCGGCGGAGCATGGGGTGGCGCAAGCACCAAATATACAGGCTTGGCCATGGGGACACTGGGCGTTGTTGTCTATTACGCCGTCACAGTCATCATCTTTGCCATTGCATACCTCGACCTTCAGTTCACCGCAGTTGCCGCAGGAATCACGCAGAGATTCGGAGAGCTCCAGTATGCCGTTGCTATTGGCGTCGGTGCCGTCAATGAATCCATCACAGTCGTCATCTTCACCGTTACAGGTTTCTTCCATGGCTGTATGGAGTGGTCTGCAGACCGGGGCCCCATTTTCACAGAGCCGGACGCCTTCGCCGCACCGTCCTGGCAGACCGGTGCTACACTTGAAATCATCGCTTGGATTGGACTGGTCCGGTGGGTTGAGCCCGTCATCAATGAGGTCGTTACAGTCGTTGTCTGCACCATCGCAGATCTCTGGACCGGTCGGCTCACATGGGGTAATCCTGCAAGCGTCACCCACACCTTCACCTTCTGTGTCCATCTGGTCCGGGTTGGATACATCAATACAGTTGTCACAAGCATCACCCCAGCCGTCACCATCCAAGTCGGCCTGGTCAGGGTTGAAGACGCCCGGACAGTTGTCCACTGGGTCCATCACCGCGTCCCCATCCAGATCCAGATTGGCCGCACCCGTGGATTTGGAGAGAATCAGGATGGCAAAGGATGTGTCTGCCAGGGGATTATGACCATTGCAGCCATTGGCGCGATTGGTGGGCCAGCTTCCGTTCGCATTCTGTGATGTGACCAGTAACCAGGCAAAATCATAGTACCAGCCAGGTTCTTCTTCAGGGTAACCATCTTCGACGGGGTCTCTCAGTCCCTCAAACATGTCGCCATATAGCATGCCGGGTGTGATGATTCCGGTGGGAATCCCTGTCTCCAGTGCCTTGGCTGCCGCCCATAAATAATAGTAGAAAGAGTACTGCCAATGGTTTATCTGGTTATCATATGTGTAGTTGGTGTTGAGCCAACTGAGAGCAGACTGGATTCTAGGGTCCTCAGTGGGAAGACCACTGAGGCGGTAGGTCCAGATGCCGGAGGCGGTCATGGCGTGGGATACAGGTAGTTGGGTGGCGCAGCGATATCTGAGCCCGCCGTTGGGTGATTGGACCCGAGTGATGAAGTCTGGGACCGTGGTCAGGGGGTCTCCTGCGTCGGCGAAGTGGGCCTGGGCGGCTGAGAGACCGGCAACTGCAAACTGGGTGGTAGAGAGGTCTCCGTCCAGGTTGGGCAGGTGCTCGATGGTGTAATCCCACCCCCCAAGGCCACAACCGGCAGTCTGTCGGCTTGCCTTCAGTGCGTCAACCGCCAGTCTCATGGCGTCACGCACGTTGCTGCTGGCTCCCTCGATTACTTCAGGGCCGCCAGTTCCCAGGTAGCTGGAGAGGGCCATAAGGCCTGAACCGGTCTCATATGATTCGGCCATCTGACCGTTGAATCCGGGGAAGTTGTTTACAATATGCCGAACTACCCGCCTGGCTATGGCTTGATCTTCGATGCTCAGTCCTTTGTACCCAAAGCTTGGTGTACGGTATGATGGCTGGGCTGGGGAGATCGGTTTTTCGAGAAGGGCTAGAAGGGCCATTCCGGTAGTGTTATTGCCGATGTTGCCATTCATTTCAAGGGCGCGGATGTAGGTTAATCCCTTGTTGATTGCTTCATAAACCTTAATGCTGAAGGGGGTTACTGCAGGGATGTCTCCCGGGCCACCTGCCTCTTTCAGTTTTATTCCTGTCCCTGCCCCTGCTCTGGCTGGCACTGGCACTGGCGCTGGATCTGGAGCTGCTGATGAAGATGTCTGAAACAAACATGTAATCAGCGCAGCGCAGCTAAGAAACAGGATGAATCGTGAAGCAGAACGTCTCATTGCTCGTATTCTTTCCACCATGGCGGTTCGCAGACAGGGTTGAAGGGAATTGTTACCCTTAGACCATCTGCGTTTGAAGTGGACTGCTTATGTTATTTTCGGGTTCTCTAAACCTGGAATTCCACTCTATATTAAAAGGTTTTATGAAACCAGCACCAATATACATGTTCTTAAAGACGGACTCAACAAGATGGAAGTTTTTATAATCAGCTCTGATTATGAAGATAAATGGTCGCATTAAACCCTAATCTCCTTAGACCCTTACCGCTAATACCAATCGGTCTGTAGGGGCACAGTATGCTGTATGTGTGTTCGGTTAAGCTTCAATTCCATGCCACCAAGCCATCAACTGCCCTATCACGTCTCTTGCGATTTAGGTCTGGCGCTACACCTCCCACCCTCCCAACGCCTGTAGGGGCACGGCATGCCGTGCCCTTCGTTAGCGGTGCACCCAACCCGCCCAAACAATTATTTGAAATGAAACCGCCTTAAAAGAACATGAATGCGGCATGCCGTGCCCTTCGTTGGCGGTGCACCCAACCCGTCCATACCATGTTGGAAAATTAACCTGCCTTAAAAGAACACTACTGAAGCATGCTGTGCCTTCGCTAGAGGTACTTCTGACCAGCCGCACGTGCAGCGTCCGTCGGGTAAGTGGCAGGTGGCAGGGGAAAGTGGATAGAGGGTGAGGGGAAAAGAGAGCGGGACTGACATGGGAACCTGTAATTACTTCACTGCAGCAGCTTGGGTGGAGTTGTGGTGGGTAGTGGGACATCCGCCGTTTTGGCTGGCTCATCTTCTTCGTAACGGTTGAGCAGGAGCCAGAAGATTGCCATGTTCAGGAAGCGAATCAGAAGCAGAATGCCGATGAAGGTGCACAGACCTGCTGGAGAAACGCCCTTTCGTGTCTTGCGTTGGCTGGTTGTGCTTCCATTAAGAAGAATGTGCTCTTCGTTTGTCCCGATGTTGATCTGGGTTGTGGATGATTGTGACTTGGTGAAATCACCTGTTGTGGGCTCTGCTCCCAGGGGAACACGGCTTGTCTCTGCTGGAATGGCTGTTTGAATCGGCAACAATATAATGCCGGCGATCAGGTTGATGAGGATGAGTTTACTTGAGATGCCTCTTCGTTGCATGGTGCACCTCCTTGAGGGGTTCTGCAGATTATCAGAACAGGGTTTGGTTTATGTGATTACCACTCCCTGCGCCTGCTGCGCCTTGAGGAATCATGATGAATATTACAACCTAAACCCTGATGTTTCTACAGTATTCCTTAATATTCGAAGAAAATAATCCTGACAGCAATAAATGTACATGACCACAGTAATATGGCCGGCAATGGGGGGAGGGTGGTCGGTCTTGCGCTGGTTGGAACCATCCTTCACTGAATGGTCAAAGGGTGGTAATTGGATGCACGCTTATGAAACAAAATGTTGAGTGAGATCGCAATAAGAAGGCTGACGGTGATCATGGAGAGGGCTACCAACAGGTGCGGCCTGGAGCCATACACAAGCTGGGCAATCAGGTGGGAGCGGGTGGGAAGCAGGAGAAGCCATGGTAGTGATCCAATCAGTGTGGCAGTGGTTACCGTAGTGATTCGGCCGGAAGCTATGCCGGTGAGCAGGCTTACCAGATGGAAGGGCATTATTCCGGTTAGTCTCAGCAGGAGGACATTCCTCCACGAGTGGTTCTCTAATAACTCTTGGATCTGGTCATCGTCTTTGGCAGGGATTCGGCTCTTCTTGATTGCACCAGGCCCCATGAGCCTTCCAACGCCGTGGGAGAGTACAGCAGAGATGGTGGTTGATGCCGAAGCTACAGCAAGACCTTTGACAGGGCCGAAGAGGATGCCCGAAATGATCGCCAGGAGGGGCACGGGAAAGTTAATCGAGTGTGAGAGCATTCCGAGAAGGATGATGAAGATTGCAGGTGCCCAGCCCATCTGACCAGGGATAAAGGTGATCCATTGGTAGGAATCAATGATGTAGTTGTGGGCGACAACTGCCGGGAGAGTGGGAGGGGACGCAGATGTGGGTGTAAGTAATGGTAATGGTGCGAGCATTTCCATGAATATGAGTACCCCTGCGGCAGTGGCAAGCATGGAACAAGCTCGCAGCAGGTGCAGACCTGCTCCGGGCAGAGCAGTGAGAAAGAATCGGAGGGCTGCTGGTTGTTCACTCCTGGTGATGTCGGTAGTGCTGGTGCTGGTGCTGGCACTGGCACCTTTGCTGCTTTGCCGAGTCTGGTTTGTGGGGCGTGTGCGGTTTGCCCCGCTTGCCCTGATTGTCCTGGTTTTATCCAGTGATTCTAGAGGGGGTATGGACGTGAGCGTGGGTGCGGGTGCGGTGTGGAGGTCTTTTTTGACAGCGCCTCTAATGGAGCTGTTCATAGCTGCCATGGTGGCCAGGGCTGCATCGGGAGTGAGAAATGTGGTGGGTTCATGCCCATGGAGATTGGTTCGCTCATGGGTGTCCCTTGGTCGCTGTATGGGCCTGGCTGCCAAATGACCTGCACGCCCCTGGGAGATCAGGGACGAGATTGCATGGGTGAGTCCCTGGCTTTTAGAGCTGTTCTCAAATTTTTCTAACTGGGCAAGATCCATCTCCAGATGTTCGGCGAGGAGGGTTCTTCGTATCTGTGCTATTGCCTCTGGAGATGGCCAGAGGCTGTTGGGTTCATTAGAAGAAGCTGGTAGAGGGGCGGCAGGTTCATTGGCGGTAGCAGGGACCAGAGCGGAGCCGCCGGTGGGAACGGGTGTGGGAGTTGGAACGGGCGCAACTGCGGTTGCGATGGTGATGCTGTGATCCAGCAACAGGCTGCGGTCTGTGAGATCCGCTGTGCTTAATGCAATGAACTGATCATCTACCACCAATGTGGTGGAGCTCAATGAGACCGGTATGGGTGCAGGTCTGTAGTGCGTCTCTTCTCTGTTGGGCCTGAACAGTAGAACTGTACCTGCGTTGATGATGCGCCTTCTGATGGATGGCTTGTATATGACAGATGTGGATGGCAGACGGCTTGGTATGGCCAGCTTGAATATTCCCAGCCGCACCATTGGATTCCCCTCATGGAGGATCGTTTTTTGTAATTGGTCAATAAGTGAATTCTGCCGTGTCAGCGCTTCCTCCCGGTCGAGCATGCTAAAGGGGTGAGGGGAGATGATCAGGATGATCTCGATGGTCTGTTCAGAAGTCGAGTCAAGTTTAATCACCTGGTCATCATTGGGCCAGGTATGGTGGTCGCCTTCATCATGAGAACTGGCCTTGTGGGTGCGCTCAGGTTCAGCAGCGAAGCTATGGTCTTTGCCTGCACCCATATTGGATGATCTGGATCTCACCAGATTGATCAGGGCGCTGACCACTATTTGTGAGGTCAAATAGCCGGTCTCCACATAGATCATCCGCTCCGCCTGCTCGATGGCCTGCGTCAGTATGGAGGCTGCTCTATCAATGGATGGGATTGCTGCGTTGTTTACCGGAGTATTTTGGATTTCGCTGGTGGTTTTTGGCTGTGGATGCAGGGAGGGGGCCGGTTCTCTAGTGCCCCGGGCAGTAGTGGTCAGGGCCAATTTGAGCCTGCCCAACAGGATTGCAGGCTTGGGTACCAGGAACGGGTTCAGTTGCTGCCCGACTGCTGCCAGGTTTGGGGATATGGATTCCATGGTGAAGAGGTTGGTTTGCTGGGGCGAACTGGGGGGAGTGATGGTGTCCCCAGTGTAGTCCATCCAGAGGTTGCGGAACTCCTTGCCCACTGCCTGTGCCGCAGGGCCGGTGAGGGCTATTGCCATGGTGTGGTTAGGCAGATGGGGGAAATTTCTGCTATTGGTTCGAAGCGGGTCTCTGGGCAGATGAAGGGCCGTATCCCAGTTGGTGCTGAATAGCCCGGTCCCGTTGCCCACCAGTGCCAACTGGTCATCAATCACTATAAAGCTGGTGGTGAGGAGTCCATCAGCACGATCTGCACTAATAACTCCATGGAATATGTGGTTGTCTACCATTCCGGTCGGTTTTGTTCTGTGAATGGAATTCTTTTGATCTGTTCGGGCGGTTTGTGTGTTATCTTTTGTGTTTGCGTTGTCGCCAGAGAGGAGATGGATGGTAAGGTTTGGATCCTTTCTGGTGACGTGCCGGAGGAGCCGGTAGAGGGACGCGGTGCGGCGGGCCAGGAGGGCTGCCTCGCCTCTGACCAGTCGTGCGTTCAGCTCCAGAAACGGGCTGATGATATAAATGGATCGCTTAGCCCAAAGCAATGAGGCATGGATTGCTTTGAAGGTTTCTTCGCCGTCCAGGTAAACTTCTGTGCACAAGGATTCTGAGATCTCTATGGGGGGCCCTGCACGCAGCAGCATCTGGGCAAAATTCAGCTTATTCTCTCTGACCATTATGGCAATTCCCGGGTTCCTGACTGCTGATCTCATGTGGTCTTTAATACCTTCATAATCAAGAGTCGAGATGGAATGGAATGGTGAAGGATCTGGGGGGTTAAGGAGCAAACTGCATTCCATGCCCTTCCTGCGCTATGGATTTTTGGCCTTTAGGTCTTACCAATAAAATCTGAAAAAGCAGCGGGGTTGCCAGGGGTAAGGTGCTCGGGACCAGGGGAAAGCGGATTACCCCTGCCGCTGTAGGGGCACGGCATGCCGTGCCCTTCGCTAGCGGTGCAACCAATCAGCCAACCACACCCAGCCCCTTCCTGACTTCGTGCCTTCGTGTCTTCGTGTGAGGCCATCAAGGGGCCAGGGGTGGTGGAGGGAGGCTGCAGCGGGGGCTTTAGAAGGACAGAGGAGCTATTTTGGAACCGATTTCCATAAATGGGGCACATGAAAATAACCTTAAAGGGATCAGCCTGGTTATCCCTGGTGAGTCTTTAACTGTTATTACGGGCGTCAGTGGCAGCGGCAAGTCTTCTCTGGCGTTTGATACCCTCTTCAGGGAGGGGCAACGCAGGTACCTGGAGTCCCTCTCTGCATACGCTCGCCAGTTTTTGGGCAGGATGGTGCGGCCAGCCGTTGACTCTATTGAAGGTTTGAGCCCTGCAGTGAGCATCGATCAAAAGACTGCCGGCCGATCGAACCGCTCCACAGTTGGCACCATGACCGAGGTGTATGATTTTCTGCGCCTGCTCTTCGCACGGCTTGGAACACCCCACTGCCCTGGATGTGGTGTTCCCGTTACCAGCCAGACCCCGGAAGAGATCACCGATCGGCTGATTGAGAGTCGGCCTGGGCAGCTTGCCTTCATCCTCGCACCTGTGGTTCAGCGCCGAAAGGGTGAGTATCGTAAAGAGCTTGAGCAGTATCTGGCGGATGGCTTTACCAGGGTACGCATAGACGGGAAGGTGGTCAGGCTCGACAGAGGGGATGGTGGGGAGGCTGGGCCTGGCATGGGAGGGGAGCCCATGCGTCTTGATCGTTACTCCAATCATACTATTGAATTAATCATGGATCGGGTGGTGTTGGGCGTTCAGGCCAGGTCGAGGATTCAGGAGGGGGTCGAGCGGGCGCTCCACCATGCCAATGGGCTGGTAGGGGTGTGGTTGCCCGAAATGGATGGGAGCGCCGGTGATGGTCTTGGTGGCAGAGAGGACGACGGCAGTGAAGGGCCTGGGGAGCGAGGGGAGCGAGGGGGCAGGGGAGGAAGGGTGGGAATGGATCAAGGGGAGTCCGTGGGAGAGAATCTCTCATTTGCTGCTTCTAAGGCTTGCGCCCTGTGCGGGTTCAGCCTCTCTGAGGTGGAGCCCAGGCTGTTCTCTTTTAACACCCCCTGGGGATGGTGTGAGAGATGTAAAGGTCTCGGCAAGGACTGTGAGCCAAGGGTCGACCAGTTTATTGAGAATGGCAAACTGAGTATCAAGGCCGGGGCCCTATCCCCTGTTAATAACTCCAGTCTGAAGAACCACAACTCCAGGGTCTTCTCCATGCTGGCCTTCAAACGGCTGGCGGCTGCCATCGGTTTCTCTCTTGATACCCCTTGGGAATTGCTCACTGAGGATGTGCAGTACCTAATTCTACACGGAGGCAGCATAAAGGTGGGGGGGGCTGGTGCTGAAGGGCAGACTGGTGCAGGAGCTAAGGGGGCCGGAACGGGTAAGAGGGCGAGAGATCTTGCGGCTGCAGGTGTGGCAGCAAAGGCTGCCCAGATAGTGAAATTTGAAGGTCTGATTCCAACTCTTCAGGATCTATGGCGACGTTATCGATTTCCATACCTGGAGCACTGGCTTGAGCCTTGTGTCTGCCCTGATTGTGGTGGAGCACGGCTAAGTCCTGCTGCCCTCTCTGTTCGTTTCCGAGAACGCTCCATTGCCCAGGTTTCTGCCATGACTGTAGATGACCTGATTAAATGGCTGGACGGTGTAGATCTGGCTCCAGGCCTGGAGGAGAAGATTGGGGCGCCCATTCTCAGGGAGACCATGTCCAGGCTCCATTTTCTTCAGGAGGTGGGGCTAGGCTATCTGTCTCTGGACAGGAGCGGCTCGACTCTGGCGGGGGGCGAGGCTCAACGGATCCGGCTGGCATCCCAGGTTGGCTCCGGTTTGCAGGGTATTCTTTATGTGCTTGATGAACCTTCCATCGGTCTTCACCCACGGGACAATCTGCGTCTGATTAATACGCTCAGGAAGGTGCGTGATGCGGGTAACACCGTTGTGGTTGTTGAGCACGATGAGGAGACGATGCGTGCTGCAGATCTGCTGGTGGATATTGGGCCAGGAGCAGGTTTTGCGGGTGGTGAGATCACGGCAGCGGGCACGCCTGAGCAGGTAGAGCGGCTTGGGTTGGAGTGGATGGAGAGGCATGGGCATGGGCGTGGGGCTGGTTCTGGGGAGGCTGAGAGTGGAGATGAGGCTGCTCTGCGCAGTTACACGGCCCGATTCCTGTCAGGGCTGGATAGCATCCCTATTCCATCGGAGCGCAGGAGAGGTAACGGTCTGTCCCTGTGCATCAGGGGAGGGTGCAAGAACAACCTTAAAGACATTGATGTAACCATACCGCTCGGTTGCATGGTGGTGGTTACGGGTGTGTCAGGGTCTGGCAAGTCCACCATGGTGGACAGTATCCTCCGTGAGGGGATCCAGTCGGTGGTGGGTAGAAGGACGGATACTTCCGGTATCCTGCTCGGCCAGCCTGAAAGAGACGGCTTCTCTTCCATAGAGGGAGTTGATTATATCAACAAGGTGGTGGTTATTGACCAGGACCCAATCGGTCGGACTCCCAGGTCCAATCCAGCCACTTATGTGGGAGTTCTCACGCCTATCAGGGACCTTTTTGCAGAGCTTCCTGCAGCTAGGGTGATGGGGTTTTCGAGGAGCAGGTTCTCCTTCAATGTGGCGGGCGGAAGGTGCGCAAACTGCGATGGGGCAGGGGTGCATCGGGTAGGTATGGAGTTTTTGGCTGATGTGGAGGTGACCTGTGATGTGTGTAATGGGACCAGGTTTAATGAGCCCACCCTGCAGGTGACTTACAAGGGGCGGAACATTGCCCAGGTTCTCGACATGACCGTGCATGATGCGGTGGAGTTCTTCTCCAGTCAGCCGAAGATCCATCGAATGCTGCAGGTAATGGAATCGGTGGGCCTGGGGTACCTCAAGCTGGGGCAGTCTTCCACCACCCTGTCGGGAGGGGAGGCACAGCGGATTAAGCTGGCCTCGGAGCTTCGCAAGGTGGCTACAGGGAACACCCTCTATATTCTGGATGAACCCACTACCGGCCTCCACGCTGCAGATGTGGGAATCCTGCTTGAATCATTGGGGCGGCTGGTCGATGCGGGTAATACGGTCCTGATCGTGGAGCATAATCTGGATGTGATTAAGTGTGCAGACCATCTCATCGACCTGGGCCCGGAGGGTGGCGCTGGGGGGGGAACGGTGGTGGTGTCGGGAACTCCTGAGGAGGTGGCTGCTTTTGGCGATAGCCATACGGGAGCGGCCCTGCGCCCTCTGTTTTTACCTGACCAGTTTAGCACTCGCCATAAGCTCGATTCGGGGGAGGCTGGGGCAATGGCAGAAGATGGGGCCTTCGCCAGGGAAGCTGCTTCTTCCGCTTCTGTAATAGTGGCCAAGGCGCAGCTAGAGAACCCTGTGGGCGCTGGTGCCCCCAACAAAATGCGTGATATTGTGATTCAGGGAGCCCGACGGCACAACCTCAAGGATGTGGACGTGACCATCCCTGGTGGCTCCTTCACGGTGATCAGCGGCGTCTCCGGCTCAGGCAAGAGCAGCCTTGCCCTTGATACCATCTTCTCAGAAGGGCAGCGGCGTTATGTGGAGTCCCTGTCCACCTACGCGAGGCGATTTCTCGGTCGTATGGACCGTGCTCCTGTTAATTCCATCAAGGGCCTCGCCCCTGCCGTGGCTGTTGATCAGAAGACCGCTTCCCGCAACCCACGCTCTACCGTTGCCACAGTCACAGAGATTCAGGATCACCTGCGCCTGCTCTATTCCCGAGTCGGTATTCCCCACTGCCCACACTGCGGCAAGGAGCTTAAGGCAGACTCCCCGGTCTCCGGTGCGAACCGGGTGAGGGAGATTCTGGCCTGTGCCGGCTTGGACGGGGAGGCAAAATCTGGCACCCTGGATATCAGGGTCACCGCTCCCAATACGTCCGGGCAAACCCTCGGGCAGGCTGCACCTCAGCTTCTGGCTTCTGGGCTGGTGCGGGTAATGGTTGGCGACCTGGAAGTGCGGCTCTCTGAGCGGATACCTGCTGACTTGGCTTCTACCAAGCTGTTCTCTGTGGTCACTGATCGAATCTCCAGCCAGGCTGGCCTCACCATTGAGCGACTGTCTGAGGCGATCGCCCGTGCTTACTCTTTGTCGTCGGGCCAGGCAGTGATAACTGGTCTGAATTGGAGGCATGAGGGGGCTGCTGTTAGAGAAGAACCGTCCGGATGCCATGGTGGTGACTGCTCTGACATCCTCTTGCTCACTGAACAAGCAGCCTGTCCAGAGCACCAGTTTGCGCTCACCATGCCTTATTCATCAAAGGCGTTCTCATTTAACCACCATGAAGGAGCCTGTACTCTTTGCCAGGGGTTGGGGGTTGTGGTGGGTGGAGGAGAGGTGGGGGCTGACGGGGTGGAGCTTGATGATTATGGTGACGGTGATGATGGGATTGAGGGTGAGGGTGAGGAGGATGGTGAAGGAGGAGTTGCTGTTCTGCCAGTAGATGGTGACGGAGAGGATGGTGAGCGTGATGGGAGTAGCGACGGTGGTGGGCGGGGGGCAGTTGGTTCTCAAACAAAAATGAGGAGAGGGCGCTTCTTCCTCAGTCGTCAAAGACGGCGTGGCAATCTCCACCAGTGCCCCGCGTGCCATGGCCACAGACTGCAACCAGGACCGCTGGCGGTTACTGTTGCGGGGCGAAACTTACCTGGATTGACATCCCTCACTGTGGCAGAGGCTCATACCCTGGTGCAGAGCATCTCTGGCGAGCTGGACCACTCGCAGAATGCGATTGCACAGGATGTGCTGAAGGAGCTGGATAACCGGCTCAATTTTCTGCTTCAGGTTGGCCTCGATTATCTGACTCTGGATCGGTCGGCGGCCACCCTGTCAGGAGGAGAAGCTCAGAGGATTCGTCTTGCGTCTCAGATGGGTTCTGGACTGACCGGTTGTATTTATGTTCTGGATGAGCCGACAGTGGGGCTTCATCCCCGGGATACACACCGGTTGGTTGGAACTTTGAAGAGGCTGAAGGATCTGGGCAACACTGTCATTGTTGTAGAGCATGACCTCAACACGATCAGAGAGGCAGATTGGTTGATTGATATGGGCCCTGGAGCCGGCCGTAATGGGGGCAGGGTGGTGGCCTGCGGCACTGTGGAACAGGTTGCCCGTGATGAGGAGAGTCCGACTGGTATGTTCCTCTCGGGTAGGCGGGTTATTTCCCCTCTCAATGGGGAACGCCAGATGGACGACAAAAGAGGCATCCGAGTGCATGGAGCCCGGGCAAACAACCTGAAGAATGTGGACGCTTTCTTCCCGTGGGGTGCTGTCACCACCGTTACTGGTGTATCCGGTTCGGGTAAAAGCTCACTGGTGGTTGAGGTGCTCCAGAAGGCTGCTACTGCCCACCTGAAATCGAAGAGGAAGCGACGTGCGTCGGCTTTTTACGCAGAGAAGATCAGCGGCATGGAGACCTTGAGAGAGGTGGTAGTTGTTGACCAGGCGCCTATTGGTCGGACGCCACGCTCCATCCCTGCCACATACATCGATATTATGGTGCCTCTCCGTAACATTTTTGCCTCTTCCAGGGAAGCCAAGGTGAGGGGGTACAAACCAGGGAGGTTCTCTTTCAATGTGAAGCAAGGTCGATGCATGGCCTGTGAAGGCATGGGCGCTGTACTGGTTGAGATGCATTTTCTCAGCGATGTGTGGGTCCAGTGCGATGTGTGCAAGGGAAAGCGTTATAACAGGGAGACCCTGCAGGTGCGGTATCGGGGGCGAAATATTTACGATGTTCTCCATATGGATGCAGAAGAGGCGCTGGAATTTTTCAGAGGGCGCAAGGTCATCGAGAGGAAGCTGCAGCCCATGGTGGATGTGGGGCTTGGCTATCTGAAGCTGGATCAGGGAGCTGACACCCTGTCTGGGGGAGAAGCCCAGAGGCTGAAGCTGGCTGCCCAGCTTGGCAAGAACTGTGGTGAGGGGACTCTGATCATTATGGATGAACCAACAACCGGACTCCATCCTGCCGATGTGGAGAAGCTGGTGATGATTATGCATAAGCTGGCTGATCAGGGAGCAGCGGTGGTGGTTGTGGAGCACAATATGGATGTGATTCGGTGTTCTGACCTGATCATTGACCTGGGACCGGAGGGTGGCGCTGGTGGGGGTAGCGTGATTGATGTGGCGACCCCTGACCAGTTGGCGGCGAACGCTCCAGAGACCGGCAGCAGCACCGGACACTACCTGGCCATGGAACTGGGTGTGAATAAGTAAAAGTTAACCCCTGTTATTCATGAGGTTGGAAAATTTACCTCATTCGCAGCTATTGACACCCCACAACCCCACTTGTGAACCTATAGTGGTGCTGAAGGTGCCATTGCTCTCCACGGTTTGAGTTTTTTGATCACAATTCCCCCTTTCCCCCATACGAATCAAAATCAATTCTGGTGGTTAGGAAGGGGGGGAGGGGACTGCTTCGACGGGTACGACTAGTGTCCTGCGCGATTAATTGTTTCTTGTAACTTGTTCTACGATTCTGCTAT
>CAYZFJ010000023.1:0-28903 GCA_964477705.1 uncultured Myxococcia bacterium | reverse complement strand
CTCCCTAACCTATTGGGAGCGCCTGTTTTCCTGCCCTTTCTCTTAGCTGCCCGCCCCCCTCTCCCTCCCCCGGCCTTGGCGTGGGGAGCATGTCCCTCTGTATCATTTCCCCGGTCAATGGCAGGATCAGCCGAATCGTGGACCTGATTAATCCGCTGCGCTTGACCGGTATGGTCAGCCCTCTGCTCAAGACCTAAGTGCAGGGCTACCTGTTCTGCGCTGACGCCCTCCACCTCTACTGTCTTATCCCTTGAAGCCTGCCCTCTGGTGATCGTGATAGTGCTCTTGGGTACATGGAGCAGGTCAGCGAGCAACTCAACCACCGCCTTGTTAGCGGCTCCTTCAACGGGCGGGCTGGTTACGGCCAACCTTACGGCCCCGTCTGCCCATATACCTGTCATCTGGGTGCGGGAAGCTCTTGGAACCACTCTGACCCGGATGCTCACACCATTGGGGGTTATCTGTATGGCGGGGTGAAGGTTCACGATAATCCTTTACTCTATGGCTGCATGCAGTGCTTCTTCCTGTGAGGCAGAGCTGCAAGGTGCATCAGTGAAATCTATCAATGAAAGGTTCTACCCGCAAGGTGGGGGGGAGAAAAAGATGGGGAACCGGGCATTCAAGAAATGGTTCTGGAGAGTTTTGGTATTAAAGGAAACAGGTCAGGTTATGCTCTCTCGCCGAAGATGGCGGTTCCAACTCTCACAATGGTAGCTCCTTCTTCTATGGCCGTTTCATAGTCGCCGCTCATACCCATTGACAGTTCGTCCAGAGGGATACCGGTGCTTTTGCCCAGCTCCCGGGCCATCTGTGCCAGCTTGCGAAAGCTGGGGCGCACCTCCTCAGGGTTCTGGCTGTATGGGGGGACACCCATAAGTCCCACCACCCTGATACCAGCCAGCCTGGCACATTCCTCCAGGAGGAGAGTAACCTGCTCCGGCTCCACACCAGTCTTCTCACCACTGTACGAATCCAGCTTGACCTGGATCAGGCTGGTAAGAGGAGAGAGCCCTCTGGAAGTGGTCCAAATACTGAGATCCTTAGCAAGCTCGATAGAATCCAATCCATGAAACATACATGCGTGTGGGGCCACATACTTGATTTTGTTTCGCTGTAGATGACCAATGAAATGCCACTGAGCACCATTGAGATGCAAGCATTTATCCCGTAGCTGCTGGGCATAGTTTTCACCGAAATGGAGCTGACCTGCTTCCATCGCCATGCGGATAGCCTGAACAGGCTGGGTCTTGCTCACCGCCAGCAGGGTAATACTGTCTGGGGAGCGTCCCGCTCTATGGGCTGCCCGTGCAATGGATGCTCTAATATTATCAAGGCGTGCCTGCAATTCGCTCAGTTCCATTTGTAATCGCACCTATCTGATTCTGAATTTAACTCCCAAATTTGGGTTTCAGATTAAGGGTATTTGAAAAACCCACCCACCGGTCACGTGGTCAGACCATGTTCCTTTATAGGGTGTATGCTCTCTCGCTCCCATGGCAGCTCATTAATAATTCCCGATTGGAGCAGGTCTTCCACTAGTTCACAGATGGGCAAGCCTATCACATTGGATGAGGAACCGGAGATGGATTTTACAAAAATGCCGCCCTTCCCCTGTATGCCATAGGCCCCTGCTTTGTCTAGCGGCTCCCCGCTTGCCAGGTATGCATCAATCTCCATACTGGTCATGGTGCGGAAGCTGACCCTGGTGGTTATTACCCGGGCACAGATCTCTCTGCCTGTTCCCATGTGATGGAGGCAGTAACCTGTACTTACCTGGTGGTCGCTGCCCGAAAGTGCCTTCAAAATTCTCCTGCCATCTTCCAAGTCAACCGGTTTTCCAAAAATATGGCCGTTCTTCCAGACGATGGTGTCAGCACTGAGCAACACCTGAAAAGGCATCTGCTCTGATGAACCTTTTATTGGGTTGGGAACCCTGGTGAGGGCAGCGAGAGCGGCAGCCATCTTACCCCTGGCCATTGCTACGGCAAGATCCTCGGCCTGGAGCAGGGGAGACTGTGAGAGTTCTTCTTCATATTCAAAATCTACCAGACAAACCTTAAACCCCAGTTCCTGGAGCAGGGTCTTTCGCCGTGGTGATTTGGATGCAAGCCCAATGATCATCTCTTCACCTGCCTGAGTTCGTCCATACCTTATTCCTTTGTCTCTTTACTGTTTTCTCACATAAACTCATATCAGCTTCCATCCCCTCAGTCATCTGTGGGTGTTTGGCCACAACAATCCTAAACTACCATCTACCAGCACTGCCAGTCTAACCGCTCCAGACAATCCTGCCTTGAGCCAATCTATTCAGGTAAGCGAGCTGCAGAAAAATAGTCTCCTGCAGCCAGATGATCCAGTAAACATTCAATGAGGTGAACGATGCATTGCCTGCAAAATTTTCTTTTAACATTTGTTTAAGAAAAATACTGAACAAAAGAATGAGGAACCCGATGAATGTGCTTGACTGTACAGGAATTTTTCGTTCTATATTGTGTTCAGTATTTTATCATGAAACCTGTAACACACAAGGTGCCTTGCCTTTCAATAATGTGGGAGGCCAGGTTTCTCATGCATGAACGGAACTTGTGTATGCGCAATTTGACCCGCAGACAAAAAGAGATCCTCATTTTCATCTGTTTTTTTACAAAGGATAACGGATTTCCTCCAACCATCAGAGAGGTGGGGGAACATTTCTCCATCAGTTCTACCAATGGTGTCTCTGATCACCTGCGAGCTCTAGAACGGAAAGGTTACCTGAGCCGCAACGCCAGGCGGTCCCGTTCACTTGTACCAAGTTCCATTGGAAATGAGTTTTTCTTCAGCTCCATCTCTGCTTCCGCTACCAGTGCCCAATCTAGAACAGATGGGGGTAGAGCGACGGTTTCAGGACGGAGCGGAAGCATGCGGCCATCAACAACCATAAGCACTGGCCCAACAACAGCCCGGCAGCATCTCGCTTCTGCTTCCCTGCTATCGGTGGGAATCGGCCATAACAACCAGTTCCTGGAGCTCGGTCAGAATAAGAGGGGCATAACCCAGACAACCTCTTCCCGAGAAGCGAGCAGCGGAGATTGGGCTGCAATCACCCATGAACCTGCCAAGTCACCTGAGGGAGCAGTGATTCATAAACTGTCGCAGTTAGCAGAATCCGAAGAGGACAGCAGCGGCAATGTGATCCATATTCCCCTTCTGGGCAAGGTGGCGGCCGGTCAGCCCATACTGGCAGTGGAGAACGTGGAAGACTTGGTGGCAGTAGATTTGGGGCTGCTCGGAAAGGGGAGAACTCCAAATTTTGCCTTGAGAGTTACTGGTGATTCCATGATAGGCGATGGAATCTTTACAGATGATCTAGTCTTCATTAAACAGTGCAGCACAGCCGAGCCCGGCGAGATTGTAGTTGCGCTCATGGGCGAAGAGGCCACCATCAAGCGGTTTTTCCGTGATGGTGAGAAGATCAGACTCCAGCCATCCAATCCTTCCATCAAGCCCATCATATTACAGGGGGATCGGGCAGCAGAGCTACAGATCCTAGGCAAGGTCGTTGGCCTCAGCAGGGCCTATTAAAACAGCCATTGGGTTTATCCTTGAGAATTCATGACAATAAGGTTGCATTGTTTTAATTTGATCTTTATATGGCCCAATCCGGTTGGATTTGTTATATGCTTTTTCCGTTTTTACCATGGTCATGTTCCTCCAATCGGAATTCGGCCTCTGGACTAATGGACATCGGACAGGGAGGGGGGCTGTAAGCTGACAGAGCCGATGTGCATGTATTGGACCATCCCGCATAAGGATGGACAGTGTGGTATTAATGTCTTCTTCAATAGATTCTAGTGGGAGTGGTGACAAACGGGAAATCCCAATCACCTCTATTCTTACATCTCCCCATGAGCTGAAACTATGGTATGGGATCAAGGCCAGGCTCGAGTATCTCAATAGCCATCACCCAGGCGAACCAGGGCCTGGGAAGGTTGTTCTGCTTACCCATCATTATCAACGTCCTGAAATTGTGCTTCTGGGTAGCCAGAGTGGTGACTCATTTGAACTTTCCAGGTATGCAGCCAATAGTGGGGCAGAGAAGATCGTTTTTTGCGGCGTGAGATTTATGGCCGAATCCGCTGCTATCTTAGCTGGTCCTGGTCAGAAGGTGTACCACCCTGAACCAGAGGCTGGTTGCCCTATGGCTGACATGGTGGATTTGCCCTCCATAGAAGCTGCCTACAGGCAAGTTTCACGGGAGATGGCCGGTCAGGTCCTCATGCCAGTGGTTTACATGAACTCACCCGCAGAGGTGAAGGCTTTCTGTGGCAATGCTGGCGGTATTATCTGCACCTCATCCAACGCAGCGTCTGCAATTCGCTGGGGTCTGGAGAGAGGGGAAAAGATCCTCTTTGCTCCAGACGAACACTTGGGGCGCAACTCCTTTTACGATATGGGGTTTCGTGAAGATGAGCTGTTGGTCTGGGATCCGGCCGCTCATTCGCCCCTTGGTGGTAATAGCCCGGCCGCACTCAGACGGGCCAAAGCCATACTGTGGAAGGGATATTGCCACGTTCACACATGGTTCACCGCTGAGCATGTGCTCACGGTGAGAGCTCAGTACCCAGGCGTAAAGGTATATGTACACCCCGAGTGCCGGCATGAGGTTGTCCAAGCTGCTGACGGAGCCGGTTCCACCGGTTATCTGGTCAAAATGGTTGAGAGTTCAACTCCTGGCTCTGTGATTGCAATAGGCACTGAGACCAGTCTGGTGCGCCGTCTGGCACTCCAGTATCCTGACCGGAAAGTAATAGAGCTCTCCCGCTCGCTCTGTCCGAATATGTTCCGTATCACCCTTAAGAGTTTGCTTAATACCTTAGAGGAGTTCCCCGCCGAGAAGGAAGTGACCGTGTCAGAAGAAGTCCGGACAGGTGCACGTCTTGCCTTGGAGCGCATGTTGACCTTGCAGCCATAACCGTTTGTTCCGGGGGGGTGGGGAATGTTACTTGTGTTCCCGTGAGCATTTCTATGTAATTGTTTTTCCCCCCTTCTCTGTCTGCACATCTGACCACATGTTTTCCTGAAAGGTTAAATTCTGGTCCAAGAATATTTTGTAAAAAAAAGAAATAGTAAATTTGCAAAATAATCGAAAGGGAAACTGGTTGACATGCGGGTTTTGCTTGACAGTTCGGCTCCACAATCCTAGGGTATGGTGCTTTATATTTTGTAGGCTTGGATCATATTTAGCTTGTTCGTGATTCCCGGCCTCTTGAGTCAATTGAAGAGCTTGGATAGGAGCAGATAGGGTATGGCAGTCAAGTTGCGTTTGTCACGATATGGAGCAAAGAAAAACCCCTTCTATCGTGTTGTTGCCATTGAATCGAAAACTCGCAGGGATGGTCGTTGCGTGGAGCATCTGGGATATTACAATCCTAAGACCGACCCCGCTCAGATCAATCTGAAGATGGACAGGGTGAGCTATTGGCTGGAGGCTGGTGCCCAGGCCAGTGAAACTGTCGCATCCTTGATAGATAAGGCTAGGAAGCAGGGTTGAGGGTAGACTGTACCCGACTGCTTTCAACCTGATTCAAAAGCCTAAGAGTTGAATAGTTGTAGTTGTCCTGTTGCTTGAGTTGTTGCACCCGTACTTGCGTTCCGGTGTTGTTGTTGAACGTTGAAGTTGTTGCACAATTTTTCTAATGACCCCTTTCAGGCAGGCAAGGAGAATCATGCGGGGTGAAAACGGTGAAAACAGCATGAAGGAACTGGTGGTAATTATTGCCAAGGCTTTGGTCGATAATCCTGAAGCCGTCCAGGTAATTGAAGTCGAGGGTGAGCAGACCTCCGTGATCGAACTCAAGGTTGCCAAAGAAGACCTGGGTAAGGTTATTGGAAAGCAGGGGCGCACTGCCCGGGCAATGCGAACCATTTTAAGCGCAGCCTCGACAAAGATTCGTAAGCGCACGGTTTTGGAGATCATCGAATAACCATTCCGGCGTGAGTACTTAGTAGGTCCAGGTTGTACAGCAGAGTGACGGACGAGCCTGCCACATCCCCTAAGGTGGCCGTTGGAGTAATTGCCAGGCCACATGGGGTCTACGGAGCGGTCAGAGTAATTCTCTACTGGGAGGAATCCGATGCTCTTTGCAAGGGCAGGCGGGTTTACCTTCGGTTGCCTTCTTCCACGGATGGTAAGAAAGGCCCTTCCCCAGCGGCATCCTCCCGTGCAGGTGGAAATACCGAGACTGATCATTTTCCGGCCGAACCAGGTCAGAATCTAGATTCTGATTCAAAAACAAGTTCAGCTACATCTTCCGAGTCCGATTGTTATCGGGTTCAGCGAGTATCGGTTCCCTGTCAGGGATCGGTTGTTATGGTGCTGGAAGGTGTAGATACCCGAGACCGGGCAGAGGCCCTTAAAGGAGCCCAGGTCCTGGTGGAACGGGAGGATCTCGAACCACCAGGTGAGGACGAGTATTTCTACTACGACCTGCCCGGGCTCAAGGTTATCCGGGAGGATGGTACAGAGATCGGTCGAATTACTGATGTGTTTGGCACTGCTGCAAGTGACATCATTACGGTTCAGACCTTGGGAGGGGCAGAAATTTTGCTGGCCATGACCGAAGATTTGGTTACCAGTCTGGACATAGCCGGTGGAAAACTGGTTGTTTATGAGGTGTCAGGTATGACCGATGACCAGACAATCAGTGGAGGTGAGGCGGGAGCAGTGGGAGAGAAGGAAGAGGGTAGGGCCAATGGTGGCGATCGTGATGGTGAGGTCGGGAGAGAGGGGCTTGAGAAAGAATTCTCGGAAGAGCCTGATGACTGAAGGGCCCTGGTTCTTTGAATAGTGACCGGTGAATCAATCATCTGAGCAAGGGAAAGGTTTCCCGTAAACTGGAGTTTTGGTAATTGTTTTTCAGAGTGCTGACTCTCTTCCCTGAAGTGATAACTGGACCTTTGAGTGTGGGTTTGCTAGGACGGGCATTTGAATGTGGGGTGGTGCAACTTGAGGTCCAGAATATAAGGGATTATACCCACGACCGACACCATGTGGTTGACGACGTCCCGTTTGGGGGAGGGAGCGGGATGGTGCTGAAGCCTGAACCGATGGTGGAAGCCATAGAGGATGTAAGAAACCGGGCGGCCCAAACCGGAGCGGTGAACCACCGGGTCATTCTTATGAACCCTCAGGGCAGAAAGTACAATCAGACTATTGCCCGTTCGCTGGCTGAAACTACAGATGCCATCACCGTGGTTTGTGGCAAGTATGAGGGGTATGATGACAGGATACTCTCCTTTGTAGATGATGAGATCAGCATCGGTGATTTTGTGCTCTCGGGTGGGGAATTTGCTGCTCTTGCACTGATTGATTCTGTCCTTCGGCTGCTTCCCGGCGTGCTGGGTAATGAAGAGAGTCCTGTTGATGAGAGTTTCTCAGACGGATTGTTGGAATATCCCCAGTACACCAGACCACGTTCATTCAGAGGTATGGATGTGCCGGAGATCCTTCTTTCCGGGGATCATGGTCGAATACGCAAGTGGAGGCGGTTTCAGTCACTGGTCCGTACCAGGGAACGACGACCGGACCTGTTTGATAAGATTGAATTGACCACTGAGGACCTGAAGCTGCTGCATGATGCCGATGGTGGGCAGCAGTGATGTAACAGCAGAGCCATTCTTTGGTTTGTTTTGTTTTTATTAACTTTAGGCCTTTTGTTTAAGGCTGATTTGATATATTGTGGCGAACTCTGTGCTTCTTGTGCAGGTTGTGGAGAAAAGAAATCATGAATATTATTGACAGTTTAGAGCGGACCGCCATGAGACTTGATATCCCACCGTTCAAGGTCGGGGATACTGTCAGGGTACAGGTTCGTATTAGCGAAGGCGACAAAGAGCGTATCCAGAATTTTGACGGTGTTGTTATTCGCCGTTCCGAAGGTGGATTGAAATCAACCTTTACTGTTCGGAAGGTTAGTTACGGCATCGGCGTTGAGAGGACCTTCCTGGTCCATTCGCCCCGTCTGGAAAAAGTTCAGATAGTCACACAAGGCAGGGTCAGGCAGGCCAGGCTCTATTATCTGCGTGCACTGCGAGGTAAAGCAGCCAGGATTCGTGAGCGTCGGCGTTTTGTTTGATTGGTTCGATTCCTGACCTATTTCTTCAGATTCACCCCATCAAGCTTACTTCCATTTGGAAGATGCCCTTAACGCATGTCTTGGGGAAAAGCCTCGTCCAGAGTGAAAGCGGAGACTATGTGCCGTAAGCGTCGCCTGCCATGGTCGATAGCAACCACATCGAACCGCATTCCTCCAGAAGACGGGCTACCCTCTTGCTCCTGTTTCAGCAAATAATGCAGAGCAGTCTTGGCCAGCCTGAGTTGCTTAGGCCAGGTGATTGTGGATGATGGATCGCCGGTAAACGGTTTCCAGGCCGATCGCACCTCTACAAATATGAGATCCTCACCATTAGTGCAGATCAAATCGATTTCGCCGTATTGGCATCTGAAGTTTCGAGTTACCACCTTGTAACCTTTTTGTTCCAGATAGGTGGCTGCAATGTTCTCCCCTTCCTTGCCTGTTTTTTGTTTTTGTTTGTTGAGTGATTGTCTGTTGGATTCCTTCGGTTGGCTGGTGTTATCTCTCATGCTTGTGTTCTCAGGGGTGTAAGGTTAAGTCACAGAGAACTATATCGGCCATGGGTACTGTATTGTGTCCAATATTTACAATGCTGTGCGGCCGGAACAGGCTACACTAAGGGTGAAAGGGCACGGCATGCCGATCCCACCTGCATTTTGGATTGCAGAGATTATGGGGTATTTGGCACTCAGTGGTTGGTAGGTGTCGATGATGGGAGTGGGCTCACTCGAAGCTGAGAAGGATGCAAAGGTTGGATGTGGGAAAGGTGGGGTACCTCTCAGTATGTCCCTGAGTCTGTCTCGTCTTGGTTGGTGGTCCTGCCCCGATTCTGGAAAAGCTCATCCTTCCGGTGCTCCGGGATAAAATTGTCAGGAACACAATAGCCCGTATTGGCATCAGCAAAGAATTCTGCGCATGAACTACCACTGGGGCAGTCTACATTTTTTTTACACTCAAGACTGCAGAATGGATCGGATCCATCGTAGATGGCGCAAAGGCGGGAGTTGCAGTACATGTTGTGGTCCATCACACAGTCACTGTTAGCTCCTGACTCGTCGGATTGACAAGCAACCAACACCTTTGATGGCAATTCGCAGCTATTGGCGAAATCGTCGGAACAACCTGTTGCAACAATAGCAGCAAAGATCGATAACAATGGGAATAAGATGGCTAAACGCATCCAAAACCTCCGGTTAGCACAATGGGTGGATAGTAACCTTTGGCTGGCATGACAGTCAAGAGAAGAGTAAGAATAGGCTCCAACCCTTTGGAATTGTTACATATGAGCCACCTGGAATGATCCACCGATGGTGTGCTAGGCCAGTGTGGTCGGCGTCAAATAGCAAACAGAGCTGGCAGCTTCCATCTACAATTTTCATTTATCAGGTTACTGATTATGCCGAATTTTGCCATTGTATGCCGATTCTAGACCTGTGAAGATGTGTCTTGAGGTTCCTTCATCTTGACAGTTTTCTGGCGGTAAGGCTACTATGCGGCGAGAAGTTAGATTAAGCAGTTCGAGGAAGGCAATGACCCAACGTTCAAAACTCCTGTCTGCGTCCCTATCCGTTTCAGCCATAGCCCTGATTGTGGCGGTCTGTTCCTCTAGCGCCACAGCAGAGGATTTCGTGTTCGGGACGGAAGATTTTCAACTGGATGAGCCGGTCACCGATCAGGCAGCACCTCAGGGCGAGATATTTTTCAGCCCCGAAGAACAGGCATATTATGACAATTTGCCGCCGGCTGACGTTCTGCTGGATGAAGGGTTACGTTATTACGACCAGAAGAATTTCCGTAATGCTGCCCTTGAGTTCTCCAAAATAGTCAATTCCCCGGATCCGGAAGCAGAGAGGTACAAGCAGGAGGCGGAGTACTCCTTGGCCAAGTCCTTGTTCTTCATGGGTCTGCCTCAGACCTCCCTTGCCTGGTTCGATCGGATTGTGCAAGTAGGCAGGGCACACCGCCATTATAGCGCCACCCTTCAGTGGCTATATCTGATCAGCAGACAGCTTCCCGATCCTGCCATCTCCGACAAAATCGGACTCTACGACAGAAATGACTTCCCCGATAAATTCTCAAACCAGCTCAACTTTATGGTTGGCCACCACTTCTACAGGGTGGGCGATTTGAATACTTCCCTTGATTACTTGAGAGCCGTTAACCAATCAAACGTGGATGCTCCTTCAGTGCTGGCTGAAGAGTATGTGCGGGCCAAGTTTATGGAGGGTGTGCTCTGGATCCGGCGAGGTGGCAACGAGGGTAGTGTGGAATCCAACACTGCCGCAATGGACGCGTTCAAAGAGGTACTCCGGGCCACTCTGGAGTCACCAGAGCTGGATAAGGAGTTCAGTGAATCCTATCAGCGCAGGACTCTGCTCAACATGGCAAGGGTCTTTTATGCTAACGGCCAGGTTGATCTAGCTCTCAAGTATTATGCCCAGGTGCCAAGGGAAACTCCTGAATGGCTCGATGCTCTCATGGAGTCATCATGGGCTCATTTCTTGAAGAACGATTTTGACAAGGCTCTTGGAAACCTCCATTCCCTGGATTCTCCCTACTTTGAGGCCCAGTATTATCCAGAAGCTGAAATCCTCAGAGCGATTATTTTCTTCTACAATTGCCACTATTCCACAGTGCGTACCCAGGTCGAGAAGTTCAGCTCCAAGTACGGAGCACTCCAGGATCTGGTGCAAAGTTATCTGCAGCAGAACAGCGATCCCAATCATTTTTATGAGTTCCTTATTGGTCTGAACAAGCAGGATAGCCCTAATTACTCGGTGGCTGTCCAGAGGGTCTTCAATGTGGCCTTTGACGATAATGATCTAGCCAGACTGTATAAGCACATTGGAGCCATTGACCGGGAGATAAAGGTGGTCCGGACCTTGGATGAAGGATTCAGGACATCCCCCATTGGCGTAATGGTGGCCGAAGAGCTGTCAATGGCCCGAAGTTTTGCTGTGTATGAAGCTGGTCGGGTAGGCAGAGCTCGTCTTGAGAGAATGTCTGAGCAGTTGCGGGAGTTGCTTGGTCAGGCCCGTCGTATCCAATTCGAAACAGCAACCGCTGAAAAGGGGATGTTAGAGAGTCAGCTTCGTGACCAGAGCTACTCAAGCGACAAAAGGAAAAGGGAGGGTAATTTCTCTGCAATGGATGATGATCATCTCTTCTGGCCTTTCGAAGGAGAGTACTGGAAGGATGAGCTAGGTTCATATCTTTACAACATTCAGTCAATGTGTGGCCGGTAATCTGACTTGTATGAGCCGCTTGCGAGCGATGCAGCGAGATGCTGCAAGACCTGTGGCGGTTATTGCATGGCATTGAATCCATTCGAGGTCCTGTGATTGTAAAAGGGTCTTCAACAGATTCAGTACCTTGTGATTACCTCTTGTTTGATTGACTAATCTGGGCTTCGCAATAGGCTGCTGCAAAGGTGATGGAGACCTGAAATGCGGATAACCGCTTCGTTCGTGGCCGGATTTATGTGTATGGGAATGCTGGGCGGGATTGTTCCTGTTCCTATTGCAACCCTGCAACCCACTAGTGCTTACGCTGCTAAACAGCCAGCCGCTGGCAAAAACACCGCCAAATCCAAATCTGACAAGAAGGCTGCTGCTCAAAACACTAAAAAGGATGAGCAAATTCAGGTTTTTAAGCGTGAGAGGGTAAAGGTAGCGGACGAGGAGGAGTTTGAGCGTAAAGGACCCGGACTTGCCGCTGAAGAGGTGATCCGGGTATTCAAAACCGAGGCCCAGGCTCGAAGGGATGAAGCCATTCGTCTGCTCAGGGATATGATTCGGGAGACACCTGACAGTGCCCCTGAGAAGCCAGAGCTGTTTTTCAGGCTCTCTGAGTTGATGTGGGAGCGGGCAAACCATTTCAGGATGAGGGCTTTTGGCTATGACCCGGACATCTGGGCCACAGAGAAGACCGATCCTGCCCGGCATGCCCAGCTCCAGCGCATGAAGCAGGAAGACCTGGATCGAGCTCGGCAGTTTCGCCTTGATACCCTCAAAATTTATGAAGCCATTCACAAGCATTACCCCAACTACGAGAAGATGGATGAAGTCCTCTTTTTCATGGGGTTCAACTACACAGAGCTCGGAGAGAAAGAAAAAGCCCAGGTTTATCTGCGGGATCTAATTCAACGGTTCCCTAACAGCAGGTTCATCCCTGATGCATACTTGGCGTTTGGTGAGTTTTTCTTTGGGATCAACGAGGTTGAGGCCGCCCTGAAGTTCTACCAGAAAGCTGCCGAGTTTAAAGAGAAGCGGGTCTATGGCTTTGCAATTTATAAGCAGGCCTGGTGCTACATAAACTTGAGTCAGAATGATAAGGCTCTCGAGAAGCTGCTTCAGGTGATTGAGTATTCCGATTCTGAAGAATCCAGGGAGGATGTGGCTCGATTGTCCTTACGCAAGGAGGCGATTAAGGACTTGGTGATGCCCTACAGCTATGTGGGTAAAGGGACCAAGGCTCTGGAGTTTTTTAAGGAGGTGGCTGCGGACGAGAAAGAGCATGTGGGTATGGCTGAGAGGCTGGCCCGTATCTACTCGGGCCGCGGTGAGAATGAGGAGGCTAATGCCCTCTACAGGGAGCTGATCAGGGCGCGGATGCATTCGCCTGACGTGATAAAATATGAGTACCAGATTGTGCTCAATGTGGAGAGGCAGGGTAACCGTGATGCGACAGTCAAGGAGGCTGAGAGGCTGGCAGCACTGTTCCGAACTCTTCGTGACAACGGAGTACTGAAAGATAAGAGCCTGAAGGAGACGGCCAACCAGGTTCAAAGCCTTCTTAAAGAATATGCCACTACCTGGCACCGGGAGGCGCAGGTCACTAAAGCAGAAGTCTACTATCGCCATGCCCACGATATGTATCGGGAATATATCGAGACCTTCCCTGAAGCAGAGGACGTCTATTTGATGACCTATTACTATGCAGAGCTGCTCTATGCCCTGCAGGACTGGGAGAAGGCGGCGGTGACCTACCGGAAGGTTATTGGCATGGATGAAGCTGGTGAACACGCCCAGAGCTCAGCCCACGCTATGCTCCTTTCCTACCAGAAGCTGCTCGATATGGAGGAGGCAAGGCAACAGGACACCAGCAACCTGATGAAGGATATCAAGTCCAGAACCTCAGCAGGTAATAAGGGCAAGGGTAAGAAGGACGAAGAGAAGCAGTTCGTGCCCAAGGATATAGCTGCCATACAGTTGGACTTCATCTCTGCTTGTGAAATTTACGCCAGACTTGTTCCCAATGGGGAGTATGTTGTTGACGCCAAGTACATGGCCGCACTCATTTATTATGAGCACTTCCATTTCAAGGATGCAATCGCAAGATTCGACGATATAGTCACCAATCATGCAGAGCACAGACTGGCTACCTATTCGGCAAACCTGATCCTGGACTCATACAATGCTCTCCGGGACTATGAGATGTTGAATAATTCGGTGCGCCGGTTCCTCGGCATCGAAGCCATTGCCCAGGGCAAGTTGCTTGAGCTTCTCCAGTCGATTATGGAAGAGTCCACATTCAAGGCTTGCCTTTCCCTGGAGGAGAAGAACGAGTTTAAGTCCGCAGCCGATGCATTTATGGCATTCAGCAAAGAGTTCCCTAACAGTGATCTGGTAGATAAGGCGTACTATAATGCGGCTGTGAACTTTGATAAGTCCAACCATGTTGATATGGCCATTGAAGCCAGAATTGAGTTGATTCAACAGAGACCAGGATCAGACCTGGTACCCAAGGCGTTCTACGCTATTGGCCGCAACTACCAGGCTATCGCTATTTACAGCGAGGCAGCACGCTTTTTTGAGCTGTTTGCGGCTCAGTTCTCCAAGGACTCCAATGCGCCGGCAGCCCTGAATAATGCGGCCGTGTTCCGGCAGGGGCTCGGTGAAGAAGACAAGGCACTGGAGAACTTTAAGAAGTACATCAGCAGCTACGGCAAGAGCAATCCCGAGCGGGCAGCGCTCCTCTTTTTTCAGCAGGGAACTATCTATGAGCGTCAGGAGATGTGGCCTACTGTGATCACCCACTACCAGGAGTTCCTGAAAAAGTGGGCACGGCACCAGAAGAAGGACAAGACCATTCAGGCTTGGACCAAGATCGGATTGGCCTATAAGAAGCAGAACAATAGGAAGAGTGCTGAGGGGGCATTCAACGAGGCGGTCAGCGCATTCAGTAAACTGAAAGCTGATGAGATTAAGACCATGCCTGAAGGGGTTGAGGCGGCAGCTCACGCCCGCTACCAGATTGGTGAGTACCTTTTTGAGGATTACAAGGCCATTAAACTTGATGACAGCCGTAAACTGGCCGAGAAACTTCAGGAAAAATTGAAGAGGATGTTTGAAGCCCAGAAGGTGTATGAAGATGTTATCAAGTTCTATCACCCCAACTGGATTATTGCCGCATGGGCCAAGATTGGTGAAGGCTATATGGAGTTGGCAGAGGCTGTTCGCAATTCGCCTACCCCTCCCGGCTTTGACGAGGATGAGACCTACGTTTATAAGGATGAACTTGAGCAGCAGGCTTATAAGTTTGATCAGGATGCCATCAGAGGCTTCGCCAGGTGTATGGAGCTGGCCCAGCAGCTGCGGTGGTTCAACGAATACACAGTCTATGCGGAGAAGCATCTGAGCAGGCTCAATCCTACAGAATTCACCATGGATCGAGAGATCAGGGCCAAGGCTACCTATATGGGTGAAGGATTCAGGTCCAGCCCCTTTGTTGACAGCAGGCCAAAATCAGTGAAATCCCCAACAGGCGAAAGCAAGGAGGCCGTTGGTGGGCAGACAGGTGCAGAAGCAGCACAGGACGAGGCAGGAGCTGATTCCCAGGCTGGGGCCAATGGTGCAGGTGCAGGTGCAGGTGCTCCTGCAAGTGGGGAGGAGCGGAAGTGATGTTCAATAAAATGACAATCGCCAAACCCCGAAATTGCAGATCAAATATCGATGGAAGATACATGAGCGCATTGACCAGGTTCAATTCCCGGTTGGTAAAACCATTTTGTTCAACCATTGTTACCGGTAGCTTGGTTTTTGGGACTGTGGGTGTTGGTGGAGCAGCCCTGTTCAGCATGGCTGGGTGTGGTGGAGCAGCCCGGCAGCAGGTGGTGGCCACTGCAGAGGTGAAAAGGGAGGAAATTCCTGCCGGCAAGCCTCTTGAGGAGTACAACAAGGCCGTTACCCTTTATGCAGATGGAAAACGTACCAAGGCTGAGCTGGAACAGGTGGTGAGTGGGCTGAAGAAGGTTGTTGGATGGCAGCCTGGTTTTGCAGAGGCATGGTTCAACCTGGGTGTGGTCTATGAAGAGTTGGGAAAAAGGGATGACGCAAGGACTGCATATCAGAGAGCTCTCTCCCTTGATGATCGCAATATGAATGCCCTGGCTAACTTGGGCATGCTTCACATGGAAGCTGGTAAGAGAGATGAGGCAATCGATGCATTCAGAAAAGCGGTAGAAGCTGAACCGTTTAACGCAGCAGCGCTCAACAACCTGGCAGTGGTGGCAAGGCAGAATGCGGTTCGTCTACGGGATTCCGGTAATGCTGAGGGAGCGCAGCAGTTCTTTGCTGAGGCTGTTGCCAATGTTAGGAAGGTTTTGGCAGCAGATCCTCAGAATCTTCCAGCATACAATAATCTGGCCCTGATTTATTATGAACTGGGCAGGTATCAACTTGCCGAGATGGTCAGCCTTACCGCCATGGACTTTAAGGATAAGGACGCTGCGGTTCATAATAACCTGGGGCTCATTTACCTGAAGCTAAATCGGGTTATCGACGCTACCCAGCAGTTTCAACTCGCCATTGAGATTGATCCTGATTATGTAGAAGCCCTCACTAACCTGGGCGCTATCACTATTAATTTCCGGGATTACAAATCTTCATATGATTACTTCGATCGGGCAGCTAAACTCAAGCCTCTCAGTCCCTGGGTTCTGATCAGCAGAAGCGTTGCAGCAAGGGGGCTAGGTGATTATGACAAGGCTGAACAAGGGTACAGGCAGGTTCTGGAGCTTGATCCTGACAATCTTGAGGCTTTGTACAATCTGGCCATTTTGCAGCAGGAATACCAGCAGAAACCGAAAGAAGCCCTGGTTAATTACCGTGCCTTCATGGCTAAAGCTGGAGACGCCTATCCGGAGCTGCAGAAAGAAGTACAGCCAAAAATCGAGGGGATAGTTCAGTTCCTGGAGTATATGGAGAAGATGGAAAAGGAACAGGTGAAGGCGAGCGAACTGAAGACGGCTCCAGAGGTTGATACACCTGGTAAAGATAGTGCTGACACCGCTGCTTCATCTGGCCCCGCTGATGCTGAGCCTGCAAAACCTGTCGAGGGGGAGCAGGAGGCAAAGGATGCTGCTGTAGCAGAGGGCGAAGATGGTGGAGAATCAGGCAATGGCAGCGCAGGTAACGGTGGAAATAGTGATACTGGCAATGGGGATACTAAGGTCCAGTCGGCCCAGGAGCCGGTATCGGATTCGAAACCTGAATCAGTAACTGCGCCTGCTCAAGATGCTGAATAGGCAATATGGGTGGCTGGTTTGGTGTAGGTTGTGCTGGGCGGGGGGAGCCTGTGGAATATAGATCAGGTGCCCGTGGGAGATGCTGATGGGGCATCGGCTGGCTGTTACGGGTATACTATGGTAAGGGTGAACACGACGCCATAATGGTATACCTGTAAAAATTCAAGCTTTTATCTTGGATATTGGCTAATATGATTGCCGCAGGTTGACTGCAAGCCCAATTAGATTTGTAGACAGTCTGCAGGTGTAGAAACTTTGACATCCCGGTTGGTGATAGGGAAAGATAATGTTTCTGTCCCGGTGTTCTGTCGGGCTTCCGGGAAAGGACAGCAGAAAAATGAAGTTGTTCAGTCGTATTGTTTCTTTGGGTTTGTTGGTTGGCGGCCTCCTTGTGCCGACTTTTGTGACGGCCGAAGAAGTGGTTGATCCGGTAACTGGCGAGTTGTATCAACGAAAAACTGTGTATGATTTCGAAGATGATGCAATCGACGGTCGGGTGGTCAGGCCAGAGTTGGAGGAATTCCGTGCTAGAACCGGAGCAAAACAGGACAGCCTCATCCGGATCAGGCGGGATTTCATTCCTGAAATGCTCAGATCGGCTGAGGATATGTAATCTCTCGGAACAGGATTCGGGAGGGTAGCGATATAGTCATAGCCGACCACATCGCTACAATTTTCAGGGTCACGATTTTTTCCCAACCATGGTTCCTACTAGCTGTACGAGGACATAATGGAGAACAAAGTTCCGCTGAGATTCGATATCTATCAGGGAGGCCAATTTGTAAAGGCCGAGCGCTTCAGCCAGGATGTTATCAAAATTGGCAGGTTGTCTTCGTCCCATCTGAAGATTGAGGACGAAAACATTGCCAGGATGCATGCCATTGTTGAAGTGTCTGGTGAGGACGAGGTCAACCTGGTGGACCTGGGCGGTGCTTTCGACACTGTTGTTAACGGCAACAAGGTCGAGAAGAAGGTACGGTTGAACTCGGGAGATACGATCACCCTGGGCTCCACCATTCTGGTTGTTTATGTGGGCGAGCAGGCCGTTAATCAGGCAGAGGAACTTGAGAAGAGTGGCAGGCTTGTACCACCGCCCAGTGTAAGGTCCAATGCTGCCACCGGTGACGGGGCAGGGCAGGATGCGCACATCGCCGCTGATGGGAGAGGAGAGACCGCTAATCAGGTTATCCTGCCCATGGGTGAAGTGCAGCAGTATTATGAAGCCAGGCAACAGGCCGAAATAGCGGCCATGGTCGCTTCAGCCAAAAATGTGGTGGTTGAAGACCCTGCTGGTAATGAGTCTGTTGAAGTGATCTTCATGGTGGGCGACACTGTGGCTGATGTGAAGCATATCACTGGATCCAGAGGGCTTATTATCGGTGAATCAAAGAAGTGTGATTTTAATTTGCCAGTGGAGGACTTCGGTACAGATTTATATCCTCTCATCCGTAGCGTGGGTAACCGGTTTGCACTGGTTTTCAACCCTCAGATGCAGGGCATGGTGTTGCTGGAAGGGAATCAGGCAGCCACTCTTGGGCAGCTTGTCGAGAGTGGCCGGGCCGTGCCGGCTGTTGGTCTGAAGGGTAGCTATCAGCTTTTGATGACCATGGGCAATAAGGCCCGCATCTCATGGGGTGAGATCAGCTTCCTGATCAGCGTGGTCCCCAGGCCGGCCATAGTGATCCCGTCCGTTATCAAAACCATGAAAATGTCCGATGTGGCGTATATGATTGCCTCTTTTCTCATCCATGGACTCTTCATGGCACTCGCTTTTCTGCTCCCTCCCGAATTCGCCGATTTCCGCCTTGACCAGATTGATGCCTCCAACAGATTTGTCCAGTTCATCGTGACCCCTTCCAAGCCGCCTGAGGAGTCGAAGCCTGACTGGTTCAAGGAGCTTGGCAAGAAGGGCGAGAAGGTGGCCGAGGCTGCCAAGGAAAAATCTGGCAAAATGGGCAAGAAGGATGCCGAGGTCACTAATAAGAAGGCAGGCATCAAGGGCGATCAGAAGCAGATTGATTTTGCCAAGGTGAGAGAGAGGGTTTCGCAAACAGGTGTTCTGGGCGTTCTGTCCAATGTGGAGATGATGACTGCGCCATGGGCCACCAGTGATATGGCTGTGGGTGGTGATCCTATTCACGCCATTGGTAACATGTACGGAACAGGTATTGGCACCTCCGGTGGTATGGGCGGCCTTGGTCTGGAAGGCTCTGGATATGGCGGTGGCGGATTTGGTGAGCACTCCATCGGGCTTGGGCGTGGAGTCGGTACCACAGGTTTTGCAGGTGGTAAAGGTGGAGCCGGATTCGGACGATCCAAGGGTAATCTGGGTGATCGAAGTGCCAAGGTTCCCAAGGTTACCCCTCAGATGCCCACCATCTCTGGTTCTCTCGACAAAGAGATCATCAGAAGGGTCATCAATGATCACCGGGATGAGATCCGATACTGTTATGAGAACGAGTTGAAGCGTCTCCCTGACCTTGAGGGCAGGATCGTCGTTAAATTCGTCATCGGTCCTGATGGAAGGGTGATGTCGGCAGAGATTGCAGAGACTGAGATGAATCATGCTCCCACTCAGAATTGTATCACTGGGTACATCATGAAGTGGAAGTTCCCCTCCCCCAAGGGCGGCGGTCTTGTGGAAGTCAGGTATCCGTTCATGTTCCGGGCCGGCTGATGCAGCACCGCAGAGCCAGTGGATCATCCCAGGCTGAGCGCTGCCCCTGTAGTTGCAGTATTGAAAAGGTTATCTCTCCGGACCAATCCCAATCCCATTCACTTGCTCCCGGGGACAGCAATCCTCTTGATATATGGATTTAAAATACAGATGAGGAAATCGAAATGAGTAACTCACTGGATGAAAAAACTGCCATTTTGCCAGCGCCGAATATTCATGCTGCCGGTTATGCTGGTGATGCAGGCGCTGATTGTGCTGCTGGTGCAGGGCAATCGGGTATGGTAGTGGCCACCCATTTTTCCCCAAGGAGCATTCACAAACTGATGAATCCAACTGTTCATAAATTAATACTCGCATTGGTGCTGTTAGCGGGCATTGGAGGGGTGAGTGGTTTGTGCGGCGTCACTGTTGTGGGGTGCAATAAGGCAGAGCAGAATGAGTCCCTGTTCCATACAGCAAAAGGGGTGGATCTGTATCGTGAGGGGATGTACACCCTTGCGGTTGCAAAGTTTCGCCTGGCGCTTGAGGCATGGCCTGAGAATCACAAGGCTAACATATTCCTGGGGATGATCTATTTTCATCAGTATGGTGATTCGGTTGTGGCAGAGCCTTTTTTGAAGAGGGCAGTAGAGCTGCAGCCTGACAATCCAGAGTATAATTATCACTACGGGAGCTTACTTGCTGTTACGGGCAGGCTAGATATGGCTGCTGTCCATCTGGCCAAAACCCTTGCGGTTGAACCCGGCAATGCTGCTGCCCACCTGCGGTTGGGGATGGTGTATGAGGAGAAGAACAACCCCAATGATGCGGTAAAGTCATACACCGCTGCCATTGAGAACGATCCTCGTTTTGGCGCAGCCTATGCTGCTCTTGCCGGCATGTATATCAGGTTTGACAAGGTTGACCAGGCTGAGCAGGTGCTTGAGAATTGCATTCGGAATGCACCTGAACACCATGAATGTCACAACGATTTGGGGATGATCCTGGTTGACAGGGGTGAGTACGATAAGGCCATCGCCCTATTTGAGAAAGCTCTGGCTCTCAAGGTGGATTATACCGCAGCTCTGTTTAATCTAGGTATGGCATGGAGGGGCAAAGGGGATCATGACAAAGCAAAGCAGTACCTGGAATTGTATCTGCTCAAGGCCGATCCCAAGGTGGAACAGGAGAGAATTGATATGGCAAGACGGGCACTCTTGGGAGCCTGATTCAACAGTCATCAATACTCGTCCCCTTACGCCTAACCTTTCACTTTTCTCCTTTCCACTTTCTACTTTCTACTTCGCTCGCTAACCCCCATCAACTGGCAGTATCAGGGGGAATGGAATCAGAGTCATTGTTTAGATCGGCATATGTATGATATATGATACATTCCGCTCGGACGGGTTTATGTTTCAATCCCAATCAGGAACCTGCACGGGTAATGGTCGGAGTTAATTTATATGGCGCAAGTGGTCCACACGCAATCGCTTTTCAACTCCCTTCTAAAGAATCCGGGAGACAGGAAAGTAATAGATGAGCTGAAAATCGAGCTTGGCAGCACAGATATGTTAGAGGCCAAGATTGCTCTTCTGCGTAGTTATGCCAGTGCTGCCGGGGATGGCTCTCGCACTGTGGCTGAGCTGTATGTGGTGGCTGGTACGACTGCTCTCGGCACAGTCGGAAAACAGGAGCTCGGCGACAGGTTAATGTTCGATGCCATTCTGGCCCTGCCGGAGAGGCCTGAATCCTGGCTGGCTGTCCGTACAGCATATGAGAGAACGGATAACTGGCTGGAGTTTGCTGTTCTTATGGATAAGGTGGCTGAAGCTCTCCGTGGTGACCAATTGAAAGTGCTGGCTCTCATGGAAGCCGGTAACGTGTGGGAAAACAGGCTCAACAGACCAATTAAAGCCATGGAGAACTATCAGGCAGCCTTTCGCCTTGAGCCCGGCTCAGTCAAGGCATTGAGGGCTGCCCGCAGGATCTATGCCAAGCTGGGAAAGTGGGACATGACCGTCCGACTGTTGCAGCAGGAATTAAAACGTATCGACAGCACGGTTGAGAAGGTTGCAGTTCTTCGTGAATTGGTTGATATTCTTGAAGTTCGCCTTGGTGATGTTGAGGGGGCAGCTCCATATCGTGCCGCTCTTGATGTTATTGGGAGTGGAACGGGGGCGCATCGTCCTGGCTCTGTTCCTGACCTTGCCATTGGGGCTGGCTCCATGGTTTACTCGGAGCTTGCTTCTGATTCTGGCCCTGATCCTGGTCCTGGTCCTGGTACTCGTGATGAGGCGTTTATGGAGTGGGGTATGGAAGCAGGAGGGAGGCTGCTGACACAGGAAAGAGCGGGAACAGAAGAGATAGCACAAGCCTTAGAAGCAGTACCTGAGACAAAAATAGAGGCAGGTAAATTAGCTGAAGTAAATGGGGGAACTGGGGAAAATGGGGCTGAAGATGGAGAACCTTTATCGCTTCAGTCTCTCGATTATGAACATGGTCACGGTCTGATGGGCCGTTCAGGTGAGATAGGTGGCAGAAAACCTGCTGCTGATACTTTGTTCCAGATCATAAGGTCAACAACCCGGGAGGAACCAGTGCTCGACGAAAAACTGGGATCGGTTTCTGTTCAGGACAGTGGCACAGGCAGAAAGCTTGGAACTGATAGCACAGCAATTGCCGGAACTGCAGGGCGAGCGGTGGGTGGGGCCGGTGCCCGGATAACCGGGTCTGGAGCTGGTGCACGAGGTGGAGCTGGAGGGGGAACGGGAGGAGGAGCGGGAGGAGGCGGCAGCCGATTTGGTAGACCAGGATCTACTGGGGGGGGGCGCAATATAGAAGATATTCTGGCTTCTGTTTCAAACCAAGCCTTGGCAGAGAAGCTCCATGAGCTCTGGGAACAGGCTGAGTTGGCCACGAGCGAAGACGATGCTCAAAGTCTGCGCAGTGAGATAGAGCTGTTGGCCAAGGGTGACTGGCGGAATCTATTAAACCTGTACAATACCAGGTTTGGCCAGGATCCGGTGCTTGTGCATACCAGGCTTGCCACCATGGCTGAGTTGGCTGAGGTGGGAAGCAGAGCGGTGGAATCATGGCGCCAGGTGCTCACTGTGGATCCCCTTAACATGGACGCTCGTGAGGCCCTTAAAACCATCGGTATCAGGGACGAAAAGTGGCAACTGGTGCTGGATGTACTCAGGACCGAATTGGATGCCATACCTGAATCCGATGAGGACGCCAGGGTTGCTGTCATTCTGGAGATGATTGACATCTACCGGGATCGCCTTAATCACGATGTGATGGTCGCCACTCTCTACGCCCAGATTGTGAAAATTGATCCCACCAATGAGGACGCCCTCGATCAACTTGCAGCCCAATATGAAAAAGCCCGGCGTTGGCCCGATCTGGTTGGAGTGCTCCAGCAGAAGCTGGAGCTGGCGGGCAACCCTGCTGATCAAGTTGCTATCCTCAAGCAGATCGCCTCTGTTTATGTAACCCGCTTCTCTAATCATGCCGAAGGCATCAAGGCCTATGAAGCTATTCTAGGCCTGGACCCTGCTGATGATGAGGCTGTGACCTATCTGAAGGAGATGTATCAGAAGCGGCGTGACTGGGATAAGTTCATCGAGCTTTCGCTATCGGAAGCGGACCAGGTCAGCGATCCCAGAGAACGGGTGAAGAGACTCCTTGAGACCGCAAAGCTTGCCTCGGAGCGAATGCAACGTTCACCTCTGGTAGGTGAGCTGTGGCAGAGGGTGCTGGATCAGGAGCCTGATAATTTGATCGCCATAGCAGCCCTGGAGGAGTTCCACGAGAGGCAGAAGAACTGGGAGGAACTGGCTCAAGTATTGCAGACACATACTGGGCTGGTAAAGGGAGCTGACCGGATTGCCACCCTTGAGAAGCTTGGCATTCTTTACTCGGACCGCATGAAGGATGGAGAGCGAGCGGTTGCGGTGTGGCAGTCCGTGCTTGAGGAGGATCCCACCCATTTCAGAGCTCGTGATGCTTACAAGAAGAGCCTGATTGACGCCCGCCAATGGGACGAGCTTGAAGATTACTTCATCCAGAGCAGCAACGAAAAGGAACTGGTTCGTATCCTTGAGAGTCAGGTGGGCATTATTCCTGAGCCAGCCGCTAAAGTTGAGCTGTTGGTTCGTACTGCGCGCTTGTGGAGAGAGGTGCTTGGCCAGGAGGATCGGGCTACCCGGGCCATGGAGCGCGTTCTCCAGTATGACGAGAGCAATTTTGAAGCCGCTGTGGCTCTGATTCCTTATTATGAGGAGCGGAAAAACTGGAGGCGGCTGCAGGCTTGTCTGGAGATCAGGATTGCCGGTCGTGGGGATGGTGGTGAGCAGGGGGGGGGGGGGGGGGGGGGGGGGGCCGGCTTAGAATCCAGAGCCGCCGGGGTTTGGTTAAGAATGAGGGAGAACGCCTTGGGGAACATGAGGCTGCTTTTGGCTGGGCAGCCCGGGCTTTCAGGGAATTCCCCTATGAAAATGAGCTCAGAAGTGAGCTGGAAAGGCTCGCTGAACACATCTCTGCCTGGGAGCGCCTCGCTGAAGTATACGAAGCAGTATTGGGTGATTCGACTGCCCAGGATGTGGCAGGTCTGGTGGCTCTTGCCCTGGGAACCGTTCTTTCGGCTCGGCTGGGTAGATACCAGGATGCTCTTCAGGTGTTCGACTCGGTGCTCCAGTTAGACCCGGATAATGTGGAAGCTCTCAAGGCACTTGAAGATCTCTACAGAAAGACTGGCTCTTTTGAACAGTATCTGTCAGTTGCCGAACGCCTCGTCTTCCTGGTTAATGAACCTGTTGAACAGTGCAGGTTGCTGAAGGAGCTTGCCCTGGTAAAAGAGGTCCAGGTTGGCGATGTGGATGGAGCTATCTCTGCCTACAGGCAAATTTTAGAGATCCAACCTGCAGACCTGGATGTGCTCCGCCATCTGGCGCGCCTTTATGAGCAGGAGAATCGACCAGATTCACAGGCAGAGGTACTGAGAGTGCTCATCTCTCTGCTTGACGGGGGAGAAGTGGTTGCCGTCAAAGTGGGGGCTGGCGGAGATGATGCTGGTCGTCAGGCTGAGATTCTGGAGCTGCGGCTTACCTTGGGCAGTCTGGCCATGGAACGGCTTGATGCTCCTGAAGAGGCCGTTGATTTGTTCAGTGAGGTGTTGGGGGCTGATCCAGGGAATGAGTTTGCTCTGGCTAGTCTGGAGACCCTGTCTAATGATCCGGATCTGCTCTCACGCATAGCACCGGTCATCGAGCCTGCTTACAGAGAGGCTGGTAACTGGCAAAAACTGGTCGAGATTCTGGAAGCCAGGATCAACATGACCGACGAGCCGGCAGCCAGGGCAATTCTGCTTAATCAGGTTGCCGAGCTGTATGCGGTTCGGCTGGGTGATGCACAGGCAGCATTTAGCGCCTACGCCAACATTTTCAGGGAAGATCCAGAAGACAACAACAGCAGAAAGCAGCTTGAGTTCCTTGCGGGTGAAGCGGATATGGCCAGGGATCTGGTCGCCCTGTATGGTGAGGTGGTGGAGCAGATGATCAGGCCTGAGCTGGCTGCAGAGTTGCTGCTTATTGTGGCCAAGATACAGGGTGAGCATCTGGGAAGCCTTGAAGAATCTATTGGTGCCTACCAGCGGGTGCTTGAGATTGATCCCGATTCTTCTGTAGCTCTTAATGCCCTGGAGAGTCTGTTTACCCAGTGCGAGATGTGGGATGAGCTGCTTGCGCTGCTAGGACGAAAGTCGATTCGTTCTGAGGCTGTCGCTACCAGGATTGAGTATCTCTTCCGTATGGCCCAGATCCAGGATGAGATGCTTGGAAACGCCCAGGACGCCATAAGCACATATAGGGAAATCCTTGCCATTGATGGCGAAGAACCTAATGCCCTGGTGGCCCTTGAGATTCTTTATCAGGCTTCAGGTCAGTGGGCTGATCTTGCTGACAACCTGAACACCCAGTTGGCGGTTGCGGATGGGGACGACAGGGACAGGTTCGTTCAGTTGGCTCTTAAATTGGCCGCTGTGAAGGTGAGCTATCTGGACAGCACCGCCGATGGTGTCGCGCTCTATGAGAAGGTGCTGGCCATTGAGTCGGGCAATGGGGAAGCTATAGCTGCCCTGGAGAAGATAGTGGCCGAGCAGGGGCCTTTTGCTCCTGCTGCTGCTGTTGTTCTTGAGCCTGTCTTTGCCAAGCTGCAAGACTGGAACAGGTTGGTCTCTGTGTTGTCCATGAGGGCTGAATGGGAGCACTCTGCCCAACTGAAGGTGAAGCTGCTGGCTGAGCTTGCAGAGGTGTGCAAGACAAAGCTGCAGGATCTGGATGGGGCTTTCGACGCCCTTGGCCGGGCATACATGGTGGATCCCCTGAACAGGCAGGTTGAGACCGGTCTGTTCGAGTTGGGCGAAGCCCTGGCCAGGTGGAACGATCTGGTGGCATATCTAGGTGCTGGCACACAGGTAATTTCTAATCCCAAGGATGGGGCTGCCTTATGGGGCAAGATTGGAAAGATCCAGGAAAATTATCTTCAGGATCTGGATAGCGCTCTTGCTTCATGGCAGGGAGCCCTCTCCCTTGATCCAGAGAGCCAGGAAGCGGTGGCTTCTGTGGAGAGACTGCTGACAGGTATGGAGAAGTGGGAAGATTTGGTGGCTCTGCTGACCAATCTGGCCATTACCTCTGCCGATGTGGATGTGCGTAAGGAGCTGTTTCTCAGGTGTGCTGCAGTTTATGATGAGCTTTTGGCCCAGCCTGGTCGTGCCATTGATTCGTATCAGGCAGTACTTGATATTGAGCCTCAGAATAGACTGGCTCTGGATGCACTGGCCCGCATCTATGCAGACCAGGGGCGAAGCAATGAGCTGCTGGGAGTGCTGGGGCGTATGCTGGAGCTGCCCCTTGAGCCTATGGAACGTGCTTCGGTCTGTAAGACCATGGGTGAAGTGCTGGAGCAGGAAAATGGTGACTCGGCAGGTGCTGCTGTGCACTATCAGGCAGCACTGGAGATAGTGCCGGATGATCAGGATGTGCTGGAAGCGCTGACCCGTCTGCATGAGATGAATGGAGAGTGGGAGAAGCTGCTTGAGGTGTTGGGCAGGCGGGGAGGACTGGTTGGGCCGGGCGAGGAGCGAACGGCCCTGGAGTTGGCTAGAGCGTCTATTCTGCATCACCAGTTGGGCAGGTTCAGGGATGCTGTTGAGGTATACGCCTCCATTTTGAAGATTGATCCGGCCAATCAAGATAGCCTGGCCGCTCTTGAAGAAATGGTGGAGAGCGGGAACGAGGCGAAGGTTGCTGCTCAGGTACTGATGGGGCACTATCAGGCTCTGGAAGAGTGGGGCAGCCTGGCCAGGGTTATGTCTAATCTTCTACAGCATCTGTTTGATAACCAGGAGAGAACCGAACTTCGTATCAGCCTGGCATCCCTTTATGAGGATAAGCTGGAAGATAGAGAGCAGGCGTTCCACATTTTGCTGGGAAATATTGCCGAAGGTGATGTGGACCAGGGATTGCTCGATCAGGTGGAGCGGTTGGCCGGTGCTGATGAGGCTGCCCTTGAAGCGCTGGTGGGGGCCCTGAATGAGGCTGCTGCTACTGCACCTGCTCTGGACAAAGCTGGTGGCTCTGCAGGGGATTTGATGGAGCAGTCGGGTGATGATGCCGGCGCTGGAGCCGATATAGATGCAAGTCGGGATCATCTCCAGATCCGGATGGCCAGGATTCTGTATGACAACCTGGGACGGGCGGAACAGGCTTGCTCTATTTATGAAGAGATTCTGGTGGATAACCCCGGTCATAGGGAAGCCTGGGATTCATATGCTGCCCTCCTCGAAGCTGAAGGCCGCTGGGATAATCTGGCCAACCTGATTGATTCACGGAGGAGTGCAGAAGACATTGAGGTAGCGGAGCGGACTCAACTATCGCTTCATCTGGCCAATTTGCTGGAGACTGTATTGGAGCGAGCGGATGAGGCGGTTGAGGTTTATGGCCAGGTTCTTGAGGGATTCCCTGGTGAGGAGACCGCTGTTGGAGCCCTGGAGAGACTGTTTGCAGACAGGGTGAACCCTGTTGTTGCAGCGTCCTTGCTCCAGCCTGTATATGAGGCAACTGGCCAATGGGAGAATCTGACCGCTCTGTTGGGGCAGAAGATTGCCTTGTTTGAGGATGATAGAAGTGCCCAGGCGGGAATTTACAGACAACTGGCCCAGATTATGGCTGATAAGCTGGGAGATGCCGAGGGTGCATTCCAGGCCAGCTCTACCGGCTTGCTGTTCGAGCCTGATAATGACGAGAGTCTGGCGACCAACGAAAGCCTTGCTGCCAGCCTGGAGGCTTGGGAGCCTTTGGCTGTAGCCCTGGAAAATGCCGCCGATGCCTGTGATCAGGCAGGGTGCCTCTTGAGTGTGCGAAACAGGCTGCTGTGCCGTGCTGCAGAGCTGTATGAGACTAGGCTAAGCAGAATGGGCGAAGCTGAGGCTTGCTGGCTCAAGATCCTGGACCGGGACCAGGAGAATGCTGAAGCTCTGGCCGCCCTCGACAAGATTTTTGAGGGTGGAGAGCGTTGGGATGAGTTGGCAGAAGTTCTCAATAGAAGGATTGGGTTGGCCTTTGCTGAAGAAGAGAAGAGCCAGCTCTCCCTCAGGCTCGGTTTGGTCTTGGCTGATAAGGTCGCTGATTCCACCGGCGCTGTCCAGGCACTCAACAATGTGTTGGATGTTGATCCTTCTAACTTGCAGGCAATAAAGGCTCTCGAAGAGCTTCTCAATCTGCTGGAAGACTGGAAATCCCTGGTCGGAATGCTGTCCAGACATCTTGAGCTTGTTGATGATGCTGACGTAGAAGGCAAAATCCAGATCCTCACCCAGTTGGCAACCGTGTGTAGTGATTTCCTGAACATGCCTGTGGATGCCATCGCATATTGGAACCAGATCCTGGAGCTGGATAATGGTAGCGATACTGCTCTAGCTGCCCTGGAGGATCTGTACGCCGGTCAGGGAGAAAATTATGAGCTTGGCCGAGTGTTGGAGAGGCGCATTGAGTTGGCTTCTTCTGAGGATGCCATGGTGGGGTTGCTGGCCAGGATGGGCAGACTGCGCATGGGAGCATTGGCAGATGTGGATGGTGCGGTAGAGACCTGGAAGCGGATTCTGGACATTTCGCCCCAACACGAAGAGGCGCTCTGGGCGCTCAAGGAATTGTACCAGGGGACCGGGCAGGACGAAGAGCTGGCCGGAGTGGCAGAACGTCTGATCGCTGTTGGTAACCTGGAGCAAGCACAGCAGCGTGACCTCCACCTGACTCTGGCTGGTGTGTACAGGGCCATGTCGGGCAGGACCGATGATGCAATCATTCAATTGCTCCTGGTGCTGGAGATTGGCGGGGAGAATCTGGATGCCCTCGCTGGCCTTCAAAACCTGTACGAGAACGAGGGGCGCTGGGAAGATGTTCTTGGAGCGCTGGACAGGAAGATCGCCGTTCTGGAAGTGATGGGCAGTGGTCAAGGTGACGGCGTTGAGGGTGTTGATGGTGCTGAGGGTGCTGAGGGTGCTGAGGGTGCTGAGGGTGCTGAGGCTGAAGCTAGCATCGG
>CAYZFJ010000022.1:17759-29176 GCA_964477705.1 uncultured Myxococcia bacterium | reverse complement strand
GGGGGAAGGTGTAGCACCAGACCCAGTATGGTATTGAAGTTTAACCGAACACACATGCGGCATGCCGTGCCCCTCCCTACAGGCGTTGGGAGGGGGGTTTGGGGTGGGTGGGGAGGTGTGGCACCAGACCCGGCATGGTATTGAAGTTTAACCGAACACACATACCCCCTGCAGGTGGCTTTCAAGGCAAAGCCAGTCAGACTACAGCCACCAACTCTGCCCGAACAGAGTTGCAGACATGAGCAGCCCTCTGCTCCGAAGCACGCCCTCCCCCACTGCCCGGCCCCATATCAGTCTCAAATCCAGCCTAATCATTACCCCAACCCCAACCCCAAGCCTCTCAACGTCCCTGCAGACCGGGCAATTCCAACCGGATTTCATAGGGAGCAACCATTTCCTCCGCTTCCCTCTTCCCTCTTCCCGCTTCCCGCTTCCCGCTTCCCGCTTCCCTCTTCCCGCTTCTCGCTTGTTACTTGCAACCTGCAACTTGCAACTTGCAACTTGTTTGCGCTCCTCGAAAATGGTAGATTTATCCGATGCATCCGTTCATATGCTCCTGATGTTCAATTCGAAACAAAATCCCAGGGGAACCTAATGGAAACCAATATCATGCCCCCTTGCTCTTTACGGTCCCATACGCCCCGCTCACCAATGCCCATACCTATATCCCTCCCCAACTCTTTGGGCAGACTGATCACGCTGTTCACAGCCTTGTTGATGCTCAACACCATGGCAATATTATTCGCACCAGGGTGCGGAGACAGCGGTTACATTCCCTCATCCACTACAGAACAGCAGGATGGAGATGTCAACACGGACGCCACTACAGAGGGAGATACTGGCCTCAACGACGAAGGCGACTCCCAGGCGCCCCAGACCTTAGAGGCTGTGATATCTGCCCACCCCCACATAATTAACGAGGGAGCAGACACCACCACCATTGTGCTCTTAGACGGTAGCACCTCACGCAATCCTGCTGGCGGAACCCTCTCATATACCTGGGATGTACCCGGCTGTACTATTATCGAAGGCACTCTCCATTCCTCCACTATCAGGTGCGCTTTTACCGGCGAAGAGCCGAAAGAGCTCAGCCTCACCGTAGCAACATCTGCGTCCGGGGCAGAGCCCAGGGAGGCCACCTGCAACCTGTTCCTTCCGCTCAACCTCAAACCGCAGGTATTCCTGGACGCCCCCCAATCCGCTAATCGCAACACCCCAGCCATCATAGAGGCCACAGTGATGGACCCGGAAACCGGCCCCACAGAGATCCACTTTTCCCTCGGTCCCGGTTTCCCTCCCGGAGCTAGCCTTACAACCGTGAGCGAAACCCAGGCTGAGTTGCTCTCACCAGCCCCCGGCAAAGTCACCATCAACGCCACCGCCAGCGACACCATGGGTGCAACAGGCTCCTCATCCATCACCATCGCGATAACAAACCAGGCCCCCATCCTGGACTTCATTGGTAACAGGACAGTAAGAGCAGGCACCAGGCTCTCCTTCACCACCACAGCATCCGACCCGGACGGAGACCCTGTCACCTTCCTTGCCGAAAACCTCCCTGACAGAGCCACCTACAGTGAGGGCATATTCATCTGGGACACCACCCCTGAACATATCGGTTCCCAGACCATCACCTTCAAGGCATGGGATGGGATCGACCACAGTCAGGAGGATGTTACCCTGACAGTGCTCACCATTCCGGGCGAACCGGTCCTGACCCTATCTCCACCCGATCTGTACCACCGCATCGGGGCTGGGCAGGAGCTGGGCATCGTGGCAGGCGCATGGACTTCCGCCGGCACTGTTGCAGCGCTGGAAGCAAGCCCGCTCCCCACGGGAGCCACCTTCACCCCCGAAACCGGACAGTTCTACTGGACGCCCACACCGGACCAGACCGGCACCCACGAGATTACATTCAAGGTTACCGCCGGGGCCAAATCCACCCAATCTACGGTCACTATCATGGTCACCCCTGCTGAAAACCACCCCCCAATCCTGGCCATGAACCCGGACCACCTCACCTGGACCATCAGCGAAGGGGAGAAGATGGAGTTCCATATTGAAGCCACAGACCCGGACGGAGACCAGGTAACACTGGGCGTCAGCGGACTTCCCGCCAACGCCACATTCAACAGCCAGGGCTCCACCGGCCAATTCACGTTTACCCCCTCCTACTCCCAGGCTGGTGTGCTCCAGATGATTATAACCGCATCCGACGGGCACCTGGTGACCCGCACCACCATCACCATCGCCATTGCTGACGTGAACCGTCCCCCCACCATGAACATCACTCCAGGGCCACAGGTGGTCGCCCTCACCGGCCAGGTGGTAATCCTCAAGGTGAACGCACATGACCCGGATGGCGACACAGTCCAGCTCCAACTTGACCAGTCCCCCCTTGGCGCCACCATGGACCCGGCAACAGCTATCCTCACCTGGACACCAGGCGGGCACCAGCTTGGAACCCATCAGGTAATATTCCGGGCAATGGATAACGGCAATCCACCCCAGAGCACCACCGCCACAGCAGTTATTAACGTGCGCCAATCGAACCGTTCCCCAGTGGTCACTACTCCCCTGCCCCCACAGGAGATTCACACGGGTGGCACTGTAGCCATAGATCTCAACCTGTATTTCAATGATCCTGATGGGGACACCCTCACCTACTCCCTGCCTGCCAAGCCATCATGGGTCACCATAGCTCCGCCGAGCAGCTTCATATTCATCAGTCCGAGGGATCCTTCGCTGGCCATGGGAACATGGCCGGTTACAGCCCGTGCTTCTGACGGCAAGGCGACTGCTGACAGCACCTTCCAGGTGTCAGTCATCCGCTCCCCGGTGGGAACCTACACCTTCCACGAGGTAGCAACCCCTGGCGACAACAACCCCGATGGCTCCACCGGCTCCTGGCCCATCGGCAGTATCCATTCGCCGGTAATGGGAACCGCTGGAGACGAACTGTATTTCGCCAGCCACCACGACGGCGAGAGGCTGGCTATCCATCGAGTTCACAACAACGCAATGAGCCCCCATAAGGTGATAGAGCGATATAACCGAAATGAATTTCGTGAAGCGTTCCGCAGCTTTGGCACATTCCTGCCGGTGGCCCAAGGGAAACTAGCCTTCATAGGGCACACCTGGGGCTATTCGGGTGTATTCATCATCGATATGGCACAAACACCTGTGGCCCCGCCTGTAGCACTGGTGCGGCAGAACTATGAAGCCCCCGGTGGGTTGCGCATTGGCACAGTGGGAATGGATTCCATAACCGCCAATCTTGATTTTGGCTGGTGTGGAACTCCCTTTGGTCTCCCCGATCAGAGGGCTGCGTTTGTGTATTCCGGTGGAAAATTGCGCACCGCCTCATCCCAGGGGAGCGCAGCTCCTGGCGGCGGGAATTTCAGCACATGCTTCGGTACGGTCCTCATGGGCGGGGGCGGCCACGTTGCCTTCCAGGCTAACCTGTCTGGTGGTAAATGGGGACTGTTCGTCTGGAAGCCAGGCAACGCCAACGGCCCGGGTGTTGGCCATGGCCAGTGGAAGGCCGCCTGGCGCAGCGATGGCAGCTATAGTTTCGGTGCGCTGACTGCCATTAACCAGTTTATGGTTAGAGCAGATGGTTCAGTGATCTTTGAGGGCTCCACTGCAGCAGGAAAGCAGGGCATTTTTGTCGCACCTTTCACGGACAGTTATCCACCCCGAAAATTGGTTATGGAAGGCAACACCATACAGGGATCAGGTGATGTGGTGTCCAGTTGCAGCCTCTTTAACTCCCGCACGAATGAGAGGTCAGACACAACAACAGTCATGGCAACCATATCTTTTGATGGGAAAGATGGCGATGCAACAGGCATCTATTCCATACACATTGAGACAGGAGAGGTCATGGGGGTGATTGTGCCCGGCGACAGGCTGGACGGTGGATTGCAGCTCGCTGACGTCTTCCCAGCAGCCGTGTCCAGCCCGGATTCGGACAGGATCATCTTTGGATTTCAGTCTTCACCATCGGGTTACGCAGGTATAGGCATGCACACCACCGAGTCTGGGCAAAGTGCCACGGTGAGTGGTGCCAAAGCCCAGTCGATTCCCAATAACATTATCGTTGCCTTGATTGGAGACAACCTCCCTGACGGCTCCCAGTTCTCCACACCAGTCACCACCTTGGGCAATGACAGCGGTACCGTATACTTTCAGCAGACCGCAGGCGGTACAGTATTCAGGGGCGCCGCTGAACAACAGAACAACTGATTACAGAACCATACGCAACCGGCCCCTGACTAGCTCCTGACTAGCCTCTTCCCTGCCTAAAAAATAAATAAATTTTGAATTGTTCTGATCATTCCCCGTAAAGTCCGTTTCGCTTTTTTCCTGACAACTTGTCCTACACCTGATACATAATTTCTGCCATTCGTGAAAAATGGCATCAGGCACCAGGAGACACATTAATGAGACACTGCATTCTGCCACGTATGGCAGTAAAGAATATCACACACAAAGCCCTGACCATTGCCTTTGCCCAGGCCCTGATATTGGCCATGCTATTCTGCTCAACCACAGCATCGGCTGCCCCTTTTGGGGCATACGTTCAGGGGCAGGCTGGTTACGGTGAGATCTCCGAAAACCTGAAAGGGCTCTCATATGGTTGGACAGTTGGGCTGGAATTAATGGGCATCCAGGGATTCTATGACACCCGCACCTATATTAGAGGTGGTGAATCCCAAGAACTGGGTCTGGGCCTGAATCTCAGCTTTCCCATTTCGAGCCTGGAGCTGTACATACGGCCTACAGTGGGAGTCATCCAAATAGACATTCCCCAATTGGATCACTCCCAGCAACAACCACTTAGCCATCGTGGACTGGATGGCTCATTGCACGCAGGCATCGACTATGAGTTTCTCAAGTTTCTGAACGTGGGTGTTCAAGGCAACGTGGGATATTTATATGGGATTCCTGAATCGGGTGAGCAGTTCAGCGTAATGGGCGTCCTCCGCCTCAAGTTGTGATCAGAGTACGCTGATGGTAGTAGTTCCTCTGTCCTTTTTTTCTTCTTTTTCCTGATTTTCGCCTTCCCAATCTAACTCGACAGGAGGCTCAATAGAAAGCTGCAACTCAACCCTCCCCCTCTCCCGTTGGGCGGCTTTCTCTTCTTCCCATTTTCGTAGTTGCTCGATAATGAATCCATCAAGCATTTGACACCTCCAAGACCAGGAACAATATTCTGATCCTGTGCCCAAATTATAGGTTTCGAACACGATAAAATCAACTGCACCATCTGTTAATTCAGGCGCTCTCCAAGATTTTACCCACAAACGGAAACATATTTTTTCAATGACAGTGTTGAATTTATATGCAAAACCCACTCCAACATTTTTGCTCACTCCTCTAACTTTTCCTACCTCACATTTCCCTACCCACCCATCCACCTACCGCCGGCACTTGGCAGCAGAGAGCAGGCACCAGACAACATAGAGATGGAAGGCAGTGATTCAATGTGATTGTAAGCAGAACGGTAATGGATATAATGAACCCCATGTTGACCGACATCCATTGTCACATTTTGCCTGGTCTGGACGATGGTCCCCAGGAGTTGAGCCAATCTATCCAAATGGTGGCCGGCCTGAAATCATTAGGATTCAGCAAAATTGTAGCTACCCCTCATATATGGGAAAGCAAATGGGCTAACACCCCTGAGGAGATCCGCAAACAGGTAGGCAAGCTACAATCAGAGATCGACGCCCGGGGAATGGGAGTCACCATCAGCCCAGGAGCGGAACATTATCTTGATTCCAGCTTTTACCACCGTACCCGTACCAACGGCGTGCTGCCCATGGGAGATAGCCCCAATCTGCTGATTGAACTGCCCCCGTCAATGATCTCTGAACTGGATAAGGTCTTCTTTCATATTCAGACCGGCGGTTACTCAATCGTGCTGGCCCATCCCGAGAGGTATTCCTGGATCTCTTTTTCCACTTTCAGGAAATTGAATGATATGGGAATCCGCTTTCAGATCAGCCTCTGCTCTCTGGGCGGTAAATTTGGAACAGCGATCCGCAAACGAGCAGAACAGCTAATCGCAAAGGGGCTCATCGACGTCCTCGCTACTGATGTGCATAGCCCTGCAGATATTGGACTCTGGCTAGAGCCGGGTCTGCTTCGCAGCGAAAAACTGCTTGGCCATGAGATGCGAAATCGATATTTATCGGAACGCCCCACGGAATTATTGAGGAATTATTGAGAACCTCCAATCATTTTAAAATGTTTGCAGATGAAGTCGTAATCGACCTGCATGAGCACATCGAACTGGTGCTGGCAATGATTGCATAAACAGGTACCATGAACCGGATCAAGGCTGAGGATGTGGATGAATGGTGGTAGGAGCCAAAGCCTCTTCCTGTGTCGGTGACAGTAATCAATTTGGTGAATCTTCAGGACGGACACACATACGATGAAAATTCTTGAGGGTAAAAAAGGGACCTCTATTAAGGTGCTCTTCAGTCTGGCGATAGGATTCACCTTCCTTTACCTGACGGTTCGTACTTGGGATTGGGACGGGATGATGACCTCGTTCCTGCCCCGGGACCCTGCCCACACCGTCGTGGGAGTGATGCTCGCAGGCGATGATGACCTCCCAGACCAGATGGAAGTTCTGCTCTCCAGTCCAATTGCCATGCAAGACTCGGTCCGGGTCAATCTACAACAGAAACGGATCAGTGCTACCGAACCCTATCAACTCGAGCTTCAGGAACGAATCGGCTCTGACCATGGGCGGCTGCCACGAAAAATTGCCATATATGAGGCCCCATTTCCTGCCCTTGGAGATCCTGATCAATCCCTGGATGGCAAGTGGCTTATTCAGCCAATTATGGCCACAGATGAGGGAGCCCACCCGAAACAGCTATTGCCTGTTGATGGATGGATGAGGCTCAGCTCATCCACCTCACAGCTATCTGCTTCGCCGGACCTCACCCGTGAGGAGCAATCCGGGCAGAATCCTGACCGCGTCCAAAACCATGGTGCACCAAAGGGAGACCACAGGAAAGAGGCCGATGCGGATACATCTGGAGCCTATGCCTCAATTGCCGCTTTCCAGCAGAGCCGATTCCACTTGGGCAGCGCCGCTTTCAGCTCCACACCCAGCACCACGTCCAGCTCCACACCCAGCTCCACACCCAGCTCCACCATCAACGACACCACAACAGCACTGGACCATTCCCTCGGTGCGACAATTAATGTAACCGGAATGAAGCTCTGGTGGCTGGTGCCCTATGTGCTAATCTTCTTTCTGGCCCAGTCGGTGAGGGTAATCCGCTGGGGTATACTCTTGCGGCAATTCGGAAAACTGCGCCCCCTCCACCTGTTCCAGAGTGGACTGGTTGGATTCATGGCTATCCTGTTGCTGCCAGTACGGCTGGGAGAATTTGTAAGGCCCTGGCTTGCATCACGCCACTCTGAGATCAGAATGTCCTCTGCTCTGGCCACCTGCGTCGTTGAGAGGCTGGTTGATGGAGTTTTCATCTCACTGATGCTGGCTCTGGTCCTGGCCACTACCAAGTTTCCCAATGTCCCATCTTTTTTGTTACCCATAGCGGTGGGGGCTACCTTCTGCTTTGTGGCTCTGGTGCTGCTCAGCGTGCTTATTAACCGAAGGGGTCCCACATTCATCCACTTTACCCAGAAAATAATCGGCAGATTCAGCCAAGGTAAGCTGGCGAGTCGCCTCTCAGAGATACTGCTCTCTTTTGTAAGCGGATTATCCTGCTATCCAGGTCACAAAAAATTCATCAAATTCATCGCCTATACGACCCTCTACTGGTTTCTAAACGGTCTGGGATACTATGTTCTTTTCTTCTGTTGCGGGCTCCAGTCCAGCGGAAGTCAGCTGTTGCCCTTGTCGGGTGCGTTTGCGGTAATGGGTGTACTGGGGCTTGGGTTCATCATCCCTGCCGGCCCGGGATTCATCGGCAATTTCGAGTTCTTTGCCAGTCAGGGGCTATCCCTGTTTCTTGCTCCGGCAGTTGTAGCCACCCGAGGTGCGGTCTATGTTCTGGTGCTGCATTCCCTGCAACTGATTCTCCAGTGTATCATGGCCCTGCCCTTTTTCTTTGTGGCTGGCAGCACCAAGAATAAAAGAGAGGCAGCAGCTAATGATGATGATGGGCGGGCTCAAGCCCTTACGCCCTGAAGCTGGATAACTGACACGAGACTTTCGCGTCATCCTGCTGGGAATGGATCGCCACACATGGGGGTAATAGTTGAAATGGAAGCGATGACAGGTGCGTTAATTACCAGAATTTGCGGTAATTTCAACATTTAGATGGAGAACTTCGCCATACTGGCCAATAGCGCGATTGACCCTTTTAGGTCTGATCTGATATGGTGCATGGACTGTCAAAAAAGCCGGAATTTCCACTCATTCCGCTAAAGACAGGCACATGATATTTTGCAGGCACAAGCAACCGGTTACCTGTCCACAAGAAGATGGATACGGTACCCACAGATGATGGAGCTCCACTTGAAGCAGTTTCTGCCGAAAAATCCGGCATACATCTGCAGAGCCAGCGGTTGGACCCATTCAGCAACTGAATGCAACAATACTATTGTGACCAAATTATATGTGGCTGATGAAATTTCAAATTTTCGCCACTATTTTTTTGGGAAACACTCACTTTTTTCTCCGAAAAACAACCCGAGACGGGACCGACGTGTCACATCCACTCTTCCCCAAACAGAGCCGAGGGGAAACTGGTGTGGCAGGTTCCATAGCCCATCCAATCCAATTCACAACCCTAATCGACTCCTGAACGGAACTCAGACCCAGAATCAAGGCGATTGGAGCGGCTTCGTTAGTTTATTAGTTCGTTATTTTGTTGGTTACTAGGTTGGCAAGAAAGTCAATTAGTTATTTAACTAGCTATTTAATTGGTGTGTGAAAATTGAACAACCAGAACCGTCGGATTACTGCTCGCAACTGCTGCTGCAACCCGGCGGTCCTGTGAAGGCGGCAACCATTCAACCCTAGAGGACAGGCGACATGGATAGAGACTCCTTTGAAAGCTTTCGACTTCAACTCCTCAATGCTGGCCAGTTTGATGATCTGCTCGGTCACTATACGGACTACGCTGCACAGTTGGGAGAGAAGGAAGCGGCTGATCTGTGGCTGAAGCTGGCCAGAGAACTTGAAAGCCGGGCAAACTCACCCTCTGCTGACAAGGGTTATGCCTCCGAGTGTCTATTCACGGCCGGACAGGTCTGGTACCACAGGCTCAACCGCCGAGACATGGCCATGGCCACGTTCCAGAAGGCATTCAAAACTCACATCAGCAATGTGAAAGCCCTTGATGCAGCCAGGGACATCTATCGGGAGCAGAACAACCCCCAGATGGTGATCAGGCTCTATGAACTGGAAGCCAGAGTTACCAAAGATCCGGCACGTCTTTCCCAAATCAATGCCGCCATGGGACTGACCTACCTGGTGTTGAATGATGATGATTCTGCATTCAATCAGTTCAGTAAAGCCTTGGAACTGGACCCAAACAACGATGAGGCCGCAGCAGGAATGGCCCAGGTCGAGGAGATCAGGAGAGACTGGCCCAGGCTGGTTGCACAGTACCGGCAGGATGCGGAAGGTGCTGACCGCCACAAGGCCATCGCCCTCTATCTGAAGGCTGCTGAAGTACTGGTACGGGAGGACCCTGCCAGCCCGGATGTGGAAGCCGTCGCCCAGGCCATCACCGCCCTGGACCCAAAGAACAACCGGGTCCCCAAGTTCCTGCTCCAGCACTACAAAGCAGTGGGAAATGACGACGGTGCGGAGCAGTTGCTGAAAGCGAGCTTGTCCACTACCGCCTCAAAGGAAGATCGCCTCGGAATTCTGCGGGATCTGGCTGAGCTGCGTGACTCGGCAGGAGACACCAATGGCGCAGCCCGCTACCACAACATGATTCTGGAGCTTGACCCAGGCAGCAGCGAATCCCTTGAGTACCTTAAGGAAGTCTGTGCCCACAAGGGGCAGTGGGATCTTCTGGTAGACGCCTACGAGAAGGCCCTCAAGCTGCGACGCAAGAGCAGCGAAGAGCTGGAGCTGCTCATCGATATCGGGACCATCCACTGGAAGAAGCGGTCAGATTATGAGAGCGCTGAAAAGTATTTCCGCCGCATTAAGCTCTCCGATCCACGCAACTCCCTCATGTTGGACTTCTACCGGGCTTACTATCATGAGTTGAAAGACTGGACCCGGCTCCTGTCTACCTTGGCCGGCCTTCAACAGTCTGAAGAAGATCCTGCCGCCAGGATTATGCTGGCAAGGGAGATGGCCGAGATTGCCGAGGAGAAGCTGGAGAACAAGGACAAGGCCGCTGATGTATGGAAATCGGTCCTCAAAGTAGACCCCAACCATGAGGAAGCCAGCGAAAACCTGAGACGGCTCTATACGGCCACCGGCAAGTGGAATGCTCTCCTTGAGCTATACAAAGATGAGATTCAGAACCTGGAAGCCCACCGGATCTCTGAGAAATGTGACCTTTACCGTGAAATCGTTGCCATTTACAGGGATCACCTTCGCCAAGATGTGATGGTCATTAACACCTGGAATGCAATCCTGGCCCTGGATCCAGCCAACATGGAAGCACTGGACGCTCTGGCCGAAAAATTCGAGTCAGGCGGCAGGTGGAATGACCTGATCGGTGTTCTCCAGAAAAAGGTTGCCATCGCAGTCTCGCCCGAAGAGCAGACTACCCTGCTCCACCGGGTCGCCGACCTCTGGCTCACCAAATTCTCCAACGCATCACAAGCAATCCGCCCCCTGGAAGATATTCTCGACATTGATCCCGAAGATGGCCCTGCCATCGACGCACTGGAAAAGATCTATCGCCAACGACGGGACTGGCGCAACCTGCTCAATGTGCTGAACAAGAAGGTTGCTATCATCTCTACCGGTGAGAGTCTGCCCCTCTATGAAGAGATGGCCTCTCTGGCCTCCGACAAGCTGGGCAAACCGGATGAAGCCATCGGGTTGTGGGAAGCACGCCTCAACGCTGGCAGTTTGGAAGGCGAGCCGCTGCCCATCGGGGTGGTGGAAGCCCTGGACAAGCTGTATACCCAGACCGGACAGAACGAAAGCCTCATCGAACTGTACAGGCGTATGGTGGGCGAAGATGGCCAGGATGCCGCCCAGCGAACCGGCGCCCTGCGCAGATTAGGGCAGCTTCTTGCCAACATTCCCGAACGGGAGGATGAGACCCTGGACGTGTGGTACCAGGTGCTCGAAGCGATTCCCAAGGACGCTGAAGCCCTCTCCGTACTTAGAAATATCCTCACTGAACGTAAGGACTGGGATCAGCTCGCCGATCTGTTCGAGTCATGCGATGACATGGCCGGTTATGTGAATCTGCTCAAGGACGTGATCCCCGGGATCAAGT